>NZ_JADLQN010000001.1:2217262-2534014 GCF_015477835.1 Nocardia higoensis | reverse complement strand
AGGAAGGTTTCCAGGTCGAGGCCCGCGCGGGCGACCACGTCCACATCTTGTCGCACCCGTGCCGCTGTCAGTCCTCGAGCCATGAGCAGAGTGTGCCCTGTCCGCGGTCGCGGCACCATCCCAGAACTCTGGGTTCGCGGCCACACTTTGCCGGTATTCTGCCACGATCGAATCCACTGCCGTGGGAGTCGCGCCCGCGTCCCAGATTTCTGGGGACGGCCACCCCCAGCATCGCGGGTCGGAAAATACCCCGCGACGCGGGATGTCGGCGAGCGGCGCGTCGGCCGAATGTTGTCGGCATGACTCTCGCTCTCGCTCTCGAATCGGTGCGCGCGCACTGCGAACTCCATCTGCCCGGCGACCCCGGCTACGACGCCGCCCGCGCTCCCTGGAACATCGCCGTCGACCAGCGCCCCGCCGCGGTCGCCGTCCCGACCGGGGTGGAACAGGTGGCGGCGGTGGTGCGTGCCGCCACCGCCGCCGGCCTGCGGATCGCGCCGCAGAGCACCGGTCACGGCGCGGGCCCGCTCGCCGAGGTGGCCCTCGACGACGTGGTGCTGCTGCGGCTGTCACAGTTCACCGGTGTCACGGTCGACCCGGTCGCCCGCACGGCCCGCGTGCTCGGCGGCACCCTGTGGCAGGAGGTGCTGGCCGCCGCCGCCCCGCACGGCCTGACCGCCCTGCACGGCAGCGCCCCCGACGTCGCCGTCGCCGGCTACATCCTGTCCGGCGGCCTGTCCTTCTACGGCCGCGCCCACGGCGTGGCCGCGAACTCGGTGCGCGCCTTCGAGGTGGTCCTGCACGACGGCACCGTCGCGCACGCTTCCGCCACCGAGAACCCGGAGCTGTTCTGGGCGCTGCGCGGCGGCGGCGGAAACCTGGGCGTGGTCGTCGCCATCGACATCGAATTGCTGCCCTACGCCGATGTCTTCGCGGGCATGCTGCTGTGGGACCGGTCGCGCGCGGCCGAGGTGGTCCCGGCATGGGTCCGGTGGACCGAGACCGTCCCCGAGTCGGCCACCACCTCGCTGCGCGTGATGAGCTTCCCGCCGCTGCCGGAACTCCCGCCGTTCCTGTCCGGCCGCGACATCGTCGTCATCGACGGCGCGATCCTCGAATCCGACGAGGTCGCAGCCGATCTGCTCGCCCCCCTGCGCGCGCTGACCCCCGAAGTCGACACCTTCGGCCGCATCCCGGCGCAGGCACTGGTCGAGGTGCACATGGACCCGCCCGCCCCCACCCCCGCGGTCGGCGACCACAGCGTCCTCGGCCCGCTCGACGTCGAAGCCGTCGCGGCCTTCCTCGACCGGGTCGGCGACGGCACGGCCTCCGGACTGATGTTCGCCGAACTTCGCCACCTGGGCGGCGCCATCGCCCGCCCCGACGCGAACGGCGGTGCGCTGTCACACATTCCGGGCGAGTACGCCCTGCTGTGCGTCGCGGTGGCGCCCACACCGCAGGCCGCGGTGGCGGGCAAGGCGGCGGGCTTCGCGGTGGTGCGGGCGATGGCGCCGTGGTCGCTGCCCCATCTCGTCGCGACCTTCGCCGAGAATCGCGTCGACAGCGGGAGGCTGTTCGACGGCGAGGACTGGGCCCGCCTGAGCCAGTTGCGCGATACCGTCGCGCCGGGCTCGGTGTTCGTGGCGAATCACGCTCTGTAGGACGACTCGAGGGGTCTGGGGGCGTCGGCGGCTTCGCCGGCGCCCCCAGCGCGTCATCGAAGAGCCAGCCCTCCGTGGGCCGCGTCGCGCAGGTTCGTGGACACGACCCGGCCGTTGGTGGTGTGGACGGTGAGCCACACCCGGGACAGGTCGTAGTCCCAGAAAGCCCAGCCGGACGGATAGGACTCGCCGACGTCCTGGAAGTAGACCGACATGCTGCTGCCGAAATCCTCGAAGGCGATGCCGTCCGGCAGTCGCAGGGAGGCAGTCTCCTGCCAGCCGTGATAGACCGCGACCTGATCACAGACCGAGCCGGCTTCGCCGCTGTCGGTGAACACGTACATCTGCCACAGGGAATGCACCGGAGCGTGCTCGGACGCCCGGACACCCACGTCGACGGATCCGCAGGTGGTGTGATGCCCGGAGAACGGGAACCTGGTCGAGTCCAGCTCCGCCACCGATGTCCGCTCGGCGCTCGCGAAGCTGTCCGCGGCGCCGGGGCCGACCCAGATCGCCATGGACAGCAGCGCGACACCGGCCAGGAGGGACAGCCATCGCCCGCGCCACGGTCGTACCAGCAGGAACACCGCCGCCAGCAGCCAGAGCAGTGCCCAGCCACCGCGCAACTCGGCCCAGAAATACGGCCACCAGGCCCGGATCTCGTCGTTGTAGACCTCACCGGACACCGGCAGGTAGCTGCCGCGCAGCAGGTAATGGCCGAGCAACCAGGGAGTCAGGCATGTCGACGTCGCGCCGAGCACGAGGCGTCCGACGGTGCGGTCGATCTCCCGGCGTTCGGTGACCACCGGGTCGGCCTTGCTTGTTCGGGCCGTGGCGGGCGGCCGTGTCGCGGCGGGCCGAGCGAGTGAGGGCCGGGTGACAGTGGCCGCTCGGCCGATGGCCGTCGTCTGCCCTCGGGGTTTCGTGCCGAGCGTCGCGGTGCAGGTGGTGACCCGCGCGGTGCCCGTCCCCCGCGTGGGGAGCGTCTTCGCTCTCGATCTCGCCGTGACGCGCGTGCCACCGTTCTGCCGCTCGGCGAGCGCGCACCACGGGCAGTCGCGACTCCGATCCGGGTAGTAATGCGTCGTGTCCCGCGCGCACCGGCTCGAGGTGATCGCCGCGAGCGCCCGCTCCCATTCGGCGGCCGAAGGACGTCGAGCCGGTTGTCTCGCCCCGGCGCCGAGCGCCCGCTCGAACAGATCCCGCACGGGCACGGGCAACATGCCGACCTCGGGCGCCGCCGGATGACATTTCAGTTTCGATCGGGCGCCACCGGCCCAGTGCCCGCCCACGGCCAGCGCCAGCGCGTCCGGTTTCTCGCCGCGCCCGGTCCAGTCACCGCGCGAAAACGGATGATTGCCCGCCATCAACAACAGATATATGTGAATTGCCAGGACGAACAGGTCCGAGGACTTGTCCCTGATATGCCGGGCCAGATCGACGCTCGCCAATTCCGGTGCGAGGAATTCCGGCCGCGCCACCCCGCACGGATGCACTGTCGAACCGGAGCGGAACTGGAAGGAATCGCAGTCGACCAAACTCACCAGCGTGGTGTCGGCGACGAGGATATTGCGCTCGTTGAAGTCCCCGATCACCGCACCCGCCGTGTGCGCGGTGTCGACCGCGCGGCACAGGTTGCGGGCGATATTGACCAGATGCAGCCAGGTCACCTTCTTCGGCCATTGCGGGCCCTTGGGATTGGGGTCCGCCCGGTCGGCCGGATTCGACAACCTGTGCACCTCGACCGTCTCGACGGTGTCGATCCTGCGCATCACGAACCCGCGTACCCGATTGTCCGGGCCGACCACCGCGTGCTCCGGCCAGGCGAGCACCACGAAACCGTCGGCCTGTTCGGCGCCCGGGGGCTTCGCGGCCGCCATCGCGCGCACCTTCCGGTCGCGCGCCGCGAGCCCCTGCTCCGGCAGGTGCGCATGGTAGATCTTGGCTACCCATTCGGGATGGCCGATCACCTCGCTGACCACGCCCTCACCGGCACTGGCCAACTCCTTGCCGAGCCGCACCACCCGTCCGTCGTCGAGCCGGAACACCTGCATGACTCAGCTTTCGATGCTTTCCACGGTAGGCGCGACATATACCGGTGGCCGCCGCGACTGCACCCGGCGCTCCAGGGCGGGGGCCGCGGTCGCGTCGTCGCCCTCGGCGGTGCCGGTGAGCACCGCCAGCACGACGGTCTTGTCGTCGCCGGTCTGATCGTCGGCGATCCCGGCCAGCCAGGCTTCGAGTTCGGCTTCCCCGAGTTCGTCGGCCGCTGTCGCCGCCCACGCGCCCGTGAAGAACGGCTCGAACGCGGCCCCGCTGGCCACATCGGTGATCTTGTACGCCATCCCGTCGGTGCTCAGCGCGAACGCCGTCACGTCGACGGCGGTGTGTACACGGAACGAGGTGGTGAAGGCATCGCGCGACTGCACGAACCAGGTCAGATTCGCGTACTCGCCCTTCTCCTCGACGAGCACCGTCCGCACTCCGTCACGTTCCCGCAGCGCGATCACACCGTCCCCGATCTGCGCGAAGATCGCGAAGTCCGGCGTGGCGATCGCCACCGCCAGTGTGGTGGCGAGTTCGGCGACCGGCTGCCCGGTGCCGCGAGCCCGCGCGTGCAGCGCGTCGAGAGCCTGCCGGAAAAGCCACTCCATCAAGCATTCCGGAGCCACCTCACCGCGCCGGACATCGCCGAACCAGTCGCGGAACTCCGGGATGAGCGCGGTGGTCACGACCCGGTCGCACACGGTGTAGGAACCCCATGCCGAGGTCTGCGTGACACTGCCCGCGCCGTCGGCGACCGCGGCGACGACCAGGTCGCCGGTGATCGCGTAGGCGAACGCGTCGTCGCAGCCGAGTCCTCTGCGGAGGTGTGCTTCGCCGGCCGCCGATGCCCCGGTGACCCTCCAGTGCCGGGGGAGCCACACCATCAGACGGTCGTCCAGCCCGACAGCGGTGCGAGTGCCACCTGCTGGTCGGAGTTGGCCGCCACTTGCTCGTCGGAGCGGCCGTGGTTGCCCGAGCTCGCCATGTTGCCGAGCGAGGTCGACAGCCACTCGAAGAACTCGTTGAACCGCAGCCCGGCCAGCGGCGCGGGCGGACGCTGTGTGGTCACCCGTTCGAGCTGCTGGTAGTCGACATTGTCGCCGACGCCGATCGCGAACACCGTGACGCCCTTGGCCGCCTCGAGGGCGTTCAACCGCGCGACCGCCGCGTCGAAGCCGATCGGGTTGGGTGCGCCGTCGGTGAGCAGCAGCAACCACGGCCGGTAGTACTGGATGCCGCCGGCCCGGTATTCGCGCTTGCGCTCGTCGATCATGTCGATAGCCATATCGATGGCGGCGGCCATGTTCGTGCTGCCGCCCGCGGAGAACGGGACCGGCTCGAGCATGCGGGCTTCCTGCAGCGGCACCACCACCCGGGCCTCGGTGCCGAAGGTGATCACCGCGACCTCAGCCCTCTTGCGCGCCAGGTCGTCCCCGGTGACGTATTCGACGAACGCGGCGAACCCGTTCTGTAGTGCGGCGATCGGCGCACCCGACATCGAGCCCGAGACATCGGCGAGGACGATGCAGGCGACGCGGGGATCAGGGTTGGCTTCGTTCAGTGGAAGGGTGATATCCGGCACAGGTCCGCCTCCTGGCGAATTCGCGATTCAGTACGCCCCGAACGGAATTCGGGGATCGTCAGCATGACATTGCGCACCGGCCGGTGTCTGTCGGTTCAGCATCCACCGACCGATTCGCTCAGCGTAGAACGACTTTCGCGCCGCTCGGGAATCGGTTGTCACCCACCGTCTTCACCGGCGCGTCGACGGCGGTCACCCGGAATTCGAACTCACCGTCCGGTACGGCCGCGCCCGTGGGCGCCGCATCCGGCTCGGGGGCAGCGGGCGGCGGGGGAACGGGCGGCACAGGATCGGTGTGCTGAGGATGGGAGTGCTGAGCAGCGGTGTGCTGAGGATGGGGCTGCTGGTGATCGTGCCGCTGATGGCCGGGATGTGATTGCTGGGAATGGCGCTGTCCAGGGGTCTTGTCGTTCATGGGTCGTTGCGGTGAACAATGTTTTCGGCTCTTCTTCGGGCGACGCCCAACATAGGATGAACACGAAAACATTGTCAACTGGTTTGGAGGTGATTGACAACCGGACTCATGTGGTCGAAGCTGGGGCCGACACGAAAGGAGGGGGATGAACGACACCCCACAGGTCACGGCCGCGGAGATCTCCCGGCTGGCCGGCGTCACCCGCGCCACCGTCAGTAACTGGCGGCGACGCCACCCCGACTTTCCGTCGCCCAGCGGCGGCAGCGACACCCGGCCGCTGTTCGAACTCGCCGACGTACGCGACTGGCTGCGCGAGCACGGCTACGAGGCGGCCGAGTCCCCGCTGCGCGAGCTGCGCACCGTCTTGCGCGCCGCCGTGCGACCGCAGGGCATTGCCGCCCTCATCGACCAGTTGCCCGCTCTCGCCGCCGATCCGCGTCCGCGCGAGGCCGACGACGAGGTGCTACGCGCCATTCGCGCCGCCGCGCACGCCGACGACCCAGCCGCCGTACTCGACGTGCTGGCCGAACGCGGCTTGGAGGAGAACCCCACCACCGGCGTCTATCCGACTCCTGAACCGTTGGCGGAGTTGATCGTCGAACTGATCCGCGGCGTCGAGGACGCTCGCGATACCGGCCTCGCGGTGCCCGCCGAAGTGCTCGACCCGGCGTGTGGCAGCGGTGCCCTGCTACGCGCCGCCGCGCAGGCCGGGGCGCGCGGACTCTTCGGCCAGGATCTGCTGGCGGTCCAGGTCCACCGGGCCCGAGCCCTGCTCGCTCTCGAAGCCGAGCGCAGAGCGAACTCCTTCGAAGCCCCGGGCAAGATGCTGGTCTCCGTCGAGGAGGGCGACAGCCTCACCGAGGATGCCTTCACGGGGCTCACCTTCGACGCCGTCATCAGCAATCCTCCTTTCCAGCAACGGGATTGGGGTGCCGACCGCCTGGCCCTCGACCCCCGCTGGGAATACGGCGTCCCCCCGCGCGTGGAGTCCGAGCTGGCCTGGGTCCAGCACGCCCTGTCGCATCTGCGCCCCGGTGGCCGCGCCGTGCTGCTGCTGCCACCCGCCGTCGCGATGCGTTCCAGCGGCCGCCGCATCCGCGCGAACCTTCTGCGCGCGGGCGCATTACGCGCCGTGATCGGCCTGCCTGCCGGGCTCGCCCCGCCTCGTCAGATCGCGCTGCAACTGTGGGTGCTGATCCGCCCCGCCCCTGATCTGCCCGCGCCCGACGAGGTGCTCTTCCTCGACACCGCCCGCCTCTGCGCCGACCAGGCCGCCAATCCGCCGGCAGACGCCCTGCCCTGGGACCAGCTCAGCCGCCTGGTCATCACCACCTGGCGCGCCTTCGCCCGCGGCGACCGCGAAGCCGCCGCCGCAGTCGACGCGGCCGCGGTGCTGCGTGTGATGGACGTCCTCGACGACGACGTCGACCTCACCCCCGCCCGCCACGTCCGCGCCGCCGTCGATGCCGACCGCACCGGTGAGGCCGTCACCACCGCCCTCCGCGATCTGCTCACCGAGATCGACGAGATACGCGCCGCGGCAGCCGAACTCGAATTCCTCACCACCGTCGACGCCCCCGCCTGGCGCACCGCCACCGTGCGCGATCTGGCCGCGGGCGGCGCACTGGAAGTCCTGAATCCCGGCCATGGCGCCGACCCGTCCGAGGCGGACCTCGGCACCCCCGCCCTCACCGGACGCGACGCCGCCACCGACAGCGACCCCAGCGGCATCGTCGACGACACCTGGCAGCGCGCCGTCGTGCGCATCCAGGGCAACGACGTGATCGTTGCCCTGGTCCACGGCGGCCGTGACCGCACAGGCAACGCTCGGGTGACACCCGAGAAATGGGTCGGCGCCGCCATCGGCCCCAACGTCATCGCCCTCCGCGTGGACCCCGACCGCCTCGACCCCTGGTTCGTGGCCGGTTTCGCCGGTGGTCCCGACACCGCCGCCTCCACCCTCGGCTCCTCGATCCGCCTGATGCCTCAGCGCATCCGGATCCCCCTGCTCCCGCTGCCCAGGCAACGCGAATACGGAGCCGCCTTCGCCCGCCTGCACCACCTACGCACCGCCGCCCGCCGCACCGACGACCTGGCCGCCCATATCAACCGCTTGGTCGTCGACGGCCTCACCGTGGGTGCGCTGGAGCCCGCCATCACGCCGGAGGGTGGGAAGTGAGCATCGTCGTCGCGGTGTAGTGCACGGCACGGCGGCACGGCGGCACGGCGGCACGGCGGCCACAGATCACAGAGGTTTCTCAGCGGCCCCACAATCCCGCGCGTTAGCGTTCAGGCGCGACGGAAAGGCAGCGGCGATGATCAACGCGAGAAACGGATTCCTACTACTCGGCGGAGCGGCGTCGATCGGGGCGGGTGCGCTGCATCTGTTCGCCGCGGGCCTGCACACCGAGCACGCCACCCTGGCGCGGCTCATGGTCGTGCTGGCGGCAGCGCAGTGCGCGGTGGGTGTACTCGCGCTGTCGAGCAATCGCCGATTCGTCGCCGTCTCGATGATCGGGGTCGATCTGTTCGCTGTCTCCATGTGGGCCTACACCCGGTTCGCCGGTGTGCCGTGGATCGACGGGTTGGATGTCGCGGAAGCGCCACAGATGCTCGACACCGTGTGCGCGATGCTGGGGTTGCTGGCCGTGGTGGGCGGCGCGGGTACCGCGCTGCTGCGGCCGCGAGCCCAGCTGCCCGCGCTGCGCACCGGGTTCGCCGCGGGGGCGGCGGGGGTGCTGGCCGTGGCGGCGATGCTCGACGGGGTCGGCCATGTGCACAGTCACGACGGTGGTCACGCGCACGCCGACCCGGCCGCACACGGTCACGGCGACCAGGACGTGGCAGCGCAGTGGCCGCGCCCGTTCGACCCGGCGCAACCGATCGATGTCTCCGGTGTCCCCGGCGTGACCGCCGAACAGGAACAGCGCGCGACCGCGCTGATCCGCAGCACTCTCGACAACCTGCCCGCGTTCGCCGGCGTCGACTCCGCCGGCGCGCTCGGCTTCCGGTCCATCGGCGACGCCGCCACCGGATACGAGCACTACGTCAACTTCGGCTACCTCCGCGACGACGGCTTCCTGGATGCCACCCGCCCCGAGTCGCTCGTCTACCGGGTCGACGGCGCGAACCGCACGCTGGTCTCCGCCATGTACATCGCCGACGGCAAGAAGATCGACGACCCCGAGCTGACGAACTACGGTGGGGCCCTGATGCAGTGGCACGTGCACGACAACCTGTGCTGGAAAGCGGGCGACAACGGTCCACAGGTCGCCGGTGTCACCGACGCCCAGGGCACCTGCCCGCCGCACTCGATCAACCCCGGTGCGGGCAATCCGATGGTGCACGTGTGGATCGCCGCGCACCAGTGCGGTCCCTTCGCAGCGTTGGAAGGTCACGGCGCCGGGCAGGCGGCCGCCTCGGCCGAGGGCCGCCGCACCGACACCTGCGCGCACGACCATTCCGGCCACCGCTGAGTTCTCGCCGCGCGGTGTCCTGGTTCGGCGTCCCGTCTGCCTCGGCGATCGCTCCGGCAGGGCGGCGCACGGCATCCATCCGGCCGGAATCCTCGACGACTCCGTCGACCAGGCGGCCGATCGGCGTGGCGATGCCCTCGCAGCCGTTCGCGTCACACCGCGACCGCAGCGGGGTCACTCATGCTCGCGCCCGCTGCTCGACGTGCCGAATCAGCTCGTGCATGCGGGGATCTGCGGCAAGCCGGCTGTCGAGCACGACATTGACCACGCCGCGCAGCAGCGCGTAGGGCCCCCACCCGAGCGGTGCGATGGTGCGCGGCGCGCGGCGGGCGATGCCGTCGGCGATGACGGTGGCTGCCTCGGTCGCGGTGATGCGGACGTTGAGCGGCCAGGGCATCAGCTCGTCGAGTTCGTGGCCGATGCTGTCGCGGTCGAGAGTGTTGTGCGTCATCTCGGTCTCCACGACGCCGAAATACGCGACGCCCGCCGTCGCGCCGAACCCGGCCAGCTCCACCCGCAAGGCGCGGCCCAACTGCTCGACGGCGGCCTTGCTGATCATGTACGGCGAGCCGGCCATGCCAGGGGTGAACGCCGCGCACGAGGAGACGACCACCACGTGTCCGCGTTGGGCGACGATCTGGTCCAGCGCCGGGTGCACGGTGTTGTACACGCCGGTGAGGTTGATGGCCAGCACTCGGTCGAACGCCGATCCGGTCATGGTGCGCAGGGTCGCGGGTTCGGGAACGACGCCCGCGTTGGCGACCACGATGTCCAATCGACCGAATTCGTCGAGCACCTGGGTGACAACGTTTTCCATCGCGGCCCGGTCGGCCACGTCCGCGCCGATGCCCACCGCGTTGGAGCCGAGTCGCGCCGCGGTGCCTGCCGCCGCGGCGGCATCGATATCGACCGCCGCGATACGGGCGCCGCGTTGATGCAGAATGGCTGCCAGTGCGCGGCCGATGCCCTGACCGGCTCCGGTGATCAGCGCTACCCGGCCGTCGACGTCGTAGCGCGTCGAGCCCAGGCCCGCGCGCCCGAGCAGTCCGGCGATGTCGATCATGCGTGCACCTCGTAGGATTCGGCGTCGAAACCGGCAGTGCGGCGGCGGTATTCGAAGCTCCAGTTCGGATACAGGCCGGCGTTGTGGCGGCCGTCGGGGGTGGTGTAGTACGTCTGGCATCCGCCGGTGAGCCAGACCGTGGACGTGCTGCGCTCCTGCATCTCCTCCACGAACCGCCGCTGGACCTGCGGACGCAGTTCCACACTGCGGGCGCCGCGGCGGCGCAGCGTGCTCAGGGCATCGACGATGTAGGTGATCTGGGATTCGATCATGTAGATGGCCGACTGGTTGCCCACCGCGCCGAACGGGCCGAGTGTGCAGAAGAAGTTGGGGAACCCGGCGAGGGTGATACCCAGATAGCTCTGCGGCTGCTCGTGATACAGCTGCGCCAGGGTGCGGCCGTCGCGCCCGTGGTAGCGGTCGAACACCGACGGGATCGGGTCGAAACCGGTGCCGAAGATGATGGTGTCGACCTCGTGCTCGGATCCGTCGCGCAGCACGATCGAATGCGGCCGTACCTCCGCGATGGACTCGGTGATCACCTCGACATTCGGCTGGTCCAGCGCCGGGAAGTACGCGTCGGAGAAGATCGCGCGCTTGCAGCCGATCACGTAGTCGGGGGTCAGCTTCTCGCGCAGCCGCGGGTCGCGCACCTGGCGTCGCAGGTGCAGCTTCGAGATGGCCTCGTAGGGGTGCCGGAAACGCTTGTCCACCAACGAGATCAGGCCGAACGCCTCGATCGTCGCGTACCAGCCGCCCCGAATCGTCTTCTGCATCATCGGCAACGCGCGCAGGAGCAGCTTCTCGGCTCCCAGCGTGGCGCGGTCCATCCGGGGGACGATCCAGGGCGCGGAGCGCTGGAAGAGCAGCAGGTTGCCGACTTTCGGCTGGATCTCGGGCACGAACTGCACGGCGGAGGCGCCGGTGCCGATGACCGCGACCCGCTCGCCGGTGAGGTCGTGGTCGTGGTCCCAGTGCAGCGAATGGAACGCGGTGCCCGCGAAGGTGTCCAGACCGGGCAGTTCGGGATACTTCGCCTCGGCGAAGACTCCGGCGGCGGAGAGCAGGTAATCGGCGGTGAGCGCGCCGCGGGAGGTTTCGATCCGCCAGAGCGAGGCATCCTCGTCCCAGCGGGCGTCGATCAGCTCCGTGCCGAACCGGATGTGGCCGACCACGTCGAATCGCTGCGCGACCGAGCGGATGTATTCGAGGATCTCCGGCTGCTTGCCGTAGGTCCGCGACCAGTCCGGGTTCGGCGCGAAGGAGTAGCTGTACAGGTGGGAGGGGACATCGCACGCGCAGCCGGGGTAGGTGTTGGCCTGCCAGGTGCCGCCGAGGTCGTTCGCGCGCTCCAGGATCACCAGATCGTCGAACCCGGCCTCGCGGAGTTTGATCGCCAGGCCGATGCCGCCGAAGCCGGCGCCGACGATGGCGATGTCTTTGTGCTCGATGGCTGTGCTCACCGGCGATTCCTTCTGTGTCTTGATTTTCTCGGACACCGTTGTCCTTTCGCGGGGATCAGAGATCGAGCACGAGTTCGTCGCCCGCCGCGCGGGAGACGCAGATGAGCATCCGATCGCCGCGCTCGGCGTCGGTCAGCAGCCGGTCGCGGTGGTCCACCTCGCCGGCGAGCACGCCTGCCCGGCAGGTTCCGCAGAACCCCTGACGGCAGGAGTAGGTGACGTCCGGTGCGACGCGGCGGATCGCGCTCAGCGCGGTCTCGTTCGCCTCGACCCGCACCGCCTTGCGTGAGCGGGCCAGTTCGATCCGGAACGGCCTGCCGTCGGTGACCGGGAGGGCGGAGAAACGTTCGGTGTGCAGGGAACCGGTGGGATCGAGTTCGAACTTGCACCGCTGGGCTGCCTCGAGCATGGGCGGGGGGCCGCAGACGTAGACCGCCGCGCCGGGCTCGGCACGGGCGATCAGCTCCTCGACTACAGGCACGCCGCGCTCGTCGTCCGGCCTGATGTCGGCGTTCGCGGGCAGTTCGGCCAGGAACGGCATGGCCGAGCGGGTGCGTCCGGTGTAGATCAGCTGTCCGCGCGCGCCCGCCGCCCGCGCCATCGGCAGGATCGGGGTGATCCCGATGCCGCCCGCGAGGAACAGGTAGGACGGCGCGTCGACGAGGGGGAAGGCATTGCGCGGCCCGCGGACGTGCAAGGTGTCGCCCGCCCGCAGCGTCTGGTGGATCTCCAGGGAACCGCCCTCCCCGTCGGCTATGCGGCGGACCGCGATCCGATAGCGGTGCCGGTCGGCCGGGTCGCCGCACAGCGAGTACTGCCGCTGACGGCCCGAGGGCAGGAACACGTCCAGGTGCGAGCCGGGCCGCCAGCTCGGCAGTTGTCCGCTGCCGGGCGCTCGCAGCGTCACGCCGACCACGTCATCGGCCTCCTGCGTCACGGACTCGACTACCAGATCGAGGTCGAAGCCCGCGCGCCGCACCGGGTTCGGCCGCGACAGTACGGTCGCGGCGGGACCCGACACGAACAGGTGCTTGTAGACGTCGATCACGCCGCCGAGCATCCGCAGCCCAGCGGGCACGTCGGTAGCCGCGCTCACTGCTGCGCCGCCCTGGCCGCGGGCGAGTGCGCGAGGTAGCGCAGCGCCGTGTCCATCGGACCCAGCTGGGAGGGGTGGAATCCCGGCCGCAGGTAGCGCGGGACCTCGGTGAAGAACGAGGTCCAGCTCGGGATCACCTTCCTGCGGGTGGCGCTGACGAACTGCCAGCCCCAGAACCGGCCCTTGTCCGGCGACGGGTCCTTCCGGTACATGTATCCGGCCGACAGGATGAACAGCGGCAGCAGCGTCGCGCTCGCGACCAGCGCCGTGCGGGCCTTGCGGGCGTAACTGCCGTCGACGTGCATGAACGCGTCGTAGACGACGCTGCGGTGCTCGACTTCCTCCGCGCCGTGCCAGCGCACCAGGTCGAGCATGGCCGGATGCATGCCCTTGCGCTCGAGCACTTCGGCGTTGAGCAGCCATTCGCCGAATACAGCGGTGTAGTGCTCCATGCCGGCGAACAGGCCGAGACGCTCCTTCAGCCATTCCTCCTTGGCGCGGCCGCTGAGCCCGTGATCGCCGAGGATTCGATCCACCGCCCAGCCGATCCTGGCGATATAGGAGTCGACGTCGAGACCGAGCGATTGCAGATGCTTGCGCGCGGCCTCGTGGGTGGCGGCGTGCATGGTCTCCTGGCCGACGAAGCCGGTGACCTCCTCGCGCAGGCGTTCGTCGTCGATGTAGGGCAGCGACTCGGCCAGCGCCTGCGCCATCGCCCGTTCGCCTTCGGGCAGCAGCAGATGCATCACGTTGATGATGTGGGTGGCCAGCACTTCGCCGGGGATGTAGTGCATGGGCACGGTGGAGAAGTCGAAGTGCACGTCGCGTGCGTTGATCGCGTGCGCCTCGTCGCGGTAGGGGCGCCTCGTTGCGCCTGCTGTCTCAGCCATGGAGCGAACGTACATCGCAACATTTTGCATTGCAATGTTGCAGCAACAAATTTTTCGAGAATGTTGCAGCCGGGGTCTGCTCTGTTAGCGTGGACGATGTGATCAGTGCGCCGAAAACTGCCTCTACCCGGGACAATGCCGTCGACGGCATCGAGGCGCGCATCCTCGACGCGGCGTTCGTCCGGTTCCAGAAGGTCGGCGTCAAGAAGACGACCATCGAGGACATCGCCCGCCAGGCGGGCGTCGACCGGGTCACCGTCTACCGGCGGATGGGCTCGCGCGACGATGTCGTGATGGCCGTGGTCGGCCGGGAGGTCACGGCCGTGCTCACCGAGCTCGCCGAGATCGCCGAGCGCCACGACACCGTGGACGACCTGGTCACCGACATTTTCGTCACCGTGCTCACCCGCTGGCGGACCAACCCACTCGTCGAGCGGATGATGGCGCTCGAGCCCGAACGCGTCATCATGAAGCTGACCGCCGAGGGCGCGACCACCTTCGCCATGTGTGTCGCGGCGACGGCGACGGCGCTGCAGCGCGCGGTGGATCGCGGCCTGCTGAGAGCCGCGCCGGACCTGTCCGTGCGCGCGGAGTTGATCTGCCGCATGGTGCATTCACTGATCCTCGCGCCCTACGGCGCGGGACAGTTCCACGACGAGGAAGAGATGGCGGCCTTCGCGCGCGCCTATCTGCTCCCCATCGTCAAGGGCTGAGAACCCGCGGAACGGGCGCCGCTACGTCTTCCGGGAAGCGAGATGCGCTGCCGCACGGGCGAAGTCGTCGCGGAGTTTCGCTTCGCGCGCGGCGCGGACGTCCGGATCCGGCGTGAACAGCGCTTGCTTGCTGGTGTGGTAGGTGGGGATGACGAGGAACTTCTCCGCGACGGCGGGGTTCTTGCGTTCGAAACGCCGCCAGGCTGTTTGCGCGTCGCCGCCGTGGGCCATGACGACGGTCAGCTCGGGCAACAGGGCGATGACGCGCTCGAGCGGCTCGAGGCCGCGGTCGATCTCGGCGGCGCTCGGCTTGCGATTGATGTACCAGGGATAGGTGTTCCAGGTCATCAGATCATCGACCAGCATGCCCGCTTCCTCGAAGAAGCTCAGGAAGCGTTCGGCGGATTGATCGTCGTTCTCCAGGGAGAGCATGCCGCTGCCTTTGTCCACCTTGGTCTTCGGACCGGGGTCACGGAACAGGGTGAGCAGACGCGCTTCGGTGCCGCCGTACACCGGGGCGACGTAGGGCATCCATTCGCCGGATTCTTCGACCAGTTCGTCGATGAGACGGTTGATCGGTGCGACGCGTCCCGCATAGCGGTCCGCGTACTGTGCTTGCCGGTACGCCGGGTCGCTCATGCGGCGGGCGACGAGTGTCGCCGTTCCGGTCGCCGCGGAACTCACGGTGACAGTGGCGGCCGCGAGTTCCGCGACCGCTTCCTCGGCGAGGACGATCTCGACGGCCGCGTTCTCCGCTGTCGGCGCAGCGGTCTGCTCGACAGCCGCCACGGGAGCGGGCTTCGGCGGTTCCACCGCTGCTGCCGGTTGCGGCGGCTGCACCGTCGTGGATTCCTTGTCCGCGGGCGAGATATCCGCTGGGGCGGCGTTCGCCGGGGCATCCGCCGGCTCGGCGACCGAGCCGTCTGCCCGCTTGGGTAGGAAACGCGTGAGCGTGGCTTTGGCCCGCTGAACGATTCCGCGGGGCGTGCTCTTGCCGATCGCCATCAGTGACACTCCGTTCCTGGTCGGCGGTTACGCCGACGGTATTGCTCGACCTGTCCGCAATGTCGGGTCGGTCGAATCATGAGAGTAGCGCTGTTGGTCTGCTGTCGCTGGCCCGACCTGCGTCGAACTCGGTACCCGAGTGCTGGTCATCGGGGCTCTTCGGCCCGGTGGAGCGTCCCCTTCGGACGGAAGCGAGCTTTCGCGACGGCACGCTGCGCGCGATCAGGGCGTGGAGTCGGATCGATCAGTCGGATGCGGGTAGGTCGGGAATGGATTCCGGTTGAAGTTGTTCCGTGGCGGGCTGCCTGCGCCACGCGTGCTCGGCCGCGCCGTTGCCGGTGATGAGCCACAGGCTGGTGAGGTCGTCGACGAGTTCTTCACGGGTGCAATCCAATTCGCCGCGCAACCAGCTCATGATCGTCTGGCCGGTGCCACCGATGAGGAAGGTCGCCGCGGTGTCGATGATGGTGTCGGTGCGGTCGCCCGCATTGTGGAGTATCCGGGCGTGCGCGACCAGCACGGCGGCGATGTGCCGCATGGCTTGGCTGCGTCGGTGCTGGACGGCCTCGCTCGCGCTCATCTCACCGAAGATCAACCGGGCCCGCCGGGGGTCGTCGGTGAGGTGTACGACGACCGCGGCGATGGTCGCACGGGCCAATTCGGCGATGTCGGTGTAGACGCCCAAGGCGGACAGTCCCGCCTCCTGCAGTTCGGCGAAGGTGTGGTCGACCGTGGCTGTCACGAGGTCGTCGAGGTCGGTGAAGCTCTCGTAGAAGTACCGCTTGCTCAGGCCCGCGCCGCGGGCGAGGCGGTCGACCGTCAGATTGCGCCACCCGCCCGGCAGGTCGGTCGCATCCAGCGCGGCTTCGATGAGGGCCTGGCGTCGCTGTTGAACCCGCTCGGCGCCGGTCTGCCCGGCATAGCTGCGTACCTGCGTGTTCGCCATCCTCGCATCATCCTGCGCGCCTCCGGCCGTTGACAAACGAGGATCTGGAACCATACAGTTCTACATGATATCTAGAACGAAATGGTTCTAGATACTGTTCGAAGGAGGACATCCATGGTGCGTGCGGAAACCCCTGATCAGGCGCGGCGGAGCCGGTCCCGTCTGACGACGCTTCGGGAGATGACCGGTACCGATCCGCGTCGTGCGCAAGAGCTCGCGTGGGAGTGGATACGCGAACTGGGCGACGCCGACGACCGAGCCGCTCTGGCGGAACTCTTCGGTCATGGCGTGGCGGAGGCTCCCCGCACCCGCACCGAAGGCATCCCGGTCGGCAGAATGCGCCACATTCCGCTCGAGGGCATCGCCAACGCGATCCTGGCGGCCAACTGCCCGTGGACCGGGAAGACCTTCCATCCCGGAGGCGGCGGCTACAACCGCGTCAAGTGGTGGGCGGCGCCCGCTGTGGCAGTGCTCAATCCGCGATGGATGCGCCGCGAGGGCGGGCAGGTGACGAGCTTCCCGTTCGACACCGCCGTCGCGCGCGGAGTGGTGGAACCGCACGTCGACGTAGTCGCGATCACCTACAACCGCCCGGAGTACCACAATCCTTCCGGGGTGGCGTTGCTGGCCGACGTCATCGACGAGCTGGTCCAGATCGTGCCAGGTGTCTACCTGGGGCGTGCGACCGTGCCCGGGCCGTCCGGAGGTCATGTGCTGTCGGGCTACTTCGCCCTGCGGCCCGAACTCGGTGGTCGCTGATCATGGCCATCGATCTCGAGGGCGCGGTCGCGTGTGTCACCGGCGCGGCACGGGGGATCGGCCGGGAAACCGCGCGATTGCTCGCCGAGCAAGGGGCGCAGGTGTGGATCGGCGACATCGACGCCGCGGTCGCCGATCGGACCGCGCGTGAACTCGGGGTCCGGGCACACCGGCTCGACGTCACCGATCCGGCATCGTTCCAGGAGTTTCTCGCCGCGCCGGGGCGCCCGGTGTCCATGCTGGTCAACAACGCCGGTGTCATGCACGTGGGGCGTTTCGTCGATCTCGATGTCGGCGAACACCTTCGGGAGATCGCGATCGACCTCACCGGTGTCGTCATCGGCATGCGACTGGTGCTGCCCACGATGATGGCGCGCAACACCGGGCACATCGTCAACGTGGCATCCATGGCAGGCAAGATCACCGTCCCCGGTGCGGCCACCTACAACGCGAGCAAGTCCGCGGTGGTCGCGCTGTCACGGGCAGTGCGCGCGGAGATCGCGCATACCGAGGTCACTGTCTCCACAGTCCTGCCCTCCGCGGTGCGCACCGAGCTCACTTCCGGCCTGTCCACCCGCGGCGTGCCGACTCTGGACCCTGTCGACGTCGCCGCGGCGATAGTCGATTCCGCCAGGAGCGGGCGCCGCGAGATCGTCCTGCCGCGCTGGGTCGGCGCGATGGGGGTCGTCGAAGAAGCCGTGCCGGAAGCGGTCATGGATCGGCTGCGCGGGCTGGTCGACGGTCGGCGGTTGCTCGACGGGGTGAATCACGCCGACCGAGCCGGGTACATCGCGCGGTCCTGATTTCTCCGCACGCGACGTGCCGGTTCAACGGCCGTACAGCCAGTCGGCGACGTGGACGGCGCAGGCGAGGTGGACATCGCATTCGTCGGCCACGCAGTTCGAATGCAGGCGAAGCAGTTCCACCGCGCGGCTGTAGTCGAGCCCGATGACCCTGACCTTGCACATGGTCTCGACCCGCGCGTCGTCTGCGTGGACGTAGTCCGGCTCGGAGGTCACGATGGTCCGCCGGGTGACGAGGGCAGCGACATTTCTCCTCTTCCGTGCGGTTCCGATCGGGTAGAAGCCGGGAGGATCGCCGCGACGAGCGCGAATGCCGCGGCGGCGGACGTATCGTCTCATCGTTTGTGCCCAGGTACTGTCATCTGTTCGGGTGAAAGGGAGCGGGATCGTGGCAGGCGCGGCATTTCCGGCGGGGGCATTTCTGTACGGCGGACTGCGCTGGCGTGACGACGGCAGCTGGTACCACCAGATGATCTCCCCGGACGGCTCGTTCGAGGAGATACCCGGCGCCGGTCACCGGCTGGCCTTCCGCATCTGTGATGAAAAGCGCTGGTGTCTGGGCTATTTCACCTTCGACGGCGGTGTCGGCGATCGGCTGCCGTGTGCGCGGGGCGCCGAGGTGACCAGCGGCAGGCAGTGCGACCGCTGCCGGCTCCGCGAGGGCTTCTCGGTCGTGCACCGGCATCGCGGCGCTCTGGCGGAACTGCCGCTGCAGATCCGCGAATACATCGGGCAGCCGCACCTGCTCTATATCGCGTGCTTCGGCAACGGGGAATGCAAGGTGGGCACCGCCACACTGACCCGGCGGAACAAGCGGTTGTACGAACAGGGTGCCCTGCTGGCGCGTTTCGTGGCGTCCTCGCCCGACGGACTGCATGTGCGCGAACTGGAACGGCTGGTGTCGGCGGCCGGGCTCGCGGAAGCGGTGACCATCAGGGCCAAGATGGCCGCCCTGACCGGGGTGCTGGAGGACTGGCCGAAGCTGGAACGCACGCTGGAGACGGCGGTCTCCCAGGCGGTGGACCAGCTTCCCGCCGGCACGACGATATTGTCCGAGCCCTGGACCGGGGGCAGGCGGTTCTATCGTCGGCTGCAGGAATACGGGCGGTTCCTCGAGGTAGCGCCGCCGCCGAGCGGGCCCGGAGAGTATGTCCTCGACGCTGTCGACGCGCACGGGCACACTTTGCTTTGCCGCGAGAGCGACGGATCGGCGGAGCTGGTACTGGTCAACGAATCCCCGTTCATCGGGCGGCGGATCACGCTGGACGATGCCATCGAGAACAAACCTTCCGCGACGCAGATCGGCCTGTTCTGATCGAGCGGAACAGCTCTGCCGAGGACGGTTTCGGCCACCGGAGGGCCCCGCTCTGCGTCGGCGTCGCGGAACCCGGCCCGCGTTCGAGTGGACATCCGCGGCCCGATACGGTTCGGTGAGCGGGGACGCAGGGTCCACCGGAGCGAACGGGCGCGAAAAAAATTGACGACGGTATCCGCCGGAGGGCCGGTGGCCCACGCCCCGGCGCGTGGAAACGGTAGCGACTATGCGGTATTGCTTCGACGGGTCCGCGATGCCGGGCTGATGGAGCGGCGGCCGTCGTATCACCTGGTGCGGACCGCCGTGGTGGCGGGGGCATCGATCGTCGGATGGGGCGTGTTCTTCGTACTCGGCGCCACCTGGTGGCAGCTGCTCACCGCCGCCTTCCTCGGCGCGATCCTTCCGCAGTTCGCCTTTCTCGGCCACGATGCCGGGCATCGGCAGATCTTCGCGACGCGGCGGGCGAACTACCTGTACGGGCTGCTGGTGGGCAATCTCGGTATCGGGGTGAGCATCGGATGGTGGACCAGCAGTCACAACCGTCACCATGCCCATCCCAACACCGAAGGCGCCGACCCGGACATCACCGGCGTCCTGGTGCATTCCGAGGAGCGGGCGCGCGCCGAACGCACCTTCCGGCGCTGGATCTTCCGCTATCAGGGCTGGCTGTTCTTCCCGCTGGTGTGCCTGGAGGCGTTCAGTCTGCACAACAAGAGCGTTCGGGCGGTGCTCGGCGGTGACATCCCGAACCGGCTCGCCGAAGGTCTGTTGCTGTTCGCGCATCTGGCCGGGCTCGTGGTCGTGGCGTTCGCCGTGCTGACGCCGGTGCAGGCGGTGGCGTTCCTCGCCGTGCACCAGGCGGCATTCGGGTTCTACATGGGGTGTGTGTTCGCGCCCAATCACAAAGGCATGGCCGTCTTCTCGGCCGAGGACACGGTCGACTATCTGCGCAGGCAGGTGCTGACCTCACGCACGGTGCGCGGTGGATGGGTGCTGGACGCCGCCATGGGCGGGCTCAACTACCAGATCGAGCACCACCTGTTCCCGTCGATGCCGCGCGGCAATCTCCGGCGCGCCCAGCCCGTGGTCATCGCGTACTGCGCCGAGATCGGGGTGCCCTATCACCAGGTCGGGCTGATCGACTCCTATCGGCAGGCGGTGGGATTCCTGCATCGGATCGGCCTGTTCGCTCGATCACGGAGCTGACGTCCGAAACACCGTCCCGCTGTCCGCCGATTATCCGACTGTGCGGCCGATTCGGCTCGCCGGTGTGGGTCCGTCGGGCAGTTGGAGGACAGACACCCGGCTCGCGGAATGGCAGCATCGGAGCCGGGTCGTCCTCGAACCGAGGGCGGCCCCGAGAAAGGGGTAGCAGGGGAAATGGCACACATCGTGTGGTCGCTACGGATCGTCTCGTGTTCGCGGTGCTCGGGGACCGGCGGATACATCGACGTCGGTTCGTGGATTCACTGTCCGGCGTGTGGAGGAACGGGACAGCGATAACCGCGCAGACGAAGGGACTCCTGGAAGGCGTCGTGACGATGCTCTTGCCGGGAGTCCCCTTGACCGGTCGGGAAGCGGGGCGTCAGTCGCCCGCGGAGAGGCTCGGCAGCAGCGCGCCCAGGCCGCCGCTGCCGACCGCGGACCCACTGTCGCCACCGGTGGGCGGCGGGGTGCAGTCCTCGACAGCCACGGTGACGGACTTCTTGCTGATCACTTCCTGCACGGCCTCGAGGGTGTGCTCGCCGGGGGAGGCCGGTGTCCAGGAGAAGACGGCCTTGCTGTCGGAAGGCTTCTTCTTGCCGATCTCGACGCCGTTGTCTGTCAGGGTGACGTCGAAGAGGAACGAGGTCACGGTGGTCTCGACGGTGACGGTATAGGTGTCACCGGCGCAGAACGTGACGCCGGCGACGCTGACGCCGGTGACCAAGGCGTTCGCGTTCGGTGCCGCGAGCACCGCGACAGCGGCCAGGGCGCCGAACGCGGTCGTGCCGACGCCGGCACGCTGGGACTTCTTCATGAGTGGTACTCCTTCGCATTGCCCGCATCGAGGGCGAGCAATGCGAAACGCTAGTACTTCGCTTTTGTGTGCGTAGTGGTTTCGCGAAGAATTCGCGAGCCCTCAGATCACGCCGAGGGCGAGCATGGCGTCGGCGACCCGGATGAAGCCCGCGATATTGGCGCCCGCGGTGTAGCTGCCGGGGGAGCCGTACTCGTCGGCGGTCTCCAGGCAGCGGTCGTGGATGCCGCGCATGATCTCGGCCAGGCGTGCGTCGGTGTACTCGAAGGTCCAGGAGTCGCGGGAGGCGTTCTGCTGCATCTCCAGGGCGCTGGTGGCCACGCCGCCCGCGTTGACCGCCTTGCCGGGGGCGAAGGTGACATTCGCGTCGGAGAGGGTGCGCACGGCTTCGGGGGTGCACGGCATGTTCGCGCCCTCGGCGACGACGGTACAGCCGTTGCGGACCAGCGTGGCGGCGGCGTCTTTGTCGAGCTCGTTCTGGGTGGCGCACGGAAGGGCGATGTCGCAGGGAACATCCCAGATCGACTGCTTGTCGACGTAGTGCGCCTCGCCGCGGCATTCCTCGGCGTAGACGCTGATGCGGTCGCGACGGGCCAGCTTGATGTCCTTGATCAGGTCGAGGTCGATGCCCTTCTCGTCGACGATGTAGCCGGCCGAATCGGAGCAGGCCACGACCAGGCCGCCGAGCTGCGCGACCTTCTCGATGGCGTGGATGGCGACATTGCCGGAACCGGAGACGATGACGCGCTTGCCCTCGAAGCTGTCCGAGCGCGAGCGCAGGATCTCGTCGACGAAGTAGACGGTGCCGTAGCCGGTGGCCTCCGGGCGCACCTGTGAGCCGCCCCAGGTGAGGCCCTTGCCGGTGAGCACGCCGGACTCGTAGCGGTTGGTGATGCGCTTGTACTGGCCGAACAGGAACCCGATCTCCCGGCCGCCGACGCCGATGTCGCCCGCGGGCACGTCGGTGTACTCACCGATATGGCGGTAGAGCTCGGTCATGAACGACTGGCAGAACCGCATGACCTCGCCGTCGGAGCGGCCCTTGGGATCGAAGTCGGATCCGCCCTTGCCGCCGCCGATCGGCATGCCGGTCAGCGAGTTCTTGAAGATCTGCTCGAAACCCAGGAACTTGACGATGCCGAGGTAGACGCTGGGGTGGAAGCGCAGTCCGCCCTTGAAGGGCCCGAGCGCGGAATTGAATTCCACCCGGAAGCCACGGTTGATCTGCACGCGGCCCTGGTCGTCGACCCACGGCACCCGGAAGATGATCTGGCGTTCCGGCTCGCACAGCCGCCGGATGATCTCGCCGTCGGTGTACTCGGGATGCTTGGCCACGACCGGGCTGAGACTCTCCAGCACTTCGTAAGCAGCCTGGTGGAATTCCGCTTCACCGGGATTTCGGTGCAGGATCTCCTCGTAGATGTCGCGCAGCCTCGCGTCCAAGTCAGCCATGAGCCGATCATCCTCCCCGCCGTATCCGGCGAACTCACCGGGCCGCGCCCGGGTGTGTGAGGTCACTGTTGCGCCGGGACCTCCTCGGCGGTCGCGCAGTGGCTGTTCAGGGCGACTCGCACCCCCCCGGTTGTGCCG
Organism: Nocardia higoensis; assembly: GCF_015477835.1. Classification (NCBI taxonomy): domain Bacteria; kingdom Bacillati; phylum Actinomycetota; class Actinomycetes; order Mycobacteriales; family Nocardiaceae; genus Nocardia; species Nocardia higoensis. The sequence continues at coordinate 2,511,171 of NZ_JADLQN010000001.1, read as the reverse complement.
ACCCGCTTCACCTCGATCGTGCGACGAATCAGAGCAGCCGATTGTGCGGGCAGTAGGCGTGGATGGCGGCCTCCAGGAACAGATGTGGGTATTCCACTGTGCCGGTGGCGGATTCGGCGAGATAGATGTGGTCGGCGGGGCGGTTGCCCGCGGTGTCGAGATAGGCGCACTGACTGCGGGCGAGTTTGATGGCGGCGTTCTGGACCGCCGCGGATTCGTCGTCGAAGAAACTCTCTCGCAGGAATTGGCGGTCGACAAGCGTGTGGGCACCGGAATGCGTTGCGGCCGAAGGCATATCGGGCGTCGCCACGGCCGGTGTGCCGCTGCCGGACAGCAGGGCCGACAGTCCGAGCGATAGCGCGGAAAAGGTGACAAGAGTGGGGAGGGAGCGGGAACGGAGGGGGTGCGTGCGCATGTGTCCTTCTGCTGGCCGAGAGCGGGTTGATGACACCGGGCGCGGTGAACGCTAGCGCTGAAAACGCAGGTAGGAGGGATTTTGCCGCAGATAGCGGACGACATTTGGGGGTGGGGCGGACTATCGGTTCGAACTCGCCGGGTGATCCGTCCGCGGGGTTGGCGCGGTGGTGGGATACGGGGCGGTCTTCACCAGGGATCGTTGGAGTTCAGCGCGACCAGCAATCGGCGGATGGCCGCCACGCGCTGCTCGGTGCCGGGGAGTTCGTCGAGTGCGCATTCCGGGTCGGCGGGCGGGCCGAGATGGGTACAGCCGCGCGGGCAGTCCTCGATGGCTTCGGCCAGATCGCTGAAGGCGGCGATCACGTCGTCGGGGGTGATGTGGGCCAAGCCGAAGGAGCGCACGCCGGGGGTGTCGACGACCCAGCCCCCGCCGGGGAGCGGCAACGCGACCGACTGGGTGGAGGTGTGTTTGCCCTTGCCGACGCCGGAGACCTCGCCGACGGCGCGATAGGCGTCGGGCACCAGGCGATTCACCAGGGTGGACTTGCCGACCCCGGAATGCCCGATGAAGGCGGTCAGGCGGTCGGTGAGCAGATCCAGCGCGGGTCCCAGCGGGTCGTCGATGCCCGCGTGCACGATGGTCAGGTCGAGATCGGCGAAGACGGCGGCGAACTCGGAGTCCGCGGCCAGGTCGCGCTTGGTCAGGCAGAGAACCGGTCGCAGGCCGCCGACATAGGCGGCGACCATGGCGCGCTCCACGAATCCGGTGCGCGGCGGCGGATCGGCCAGCGCGACGACGATGAACAGCTGCTCGGCATTGCCCACGACGATGCGCTCGAACGGGTCGGTGTCGTCGGCGGTGCGGCGCAGCACGGTGCGGCGTTCGTTGACCCGCACGATCCGCGCGAGGGTGTCGGGCTTGCCGCTGAGATCGCCGACCACATCCACCTGATCGCCCACGACGATCGGGGTGCGGCCGAGTTCCCTGGCACGCATGGCGACGATGCGCCGGTCCGGATCGCCGTCCAGCACGCAGCCCCAGCGGCCGCGGTCCACCGCCACCACCATCGCCTGCTCGGCGTCGGTGTGCTGCGGGCGGGTCTTGGTGCGCGGACGTGAACTCCGGCCCGGACGAACCCGGACATCGGATTCGTCGTAGCCGGAGGCGGAGCGGCGTGGCGGATTCAGCGTGCGGCTCCGCCCGATTCGGCGACCGCCGCATCGCCGACCAGCATCCGGTCCCACAGCTCGACGAAATCGGGCAGGGTCTTGGCGGTGGTGCCGATGTCCTCGATCTCGATGCCCGGCACCCGCAGGCCGAGAATGGCTCCCGCGGTGGCCATCCGGTGATCGGCGTAGGAGTGCCAGATGCCGCCGTGCAGCGGCGCGGGAGAGATCTCGAGGCCGTCCTCGGTCTCGGTGACCTGACCGCCGAGGCGGTTGATCTCGGTGGACAGCGCGGCCAGCCGGTCGGTCTCGTGCCCGCGCAGATGCGCGATGCCACGCAGCCGGGACGGGGAATCGGCGAGCGCGGCCAGCGCCGCCACCGTGGGGGTGAGCTCGCCCACGTCGTGCAGGTCGATGTCGATGCCCGCCAGGCGATCCGGGCCGTGCACGGTCAGCACGTTTTCGGAGAAGCGCGCCTCGGCGCCCATCCTGACCAGGATCTCGCGGATCACGTCACCGGGCTGGGTGGTCAGCCGGGGCCAGTGCGGAATGCTCACCTGTCCGCCGGTCACCGCGGCAGCGGCCAGGAACGGGGTGGCGTTCGACAGGTCCGGCTCGACTTCCCAGTCCACGGCGCGGATCACGCCGGGATGCACCGACCAGATCTGCGGTGCGCGGACATCGGCGGGGGCCTCGACCTCCACGTCGGCGCGGCGCAGCATCTCCACGGTCATCTCGATGTGCGGCATGGACGGCAATGGCGCGCCGTCGTGGTGCACGGTCACGCCTTCGGTGAACCGGGCCGCCGACAGCAGCAGGCCGGAGACGAACTGCGAGGAGCCGGAGGCGTCGATGGTGACCGGGCCGCCGCGCAGCGTGCCCGCACCGGAGACGGTGAACGGCAATGCGTCGCCCTCGATCTCGGCGCCCAGAGTGCGCAGTGCGTCGAGAATGGTCCGGAGCGGACGGAGTTTGGCCTGGCTGTCGCCGTCGAAGGAGACCCGGCCCGCGGCCAGCGCGGCGACCGGCGGCAGGAACCGCATGACGGTCCCGGCCAGGCCGCAGTCGACACTGCCGCCGCGCAGCGGGGCCGGGGTGACCGTCAGGGTGTCGGCTTCGCCCTCGATGCGCGTGCCCAGCGCACGCAGACCGGCGATCATCAGGTCGGTGTCGCGGCTGCGCAGTGCGCCGGTGATGGTGGACGGGCCGTCGGCCAGCGCGGCGAGGATCAGCGCGCGATTGGTGATCGACTTGGAACCGGGCAGGGTCACGGTCGCGTGAACGGGGACGTCGACGTGGGGCGCTGGCCAATGAGTCACGGGGTCCATCTTTGCCGATCGCATCCGTGGACACGCGGGCGGATGCGAACTGTGGCCCATTCGACGCACGGCACCGACCCCGCGTTCATCGGTGCCGTGCGTCGAAGCGAGGCGCACCCTGCTGGTCGCCGGTGCGCCTCGCCCCGGATCAAGGATTACTTGTTACGGCCGTGCAGGAACGGCACGACCTTGCGCAGCATCGCCATGTTCTGCTCGGTGCGCGAGTAGCTCAGCAGCGCCATGCCCGGGATCGTGAACTTCTGGATCGCGATCGAGTGCGGGCGGGTGAACTCGCGCAGGCCCGGCTCGCCGTGGATACGGCCGATGCCGGAGTCGCGCACGCCACCGAAGGGCAGGCCCGGGATCGCGGCGAAGCCGAGCACGGAGTTCACCGAGGTGGCGCCGACCTCGAGCCGACGGGCGATCGCCAGGCCGTCCTTCTTCGAGTACACCGACGACGACAGGCCGTACTTCGACTTGTTCGCCAGTTCGACCGCCTCGTCGACGGAGTCGACGACGCGGATGGTGATGGTCGGGCCGAAGGTCTCCTCGGTCACGGCCTCGGAGTTCTCGTCGGTGCCGACCAGCACGACCGGCTCGATGAACGGGCCCTTGACGGACTCGGGACCGCCGAGCACGGCGGTGGCGCCGTTGGCCAGCGCGCTCTCGATGTGGCGCTTGACGATGTCGATCTGGCTCGGCATCGTCATCGGGCCGTAGGAGGCCTTGTCGTCCGAACCTGGCTTGACGTCGGTGAGGATGCGCTTGACCTCGGCGATCAGCTCGTCGGCGACCGACTTGTGCACGTAGACGCGCTCCACACCGGCGCAGGTCTGGCCGCTGTTGGCGGTGGCGCCCCAGGCGATCGCGTCGGCGGCGGCCTTCACGTCGGCGTCGGCCGCGACGATGACCGCGTCTTTGCCGCCACACTCGAGCAGCACGGGGGTCAGGTTCTCGGCGGCGGCGGCCATGATGCGCTTGCCGGTGGCGGTGGAGCCGGTGAAGGCGATCTTGTCGATGTCGGAGGTGACCAGCGCCGCGCCGGTCGCGCCGTAGCCGTTGATCGTCTCGAAGACACCCTCGGGCAGTTCGGGGTTGGCCTTCTTGAACGCCTGGGCCAGGAAGTTGCCGATGCCGGTGGAGTACTCACTGGGCTTGAAGACCACGGTATTGCCCGCGGCCAGCGCGTAACCGATGGAGCCGTTGGGGGTGTAGACCGGGTAGTTCCACGGGCCGATCACGCCGACGACGCCCAGCGGGCGGCTCTCGATGCGCGCGGCGAAGTTCGACATCATCGCGCCGGAGGAGATCTTCTTCGGCGAGAGGATCTTCTTGGCGTTCTTGGCGGCCCAGGCGATGTGTTCGAGGGCCAGCATCAGCTCCAGAAAGGCGTCGTCGCGCGGCTTGCCGTTCTCCTTGTGGATGAGCTCGGTGAACTCGTCGGCATCGGCGACCAGGCGGCTCGACCAGCGCAGCAGGTGCTTACGGCGCTCGTCGAAGCTCAGCGCGCCCCACACCTTGGCGGCCTTGCGGGCCTTCGCGACGGCCGCGCGCACCGCGTCCTCGTCGGCGACCGGGTAGGTGGCGAGGACCTCGCCCGTCGCCGGGTTGACCGATTCGAGGGTGGTGTCGGGGGCGGTCTCGATAGTTGTCACGTCGGTGGCTCTCCTCTTGCTTCATGCGTTGGCCGGGCGGTGCGCGTGCCGGAGCGGACAGGTGTGATGCATTCCATCCGTTGAGAGAATGCTAAGTCAAAACTCTCACCAGGTCACCCACTATCCCCCGAATTGTTGCCACCGGTGTCGGCGGGGGGTGCCATGCTCGGAAATATGTGCGGACGATATGCCACCACGACGAATCCGGGAAGGCTCGCGGTAGAGCTCGACGCCATCGACGAAACCGCCGGCCCGCAGACCTCGAACGCGCCGTCCTCCGGGGGCGGGCGGAGCGCGGCGAACGCCGACGACGCGAATTACAACGTCGCGCCGACCAACACGGTGCTCACGATCGTCTCCCGGCACGACCGCGAGCACCCCGAAGACGACCCGACGCTGCGGATCCGGCGAATGCGCTGGGGGCTCATTCCGGCCTGGACGAAGGCCGCCGAGCCGGGGGTGCCCGTGAAGGGCAAACCGTTGTTCAACGCCCGCGCCGACAAGGCCGCCACCACGCCGTCGTTCCGCGACGCCGTGAAATACCGGCGCTGTCTGGTCCCGATGGACGGCTGGTACGAGTGGCTGGTCGAACCCGACCCGGCCGGCGGGCGCAAGGCGATCAAACGGCCCTATTTCATGACCAACAGCGATGGCTCGCGGCTGTACATGGCCGGGCTGTGGTCGGTATGGCGCGATCGCGCGCTGCCTGCGAGCGAACCACTGCTGTCCTGCACGATCCTCACCACCGACGCGGTCGGCGACCTCACCCGCATCCACGACCGGATGCCCCTACCCATGCCGCGTGAGCACTGGGACGCCTGGCTCGACCCCGACCATCCGGCGCCCGCGGAACTGCTCGCGACGCCGGAGGACGAGGTCGTGCGCGACATCGTCGTGCGGCCGGTGTCGACGTTGGTCAACAGTGTCAAGAACAACGGGCCCGAACTGCTGACCGAAGTCGACGAATCCCGGGACGAGGCGCAGCGACCGGGGCAGATCAGCCTGCTGTGACCGGGGGCCCGGGCGCGTAGACCTCGCGGATCAGAGCGGACACGGTACCGAGTCGGTCGCCAGATTGATCACGCACTTGACGATGCCGGTGCTCAGGTCGATGACCTCGTTGACGACCGAGCCGCCGAACTCCTCGGCCTTACGGGTCAGGTCGCTGCCTGGCTGATCGCCGCCTGTCTGATCACTGCGGGAATCGTCGGATTCTCGACCGTCGAAAGGCATTTCGGAGGGGCCGGGCTGTGCCGGGATGACCTCCCCGAGCCCGGGTTGCGCGCCTGCGGCCGGGGCGAACACCGGGGTGAGCGCCGGTGTCAGCAGCAGTGTCGCGGTGAGTGCGGGAGCGGCGAGCGAACGGCGGATGCGCGAGCGGCGCGGGGTCGACGGGCGGGCGGACATTCGCATCACTTCCTCGGGTCGGACGAGTCGGACCTGGCTGGAAAACGCCCACCCAGTAACGCACACGGCGCGGGCAGACGTCGCCCGTTCATGGCGTGTCGCCGGTGAGTTGTGAGTACTCCGACACCGGGCGAGGCACGCGCGGCGTGTCGGCAGGCGGACCCTCAGGCGGTGATCGGCGCGACCACCGCGTCGGCGGCCCGCACGAGATCGTCCGGGGCGAGCTCGATCTCGAGGCCGCGCTTGCCCGCGCTGCACAGGACGCGGTCCCACCGCAGGGCGGACTCGTCGATCACCGTGGGCAGTTTCCTGCGCTGACCGAGCGGGGAGATACCGCCGAGGACATACCCGGTGCTGCGCTCGGCCGCCGCGCGTTCGGCCATCGCGGCCTTCGGCGCGCCGAGGGCGCTCGCGGCGGCCTTGAGCGACAACGAGTTCGGGACGGGCAGCACCGCGACGGCGAGCCCACCGGTGGACAGTTCCACGACCAGCGTCTTGAAGATCTGCTCGGGCTCGACGCCGAGGTCGGCGGCCAGCGCGGCGACGGCCTCCGCGCCGAAGGAATCGGCGCGCGGGTCGTGCTTGTAGGAGTGCACGCGATGGGGCAACTTCGCCGTGGTCAGGGTGCGGACGGCGGGGGTCGGAGCGGCGGCCATGGCGACACCCTAGAGCCGCGCGCCCGCGCGCGGCCACCGGTTATCCGCCGGCTCCCCACCGCGGTGACCGGCGTCGTCGGCGGGATCCGCCGGGAACACCGCGCCGCCCGGGTGTGTTGCATGCGAGGGGAAACCCCGAGGACAAGTGAAGGAGAGGCCGGTGTCGGTATTGCTCGACGAACGCCCGCTACGGGGCCTGATGGCCCCGACGGACGCCGGGTTCCCGCACGATCGCGTCGAGCCGGTAGATTCGGCAGGGACGCCGATCGAAGGGACAGGTGTGACGAGCGACGATGACGCGGTGTCCGGACCGGCCGAGTCCGAGGACGAGGCGAGCCTGGCGCAGCGGTTCGAGCGTGACGCGCTCCCGCTGCTCGATCAGCTCTACGGTGCCGCGCTGCGCATGACCAGGAACCCGGCCGACGCCGAGGACCTGGTCCAGGAGACCTACGTCAAGGCGTTCCAGGGGTTCAAGTCCTTCAAGGAGGGCACCAACCTGCGGGCGTGGCTGTACCGCATCCTCACCAACACCTACATCAACTCCTACCGCAAGAAGCAGCGCCAGCCCGCGCAGTACCCGACCGACGAGATCACCGACTGGCAGCTCGCCGCCACCGCCGAGCACACCTCCACCGGACTGCGCTCGGCGGAGGTGGAGGCGCTCGACGCCCTGCCCGACGACGACATCAAGGCGGCACTCCAGGAACTGCCCGAAGAGTTCCGCATGGCGGTCTACTACGCCGATGTCGAAGGCTTCCCCTACAAGGAAATCGCCGACATCATGGGGACCCCGATCGGTACCGTGATGTCGCGGCTGCACCGCGGCCGCAAGCAACTGAAGGGCCTGCTCGCCGACGTGGCGCGCGAGCGGGGATTCCACCGGGGCGAGCGTCAGGAGGTCAAGCAGTGAGTGTCGAGCACGACGACCCCGACATGGAGATGGACTGCACGGCCGTGCTCACCGACGTCTGGCTGATGCTCGACGGCGAGTGCGACGATGCCACCCGTGCCCGGTTGCAGCACCACATGGACCACTGTTCGCCGTGCATCGAGGCATACGGTATCGAGGAGAAGGTCAAGAGCCTGCTCAGTCGTAAATGCGGCGGGGACAAGGCACCCGACTCGCTACGCGCGCGGCTGTCGGTCGAGATCCGCAGGTCGGTGACGATCATCGAGAGCAGCGACAGCCCGGCGGACACCGCCTGAGCGGCACAGCCGCCATCGAAACGAAACCGAGCGGCACGCCTCCCGGAAACGGGGTGGCGTGCCGCTCGATGTTCAGCCTGCCGGCCGCGGCTCAGGAGTTGGGCCGCTTGCCGTGGTTGGCGGCATTGCCCTTGCGGCTACGCTTCTTACGTCCACGCTTACCCATCGGTAGTCTCCCTTCTGATTGAAGGCCATTCTTTCACGTGTGGTTGGCTGTAGCTTCAGCGGATACAGGCCAACCGAACGAATGAGGTGTCATGGCTGAGGAAGTGCGCGCGGAGATGGTTTCCACCGTCTTGACCGTGGAGGTCAGCGTCGGCGACAAGGTCGAACAGGACCAGACGCTGATCCTGCTCGAGTCCATGAAGATGGAGATCCCGGTGCTCACCGAGATCGCCGGTGAGGTCACCGCCGTGGAGGTCGAGCCCGGCCAGGTGCTACAGGCCGGCGATCTCATCGCCGTCATCTCCTAGCGGTCCGGCGCCGGACCCGATATGGCGACGCTGAGCGAACTCCTCGCCGAACACACCGACCTTCCCGGCCTGGCCGTGGACCATCTGCAAAGGGTGGTGGGGGACTGGCAGCTGCTCGCCGATCTGTCCTTCGCCGATCTTCTGCTGTGGGTGGGGGCCGGTCCGGTGGAGGACGGCGCGGATCTCGTCTGCGTCGCCCAGTGCCGTCCCACGACGGCGTCGACCGTGCACGTCGAGGACATGGTCGGTACGGTCGCCTCGCGCGAGGATCATCCGCAGGTGTTCGAGGCGCTGCTGACCGGCACGGTGACCCGTACCGAGGGCGACGCGGAGATGAAGGGCGTCTACCACCCGCACCCGGTACACGCGGTGCGCGAGGCCATCCCGGTGCGCTGCGGCGACCATGTGATCGCCGTGCTCTCCCGCGACACCGACATGCAGCGTTCCCGGGTGCGCAGCAGCCTGGAGATCGCCTATGTCGCCTGTGCCGACGATCTGTGCCAGATGATCGCCGAGGGCACCTTCCCCACCACCGAGGACCGCGCGGCCACGCACTCCAGTCCACGTGCCGGTGACGGGTTCATCCGTCTCGACACCCAGGGCATCGTCGTCTATGCCAGCCCGAACGCGCTGTCGGCCTATCACCGGATGGGGCTGCAGGCCGATCTCGACGGGCAGGACCTGGCCGCCACCACCCGGTCGCTGATCACCGATCCGTTCGACGCCCAGGAGGTCGTCGGCGACATCCAGGCCGCGCTCGCCGGGCGAACCGGCCGCCGCATGGAGGTGGAGGCGCGGGGCGCCACGGTCCTGCTGCGCACCCTGGTGCTGCGACCGCACGGTGAGCTGGCGGGCGCGGCGGTGCTCGTCCGCGATGTCACCGAGGTCAAACGCCGCGACCGCGCGCTGCTGTCCAAGGACGCGACCATCCGCGAGATCCACCACCGGGTCAAGAACAATCTGCAGACTGTCGCGGCGCTGCTGCGACTGCAGGCCAGGCGTACCGAGAACGAGGAAGCCAGAGTCGCGTTGACCGAGTCGGTCCGCCGGGTCACCTCGATCGCCTCGGTGCACGAGATGCTGTCGATGTCGGTGGACGAGGAGGTCGATCTCGACGAGGTCGTCGACCGGCTGCTGCCGATCATGGCCGACGTCGCCACCGTGCACACGACCCGGATCAAGGTCCGCCGTGCCGGCTCTCTCGGCGTGTTCTCCGCCGAGCGCGCCACCCCGTTGGTGATGGTGCTGACCGAGCTGGTCCAGAACGCCATCGAGCACGCCTTCGACTCCGGCCAGACCGGTACCGTCACCATCCGCTCGGAGCGTTCGGCCCGCTGGCTCGACGTGATCATCAGCGACGACGGCCGCGGCCTGCCCCCGGGTTTCAGTCTGGAGGGCTCGGATCGGCTGGGGCTGCAGATCGTGCGGACCCTGGTGACCGCCGAACTGGGCGGCTCGATCGGACTGCACCCCGGTGCCGACGTCGGAACCGACGCGGTGCTGCGTGTGCCGCTCGGCCGTCGTCAAGGGCGCTGACGGCCCGGCCGCTCCATCCTGCCCGGCCTCGGTATCCGACGTTCCGCCGCCGGCATTTGCCGAGAAGATGCCTTGCCTTTACCGGCGGTGCGCGCGCCGAATGAAAGCGGAGTTATTCATGTGGTGTAGGACACGTTGTGAATCGTTCGTCTATTACCGAAAAATTGCAGACAATTCCGCGAAAATAAAACAGCCCGGCACTTGTCCGTGTGCCGGGCTCAATGCGTATACCGGGCCGCCGAATAGGGCCCGGTATCGCTGCGTCGTCTCTCAGACGGTGGTGCGGGTGCGGGTGCGCGCGTTGCGACGCTTCAGCGCCCTGCGCTCGTCTTCGCTCATACCACCCCATACGCCCGCGTCCTGACCGGAGCCCAGGGCCCAGGACAGGCAATCGGCGGTGACGGGGCAGCGGGCGCAGACCAGCTTGGCATCGGCAATCTGCGCGAGCGCAGGACCACTGTTACCCACCGGGAAGAACAGTTCGGGGTCCTCGTCGCGACAGATGGCCTTGTGGCGCCAGTCCATTCCTCTGCTCCTTTGCTGGGCGCCCGGAGAGGCGCCTTAGTGGTTTGTGGTTCGTTAACTTGTGCGACCTGAAGGTTTCCGCACGGTTGCTTGTGAATGCTTTCACGAACACCGTAGATGTCAATAGGTATCCAGGTCACCGTGGGGAAGCTCACGCGATCGGGGTTCCCGCATGGGGTGCCCGTCCGTTCCTTTTTACTCGCTCGCCCGGCTTTTCGCAGCGCAACCGGGAGGTTCGTCACAGGTGTGAGGTCGCTCTCACGACTGCGGAGCCACGACATCGAGCATGCCGGCGACGGCGGTGAAATCCACCGTCTCGCGCTTGCCGATGAAGTCGCCGTCGATTTGCAGGCCGAGAGGCTCCCGCGCCTCGATATGCACGGCCGGGACGTCGTCCTGGCGAAACAATTGGCGCGACTGCGGGTTTCCCTCCGGCGCGAGAAGTTGCCCGGCGACCAGGAGGGTGGGCAGTAGTGACATCGATCTCATGGCGAACACCCCGAGGCCGGTCTCGAACCTCGTGCCGGGATTGGTGCGCACGGGAGTGGAGTTCAGATATGTCCACGGATCGGTGTTCGTCACGAAGACGTAATGCACACCGTCGATCGGCTCATGTCCTGGAATGGTGATTCGCGCCTTCGGTTCATGCCCCTTGGCGCGGAAGAATTGTCGAACTGTTGTGCGAAGATAGCGCGCCGGAGTGGCCGAATGGCCTTTCGCGCGGGCGGCATCTATGGCCTCGCACACATCGGCGTCCAAGCCCACGCCGGCGCTGAAGGTGAACCAGCGGTCGTCGGCCAGTCCCAGGCCGATTCGGCGGTCGCGATTCAGGGTGAGCAGGTCGATGAGCTGGTTGGTCGCTGTGACCGGGTCCGGCGAAATTCCCAGTGCGCGGGCGAAGACATTCGCCGAGCCGCCGGGAATGATGCCCAGGCGCGGGCGCCAGACCTGTCCGTCGTCGAGTTCGGGCAGCGGGACGAAACCGTTGATGGTCTCGTTGACCGTCCCGTCGCCGCCGTGTACGACGATCAGATCCATCTGGTTGGTCGAGGCCCACTGGGCGAGTTCGGCCGCGTGACCGCGGTGCTGGGTGTGTGCGACGGTCAACTGCGTGCGGCTTTCCAGCGCGTGCGCCAGCAGATCGCGGGTGGCCGGGGTGGTCGAAGTGGCATTGGGATTGACGATCAGCAGCGTGCGCACGCCGAGCAGCCTAGTTGCGCGAGCGGCGGCGGCTCGTATCCGGCCGACCGGGCCGACCGGGCCGACCGGGCGGCGTGACGAGCGCGGCGCGCGTCGTAGGCTTGGCCGCGTGGCTGACAGCGACAGTGATGGGACCGGCAAGGGTGAGATCTCGGACCCGGGTGAGATTTCGGCGGACGCGACACCGGTCACGGTGCGCGGCGCGGGCGCGCTGGTGACCCTGGAGGGCGGCGTCGCGGTGACCGTGGCGATCGTGCTGGTGATCCGCGGCCTGCTCGGCCACGATCAGTCCCAGGCCAGTGGCTACGGCACGGCGGCGTGGTTCGGCATCCTCGGCGGCGGGGTGTTCGCGGCGGGCATCGGGCTGTTGCTCGGGCACCGCTGGGGACGCTCGATCGCGGTGATCGCGCAGATTCTGTTGCTGCCCGTGGCATGGTCGCTGCTCACCGATTCCCATCAGCCTGTACTCGGCACGTTGCTCGCCGTGATCGTGGTCGCGGCGCTGGTGATGTTGTTCGCGCCCGCCTCGAACCGTTGGATGGCCGAGGACTATGGGGGCGCGTCTCCCCAGGGATGAACGGCCCGGCGTGAATGGCCCGGCGTGAGCGGGCTCGGGACGAACGGATTCAGGGACGAGCGTTCGGCTCGGACCGTGCCGCGACGGCCTCGGCGAGTGCGCGGCGACAGAGCTGGTCGGCCTGCCTGGTGGTCTCCGGCTGGCGATAGCGCGGGGTGAGAGCCAGTACCTGCGCGCAGGCAGTGTCCAGGCCGATGGCGTGACCCACCGAGACGAAAACCGGTTTCACGCCGTCGCGGGTGCGCAGCGCGCGCCCGACCACCTCGCCGTCGAGCAGTATGTCGGTGGCGTCGCCGCGGCGCGGGCCCGGTTCACTCCACACGCCCCACGCGTTCTTGGCCACACCGATCGTCGGCAGCTCGCACAGCACGCCCACGTGACAGGCCAGCCCGAAGCGGCGCGGGTGGGCCACGCCCTGCGCATCACAGACCAGCAGATCGGGGGTCGTCGTCAGCTGTTCCAGCGCGGCCAGGGTGGTCGGCAGTTCGCGGAAGGCGAGCAGGCCGGGCACATAGGGAAACCGCACCTCACCGTGCGCGACGGCGGTCTCCATAGGCGTGAGGGACCGGGCGTCCAGCACGACCGCGGCCGAGGCGGCCAGGCCGGTCGCGTCGTCGTAGGCGGAGTCGAGTCCGGCGACGGTGGCGAAGGCCGGTGGGCGCGGGTCCACGGTGATCACTCCACGTCGGAGTTCGTTCTGGATCGCCGTGGCCTCTTCGGCGTTCGCGGGCAGCGTGAAAGTCGTGGGGATGCGCACGGGTGTCGTTTCGCAGGACTCAGGAGACGGTCGCGGCCAGCGCCGACAGGTGCGCGCCGCTGAGGCGGTAGCCGGCCCACTCGTCCTGCTCGGCCGCGCCGATCGCCCGGTAGAACTCGATCGAGGGTGTATTCCAGGTCAGCACCGACCACGACACCCGGCTGTAGCCGTGATCGACGGCCTCCTTCGCCAGCGCGGCGATCAGCGCCTTGCCCAGACCGGCGCCCCTGGCCGCCGGGTCGACGAAGAGGTCTTCGAGATAGATGCCGTGCACGCCGTCCCAGGTGGAGTAGTTCAGGAACCAGATCGCGCAGCCGACGACCGCGCCGGTCTCGTCCTCGGCCACGTGCGCGAACAGGGCGGGCGCGGGGCCGAACAACGCGGTGCGCAACTGCTCCTCGGTGAGAGTGCACTCCTCGCGGGCACGCTCGTATTCGGCCAGGTCGTAGACCAGACGCACCAGGGCGGGAACATCGTCGCGGGTGGCGCGGCGGATCGGCGATTCGGACATCGGGTGCTCCGTCGGTCGGGGGAGTCCGGTGCTCACGGACTCCGGTCGGATAGATCTGCGCTCGGCCGGGCGGGACGGTCGGGTGCGCGCGCGGGGCGAGCGGCTCCGGTCAGCCGAGCCCGAAGAGGGTGTCGCCGCGCTGCTCGAGCACGATCTCGCCGAGGACGGCGAGGGATATCTCCGCGTCCGCCCCGCCGGAGCGGTCGACGGGGATACGTGCCACCTCGGCCCCGCTGATCAGATCCACGGCCACGATGGCATCGGGCACCGGCACCAGCAGCCGGGTCGCCATCGCCGCCGGTGTGCCGATCGCGCCCGGGACCGTCCACTGCGGCTCGAAGGTGGCCGAGTTCAGCGCGATCAGGTCCGAGCCGGTGTGCACCAACGACACCGACCCCACCCTGGTCGTCCGCGGATCCTTCATCGGCGCCGGAAGCTCGTGCACGGCAAGCGGATTGCCGTTGCCGTCGAAAACCGACAGGCGCGGCGGCACGGACTCCGAACCCGACTCGGCGCCCGGCTGGTAGAGCAGGATCTTGCTGTCGGACACCGCGAGCACCTTCGCTTCACGCGACTGTGCCCCGGGCCCGGTCAGTACGCGGGAACCGTATTCCTCGGGGACGGTGTTGTCCTTGGGCGACGGGTTCATCACCGTCAGGCGGATGGCCGCGTCGTCCGGACACGATTCCAGCACCGCCAGCCGCGACGAGCCGGAGGCCGCCGAGAGCAGCGCGCAACCCCGGCGGGGTTGGGTTTTCACGTTCACCGGCGCGTCGACATAGCCGTATTCGACGGTGCGCACCAGATCCGAACGCCACACTTCCAGTCGCTCGTCGCCGTAGGCCAGCAGGTAGGTGCCGTCCACCGACAGCCGTACCTCGTCGTCCATGTAACTGCTGCGTGCGGTGCGGCGCGCGCCGTCGTTGCCGGAGAGCATGGTGGCCTGGCTGCATCCGCGCTCGTCCCGGTAGACGGCCACCACCATGCCGAACTGCGCTTCCACCCCGCACAGCGGCATGTCCCTGCGGTAGTGCCACAGTTCGGCGCCGCTGTCCGGATCGCGTCCGGTGACGGTGCCGTCGGAGGCGGTGACGACCGCGCCCCCGGCGACGAGAGCGCGATCGCTCGCGTCGTCGGGGGCGTGCCACAACTCCCGCAGAGTGGTGGGAAGTTCGACCGCGGCCGACGGGGTGGTCGCCGGCTCGACCGCCGTCACCGATTCGGTACCGGTGGCGTCGCCGCGCGCCCACACCACGATCGCGGCGAGCAGCACCGCGACCGCGATACCGATGGCGGCGATGATGTCGGCGCGCGTTCGCCGCTCTGGTGCGAGCACGAATGCGAGATTAGTCGATAGCCCGCTCTACGCCGAAGCCGCTGATCCCGCCGTCGTTTCCACCGCATCGGCGCTCGAGTCGGCCTTCTTACGGGGGGCGCGTTTGCGGGGCGCGGGTTTGTCGGCCCCAGCCGCTTCTCCCGTGGCCCCATCGGTTTCCGCGGTCGCGGCCTTGCGGGCCCGGCGGCGAGGAGCGGCGCCGGTCGCGCCGTTCGCCTGTGCCGTGTCGATCCCGGTCGGGGCGTGAGTCGCCTCGGCGGGTTGGGCCACGGGGTCGGCCGGGGTGGTGTCCGGCCCGGCCGACGTGGCCACCGCTGCGGTCGCCGCAGGTGCGGCCGATGCGTCGGCCTCGGCGGTCGCCTTCTTGCGGGTGGCGCGTTTGCGGGGTGCCGGGGTGTCGCCGTCGGTCGTCTCCGCGGTCGCGGCCTCCGCCGGTTTGCGGGGGGCGCGTTTGCGGGGTGCGGGCTTGTCGCCCTCGGCCGCTCCCGCTGTCGCTGCCTCGGCCGGCTCTGCTGTCGCCGCCCCGATGCTTGCCGTAGTCGCGGCTTCGGTGGTCGCGGCGGCCTTGCGGGCCCGGCGGCGAGGAGCGGCGCCGGTCGCGCCGTTCGCCTGTGCCGTGTCGATCCCGGTCGGGGCGTGAGTCGCCTCGGCGGGTTGGGCCACGGGGTCGGCCGGGGTGGTGTCCGGGCCCGACGCGGTCGCCGCTGCGGTCGCCGTAGGTGCGGCCGATGCGTCGGCCTCGGCGGTCGCCTTCTTGCGGGTGGCGCGTTTGCGGGGTGCCGGGGTGTCGCCGTCGGTCGTCTCCGCGGTCGCGGCCTCCGCTGTCCTGCGGGGGGCGCGCTTGCGGGGTGCGGGCTTGCCGCCCTCGACCGCCTCCGCGGTCGCTGCCTCCGGGGCTTCCGCTGCCTCGGCCGGCTGCACCGTCGCCCCGGTGTTTTCCGAGGTCGAGGCTTCGCCGGTCGCGGCCTTGCGGGTACGACGGCGCGGAGCGGTCTGTCCGTCCGCCGTGCTCACCTCGGTGGCGGCAGGGGCGGTGCCCTCGACCGGCTCGGCGGGGACCTGCGCGACGTCGGTGTCCTGCGCCGACTCCCTCTCGGCCGATGTGGGGGCAGTCGGCGCAGCGGTCACGGTGGTGTCGGTGGCCGCGGTGTCGGCAGGCTCGGTGGCACCGGTGCGACGCCGAGTCCGGCGACGGGGCGCGTCGGTCGCCGGTACGGAAGCCGAATCCGTCGCCGCGGCCGAGTTCTGCGTGGCTGTCGTCCCGGCATCAGGGACTGCCGCCGTAGCAGCGGCCGCATCGACGCTCTGACCGGCCGAATCGACCTGTGCAGCAGCGGTATTCGCGGTCTCCGCCTCGCTCGCCGAGGTATCGGCACACGTGGCGGCGCCGTCGGAAGCCGAGCTGTCGCGCGGCTCCGCGGCTCCGCGCTGCGTCACCGCGTCGGGCTGGGGCGCCGCGTCGGCGCGCGTTGCGGCGTCGGTCGGCGCCGCAACGTTCGCGTCGGCCGAACCTGCCTGGGCGCCAGCGCTGTTCGCCGAGGAGCCACCACGGCGGCGCCTGCGCCTGCGACGGGCCGGAGCTTCATCGGCGCCCACCCGATCGTTTCCGGTCGGCGTTTCCGGGGCGGAGGTATCGGCAACCGCGGAGGTATCGGCAACCGCGGCGTCGGCGGAGACGCGTTCGGCGGCGTCGCCCGCCGGGGTTTCGCTGTGCTCGGTGGTCTGCGACTCGTCGAGCGGCTTGCCGCGCAACGTCCGCCTGCGGTTGCGCTTGCGCGGCGCGCGGGCGGGACGCTCCTCCACCACGGCATCGGCTTCTCGGACACGCGGCGCCTTGCGCACGGTGCCGGTGACACCCTCCGGGATGCCGAGCTCGGCGAACAGATGCGGGGACCGCGAGTACGTCTCCACCGGCTCGGGAATGCCCAGACCGAGGGCGGTGTCGATGCCTGCCCAGCGGTTGAGTTCGTCCCAGTCGATCAGCGTGACCGCGACACCGGTGCGGCCCGCGCGACCGGTCCGGCCGATGCGGTGGACGTAGGTCTTCTCGTCTTCCGGGCACTGGTAATTGATGACATGGGTGACATCGTCGATGTCGATGCCGCGCGCGGCCACGTCGGTGGCGACCAGCACGTCGATCGCGCCCTTGCGGAACTTGTCCAGCGCTTTCTCGCGCTGCACCTGATTGAGGTCGCCGTGCACCGCGCCGACCGCGAATCCACGTTCGGCCAGGTCGTCGGCCACCTTCTGAGCCGTGCGCTTGGTGCGGGTGAAGATCATGGTGGCGCCGCGACCCTCGGCCTGCAGTACCCGCGCGACGAGCTCGGCCTTGTCCAGCGCGTGCGCGCGGTAGACGAACTGCGCCGTGCGGTCGTGCACCGCGGAATCATGCGGTTCCTCGGCCCTGATGTGGGTGGGGCGGGTGAGGAAAGTGCGGGCGAGGGTGATGATCGGCCCGGGCATGGTGGCCGAGAACAGCATGGTCTGGCGCTGCGCGGGAACCATGGTGAGGATGCGCTCGATATCGGGCAGGAAGCCCAGGTCGAGCATCTCGTCCGCCTCGTCGAGAACCAGCACGCCGATCTTGCCGAGGATCAGATGGTTCTGCTTGGCCAGATCCAGCAGGCGACCCGGAGTGCCGACGACCACGTCGACGCCGTCGCGCAGGGCGGCGATCTGGGAGTCGTAGGGGCGGCCACCGTAGATCGCGGAGACCTTCAGCGCGCCCTTGTGGTTGCGCAGGTACTTGCCCGCGCGCTCGAGATCTTCGGTGACCTGGATGCACAGCTCGCGGGTGGGCACGATGACCAGTGCGCGCGGGGTGCCGTCCAGCGGAGTGGTGCCGGAATCGGCGGTGGCCACGCGATGCAGCAGCGGGACGCCGAATCCGAAGGTTTTGCCCATACCGGTGCGGGCCTGACCGATGAGGTCCTCACCGGCCAACGCCAACGGCAGGGTGAGTTCCTGAATGGCGAATGTACGTTCGATACCCCGCTCGTCGAGCGCGCGGACGATTTCCTCGCGCACTCCCAATTCGGCGAAAGTCGGGGCGGTATGTGTGTTGTCCAGTTCGGCCGTCACCAGAGTGTCCGTCAGACCTGGCTCCTGCTCGACAGTGATCTTGCTCAGGATCGTGCCTTTCCTCGTCATCGCGTCACGCGCGCACGAGGCGTGGGGCGGACCGGCCGGTCCGCGACGACCACGTATCCGCCTGTGATGTTCACCGTGGGCGCTGCCGGATGTCGCTGGCCCGTCGTGATCGACGGCGGGCGGTGGGCGCTTTCGGCCCGGAGCAATCGGCGCGGCGCGGGGTGATGCGGATCTGGTGCGCGCACATTTCCGGACTGCGGAACGCATCGGTGTCCACCTGGTGTCACCGCCGCGGTCATCGGTGTACGGACCGCTGTTCGGCGCGACTTCGTGGTGGGCTCGGGAGCGAAATTCTCCACAGTCCGCCTTGATTGTAGCGTGATAATGTGCAGCCCCCGAATTTTCGGGCCGGTGGATTTTCGGCGAATGATCATCGACGCGGTATGGGCAAGGGATTCACTGTGCGCGACAGGTGAATTCGGCGGGCACCCGGTCCGCCCGGGCCGGCCTCCCGGTACCGGAGTGACCGGCGTCGCGGGCCGCCTCCGCCGCGACAGTGGCCCGCAGCTGTCTGTGACAGGCTGTGAGACATTCTTGGGCGTGAGCATCGCAGACACCGTCACCCTCGCCGCCCGCAATGCCTGGGCACTGACCTTCGGTACCGGCGTCGAAGCGCCCGAGCCCACCGCGTCGACGGTGCTCTGGGATCGACCGCATCGGCAACTGCGCCGATTCGAGCGCGACGAGCTCCGCGACGGCGCCGGGGGCGCGCACCCGCCGGTGTTGCTGGTGCCCCCGCTGGCCGCGCCCGCGAGCTGCTTCGACCTGCGGCCGGACCAGAGCCTGGCACGCTTCCTGCTCGGGACCGGGCGCACCCCGTACCTGGTCGACTACGGCGAGATCGGCTACGCCGACCGGCGGATGGGCTTCGAGGACTGGATCGACGACATCCTGCCCGACGCCGTCCTGCGGGCCAGTGCCGATGCCGCCGGGGCACCGGTCGACCTGGTCGGCTGGTCGATCGGCGGCACGCTGTCGTTGCTCGCCGCCGCCGCGCACGCGCATCTGCCGATCCGCTCCATCACCGCGGTCGGTTCGCCGCTGGACTACGACGAGATGCCGGGGATGAGTTCGGTGCGCACCGTCGCCAGGATCGACGGCGGCCGCACCGTCTCGACCGCCGTGCGCGCCACGGGCGTGCCCGCGCCGCTGACCCGCGCCGCCTATCGGGCGACGGCGTGGAACCGGGAACTGACCAGGCCCTGGTTCGTCGCCAGCAATATCGCGCGCACCGAATCACTGGCCAAGATGGAGTCCATCGACCGGTTCATGGCCGCGATGCCCGGCTACCCGGGCCGCTTCTACGCGCAGCTGTGGGAACGGCTGGTGCTGGCCAACGACATCGGTCGCGGCGGGCTGAACCTGCGAGGCAGGCGCATCGCGCTGTCGGAGGTGAACACACCGGTGCTGCTCATCGGCGGCACGACCGACGTGATCACCCCGGCCAGGGCCGTGGCGGCGGGCGCGCGGTTGCTGAGCGGTGCGCCGTTCGTCCGCTACGACACGGTGCCCGGCGGCCATCTGGGCATTCTCACCGGCGAAACCGCACGCGAGACCACCTGGGCCCATCTGGAAAAGTTCCTCGCCGAAGTGTCCTGACCGACGCCGGATCCCCGCGGGCGACACGGGAGCTACCGTTCCTGCCACGAGGGCTACGCTGGGCGGCATGGGAGCACAGTCATCCGCAGCGATCGGTGTTTCGTCATCTGTCCCGTCGGCACAGTCCGTTTCGTCTGCGCAGACTCGGGCGAATCCGCCGATCGCCGCCGACCATCCGGGTGTCACCGAACTGTTCGCGGTGCTGGCCTACGGCGAGATCTCCGCGTTCTACCGTCTCGCCGAGGAAGCCGAACTCTCTCCCTCGCTGCGTGGCAAGGTCGCGGTGGCCGAGATGGCGGCCTCGGAGATGGCCCACTTCCAGACCCTGCGCACCGCGCTGAGCGAGCGCGGCGTCGACGTGTTCGACGCGATGGCGCCCTACGTGCGGCCACTGAGCGCCTATCACGCCTCCACCGATCCCTCCACCTGGCTCGAGTCGATGGTGAAGTTCTACGTCGCCGACGGCATCGCGGCGGACTTCTACACCGAGATCGCGGGCGCGCTCACCCCCGAGGTGACCGCCATCGTGCGCGACGTGCTCGCCGAGACCGGCCACTCGGAGTTCGTCGTGGAGGAGGTGCGTCGCGCGGTGCGCGACAACCGCTCCGAGCGCGACCGGCTGACCCTGTGGGGCAGGCGCCTGCTCGGCGAGGCGATCACCCAGGCGCAGTACGTGATGGCCCAGCGCGACGAGCTGACCGACCTGGTACTCGCCGTGACCGGTGATCTCAACGGCATCGGCGCGCTGTTCGAGCGCATGCAGGCCAGCCATGCCGAGCGGATGGCCGTGCTGGGCATCTGAGGCGCCGAGTTCGCTCGGGTGCCCAGGTTCGCTCGGGTGCCTCGGTTCGCTCGGGTGCCTCGGTTCGCTCGGATGCCTCGGTTCGCTCAGAGCACAGCACTCGTGTGCTCCAGGGGGCCGCGACTGCACTAGCCTGGTTCGGACAGCACAGGACTCTAAGTTCGGAGGTTGGCCGTGGAGGTCAAGATCGGTATTTCGGATAGCCCCCGCGAGTTGGTCATCACCAGCACGCAGACGCCGGATGAGGTCGAGGCGCTGGTGTCCGAGGCGCTGAACGGGGCCGAGGGCATCGTGAAGCTGACCGACGACAAGGGGCGTACGTTCCTGGTGCAGGCCGCCAAGGTCGCCTACGTCGAGATCGGCACCTCCACCGTGGGCCGGGTCGGCTTCGCCGCCATCTGATCCGGCGGACCGAACACACCGCGCCCTCGGCATTCCTTCCGGAAGGAATGCCGAGGGCGCGGTGTGTTCGTCGGTGGAGTCCGCGGTCTAGACCCGGCGTTCCTCGTTGTGCAGCGGGACGTGCGACAGACCACCCCAGGCCAGCGCGACGGTGGTGTCGACGGCCTCTTCCTTCGGGATCGGGCGGTCCGCCTCCAGCCAGTAGCGCGCGGTGAACTGGCTGGCGCCGACCAGGCCGACGGCCAGGATCCGGGCGCGGTAGGGGTCCAGACCGGAGTCGTGGGCGACCAGGTCGAAGACCGCGTCCACACAGGCCTCGGTGGCCTGCTCGACCCGGCGCTGTACCTGCGGCTCGCTGGTCAGATCCGATTCGAAGACCAACCGGAAGCCCTGCATCTCGTTGTCCACGAAATCGAAGTAGGCCTGCACGGCCGCGCGGACGCGCTGCTTGTTGTCGGTGGTGGAGCGCAGCGCCTGGCGCACGCTCGACACCAGCATGTCGACATAGTTCTGCAGTACCGCGATGTAGAGCTCGAGCTTGCTCGTGAAGTGCTGATACAGCACGGGTTTGCTGACGCCAGCGACCTGGGAGATCTCGTCCATGCCCGCGGCGTGGTAGCCGCGTAGCACGAACACCTCGCTCGCCGCGTGGAGTAGCTGCTGCCGCCGTTCGTCGCGCGGCAGCCGGGTGCCGCGTTTGGTCGGCTGCGGGGCATCGGAGGACAGCCTGCGGCCTGTCATCCGGTCCACGAGGTCGGTCATATGTTCGCTCTCCCAGTCGATTCCCCGGGGCAAGAAAGGGGTTGTACACCGGGTATTCCCTGCACGATACTCGCTCGGGTGTCCTCAGCCGACCCGGGTGCGCGATGAGATCGCCCGCCGGTGAGATTTCTCGCAGCCTTCCGGCGCGTGCGGTACGCGGCCGGTGTCGCCGATCGCGCACTGTGAGAACCTGGTCGTCGTGACCGACCGAACGGAAAGACCGTCCGGCGGCGGGCACGATGTGACCTCGGGAGTGGCATCGCGGCCGGACGCACTCGCAGGCAACGGCCGATCCCCGGGAACCGCGACCGAGACCTGGGCGCGTCCCGACCGTTCCCGTCAACCGCTGCGCGCCCGCTGGGACCCGACCGCCGCCACCGACAACGCCCGCCGTGCTCCGCGCCCCGATCGCCCGGTCAAGAAGCAGAGCGCGCTCGGCCGCTTCGTGTCCACCTACGGCTGGCGCGCCTACGCCCTGCCGGTGTTGCTGACCGTGACCGCGCTGGTGCTGGTCGACGCGATGCGCGGTGGTCCCGGCCTCACCGCCGACGGTGAGGAACCCGGATTCGGCGCACTGAGCGCGCCGACCGAGGGCGGCGTGATCGGCGCTCCGCCCGGTGACGGCACCTTCCCCGCCGATCTGCCGACCGGCGCGCTGCCCGACGGCGGCCCCTTCGCCGAGGCGGGCACGGGCCAGTGGCGGGTGGTCCCCGGTACGAGTCCCGAGGTGGGCTCGGGAACCGAATACCACTTCTCCTACACCGTCGAGATCGAGAACGGTGTGGACACCTCGGGTTTCGGCGGTGATGCCTCGGTGGCGAAGATGATCGACAGCACCCTGGCCAATCCCAAGAGCTGGGTGCACGATCCGAAGTTCGCCTTCCGCCGCGTCGATGCGGGCACTCCCGATTTCCGTATCTCGCTCACCTCGCGCCAGACGGTCCGGACGGCCTGTGGTTTCGAGATCCCCATCGATTCCTCCTGCTACAACGCCGGCCTGGACCGGGTGCTGCTCTCGGAGGCGCGCTGGGTGCGCGGCGCCCTGGCCTTCGACGGCGACATCGGCTCCTACCGTCAATACCTGGTCAATCACGAGGTCGGCCATGCGATCGGGTACCACCAGCATCAGCCGTGTGAGACCGACGGCGGCCTGGCGCCGATCATGATGCAGCAGACCTTCGGTACCGACAACGACGCCATCGCCGCTCTCGATCCGGGCGGGGTGGTGCCGATGGACAGCAAGAGTTGCCGGTTCAATCCCTGGCCCTATCCGCGCGGCTGACCAGCCGGACCGCCGCCGGGCGGTACCGGGAAGAACAACCCATTCCCCGACGTTGTACCTCGGGATTCGGCCCACACGATGCGAGGAGTCCCCGACGTGTCACTATCGAAGTCCCTGCCGCCGCTGGTCGAGCCGGCCGCGGATCTGAGCAAGGACGAGATCGCTCGCTACAGCCGCCACCTGATCATTCCCGACGTGGGTGTGGACGGGCAGAAGCGGCTGAGGAACGCCAAGGTGCTGGTGATCGGCGCGGGCGGACTCGGCTCACCCGCCCTGCTGTATCTGGCCGCCGCAGGTGTCGGCACGCTCGGCATCGTGGAGTTCGACGAGGTCGACGCGTCGAATCTGCAGCGTCAGGTCATCCACGGTCAGTCCGACATCGGCAGGCCGAAGGCCGAGAGCGCCCGCGATTCCATTCTCGAGATCAACTCGGATGTGGACGTGCGGCTGCACCAGTTCCGTCTGGAACCGGACAATGCCGTGGAACTGTTCGCCCAGTACGACCTGATCCTGGACGGCACCGACAACTTCGCCACCCGTTACCTGGTCAACGACGCCGCCGTGCTGGCGGGCAAGCCGTACGTCTGGGGGTCGATCTACCGGTTCGAGGGCCAGGCCTCGGTGTTCTGGGAGGACGCGCCGGACGGCCGCGGCATCAACTACCGCGACCTCTACCCCGAGGCCCCGCCGCCGGGCATGGTGCCCTCCTGCGCCGAAGGTGGCGTGCTCGGCGTGTTGTGCGCTTCGATCGGCTCGATCATGGTCACCGAGGCGATCAAGCTGATCACCGGCATCGGCGAGCCGCTGCTGGGCAGGCTGATGGTCTACGACGCACTGGACATGACCTATCGGACCATCAAGCTGCGTCGCGATCCGGAACGTCGCCCGATCACCGAGCTGATCGACTACGAGGCTTTCTGCGGTGTGGTGTCCGAGGAAGGCCAGGCCGCTTCCGCCGGGTCCACGATCACCGCGAAGGAGCTCGAGGATCTGATCGACTCGGGCAAGGAGATCGAGCTGATCGATGTGCGCGAGCCGGTCGAGTGGGACATCGTGCGTATCGAGGGCGCCACGCTGATCCCGAAGGATCGCATCCTCTCCGGCGAAGCGCTCTCCGATCTGCCGCAGAACCGGCCGATCGTGCTGTACTGCAAGACCGGCATCCGCTCGGCCGAAGCGCTGGCCGTGCTCAAGAGCGCCGGTTTCTCCGATGCCACCCATGTGCAGGGCGGCATCGTGGCCTGGGCCACCCAGATCGACCCGTCGCTGCCGGTTTACTGACAGCCTCCGCACCGCGTCGGACCTCGGCAGATCACGGACGCTGCACCCACGGCGCGCCGTACCGAATCGGGCGTCGTCACGGCGTTAACGTACGAGTCGTGACCACCCCCGGCGACGCGGAACCCCCCGAGCACGTGCGCTCCACGTTCGGTCTGCGTGGGATCGCGCCCGTCTACCTGGGCGACTGGGAGGGGGGCTGGCGCTGTGGCGACGTGGTGCTGACGCCGGTCGCCGATCACGCGAGAGCCGCGTGGTCGGCGCGGGTCCGCGAGACGCTGCGCGTGGACGGTCTGCGGCTGGCGCGGCCGGTGCGCGCCACCGACGGCAGGTATGTGGTGTCGGGCTGGCGCGCCGACACCTATCTGTCCGGCGCCCCGCAACCACGTCACGACGAAGTCGTCTCGGTGTCGCTGCGGCTGCACCAGGCCACCGCGGACCTGGAACGTCCCCGGTTCCTGGCCCAACCACCCATCGCGCCCTGGGCCGAGGTGGACATCTTCGTCGCCGCCGACCGCGCCGCCTGGGAACAGGTGCCGCTGCGCAGCCTGCGCGCGGGCGGGATCGCCACGCCCAGCACACCGGACGGTCATCGCAGCCTGGAACTGATCGGTCAGCTGGCCACTCTGCGCAAGCAGGTGCGCACTCCGCCGCAACTCGTGCACGGCGACCTGTTCGGCACCGTGCTGTTCCAGGGTGCCGAGGTGCCCGGCCTGTCCGACATCGTGCCGTACTGGCGGCCCGCCCCCTGGGCGGCGGGCGTGGTGGTGGTCGACGCGCTGTCGTGGGGCGGCGCCGACGACGGCCTGCTCGAGCGCTGGTCGGAGCTACCCGAGTGGCCGCAGATGTTGTTGCGAGCGGTCATGTTTCGGCTCGCGGTGCACGCACTGCATCCACGCTCGACACCCGATGCGTTCCCGGGATTGGCGCGCACCGCGGACATGGTCCGCTTTCTGCTCTGACGTGGTCCGCTTCCTGCTCCGATCGCTCGGTCGGTCGGTACCTGCGCTCCGGTGCGGAGCGCCCGGTCACCGAGAGCCGGTACCGCGTCGATGTCGGTTCGCCCCACCGCTTCGCCCCCGCTGTCATCGGCATCGGCGGCCTACGGGCTCGGCATCCGGCTGTGTTCGTCACCCCGGATGTGTCCGGGCAGGAGAATGCCGCGCCGGTGGACCGGCGCGGCATTCGTTGACACAGAGGATGTTCCGGTTCAGGACTCGCCGACACCGAGTC
This sequence comes from Nocardia higoensis, assembly GCF_015477835.1. Lineage (NCBI taxonomy): Bacteria > Bacillati > Actinomycetota > Actinomycetes > Mycobacteriales > Nocardiaceae > Nocardia > Nocardia higoensis. The sequence goes on along the minus strand of NZ_JADLQN010000001.1, from coordinate 2,485,921 downwards.
GGCGGGCAGACGTCACACCCGTGCGTAAGCCAGCGAGGGGACCCGCCCGACCACGAACGAGGAACGCAGGTAGAAGAACCAGGTGACGCCGGCCATCACCAGGAAGGCTCCCGCGTAGGCCCAGAATGCCGGGGTCATGCTGCCGAAGTTGATGTTGGACAGTCGAAGCGCCTGCTGCAGCAGGTACCCGCCGGAGGCGCCGATCGCGCCGATGACGCCGATCGCCGCACCGGCCTGCCGCTTGGCCGAGGCCGCGGCTTCGGTCAGGTCGAGGCCGTGTTCGGCGGCGTACTTCTTGGATTCCGCGCTGAAGATCGACGGGATCATCCGGTAGGTCGAGCCGTTGCCGATACCGGTGAGTACGAACAGCACCAGGAACGCGGTCAGGTACAGCGGAAAACTGCGCAGCTCCAGCGCCGCCACGATGGCCGCCACCGACAGCGCCATGCCGGTGAAGACCGCCACGGTGATCTTCGCCCCGCCCATCTTGTCGGAGATCCACCCGCCGAGCGGACGGCTGAACGAGCCGACGAGCGCGCCGAGGAAGGCCAGATTGCCCAGGGTGGTGATCCAGCTGATCTTGGCCAGGTCGGGGAAGTTGGCCTTGATCAGGGTCGGGAAGGCGAAGGAGAAGCCGATGAACGAGCCGAAGGTGCCGATGTAGAGGAACGACATCACCCAGGTGTGCCGATTGGTGAGGGCCAGCTTGTAGGACTTGCCGTCGGACTTGGCGGTGGTGATGGAGTCCATGTAGCGCAGCGCGCCGAAGGTCGCGATCAGGATGAACGGCACCCAGACCAGGACCGAGAGCGTGATGCCGAATCGGTAGCCCGCCGCGTCTTTCGCGGTCAGGTGGGTGCCGAGGGTGATCAGCAGGGGCAGTATCAGCTGGGTCTGCGCGACGCCGAGGTTGCCGCCCGCGGCGTTGATACCCAGCGCGGCGCCCTTCTTGCCCTCGGGGAAGAAGAACGAGATGTTGGCCATCGACGAGGAGAAGTTGCCGCCGCCGAAACCGGCGAGCGCGGCCAGCAGCATGAACACCCACATCGGCGTGCCGGGCTGGTTGACGAACCAGGCCAGGCCGAGAGTCGGGATCAGCAACATCGCGGCACTGAACGCGGTGAACGCGCGGCCGCCGAAGCGAGGGATGGCGAAGGTGTAGGGGATGCGCAGCGCCGCACCGACCAGGGTCGGGGTGGAGGTCAGCAGCAGCGCGTTGCTCACCGCGATCGGGTTGCCCTTGCCGAGTCCCTCGAGGAACGAGAAGCCCGCGGCGCCCATGCTGGTGACAACGGTGCCCCAGATGACCCAGACGCTGAATCCGAGGTTCTCCGCGAACACCGAGAAGCCGAGATTCTTTCGGGCGGTGCGGCTTCCGCCGGATTCCCAGAACGCGGTGTTGTCGGGATCCCATCTGTCGAGCCAGCGTCCACGCTTCTGGTGCGTGAATGCCGGCGTTTCCGAATGCTGGCCGGCGGCAGCTGCTGTGGCGGTCATCGGCTTCCTCTCGACGCCTCGTAATTCGGTCGAGTCGAACGTAGAAGCCGGTTGTTGCGTCGCCATGAGCGCCGGTGACGTTCCCGGCAAATCCGTCTCACATCGCGGGACCGCGCGTGGTGCACAGTTGGTTACGTCGGGTCGGTCACGCGAGGTCGGGATCGGGATACACGGCCAGGACCGTGTGCAGAAGGCAGCGCGCGGTCCGGGCGGCCCGCTCGGGATCGCCGTCGATGATCGCCTGGACGAGTGCGGTGTGCTCGTCGCTATAGGACTGGTCGGTCTTCGCGGCGTGCGCGCGGTTGACCTCTTCGATCCGGGACACCAGCGAGTCGTAGAACTCCAGATAGACGGCATTGTGACTGGCGGCCACGATCGCGCGGTGCAACGCCACGTCGGTGGCCATCGCCTCGGGGTCGAGGCGCCAGTCCTGGGCGACGCGTGCCGCGAGCAGCCTGCGCAGTTCGGCGATGTCGTCGTCGTCGCGGCGGCGCGCGGCCAGCGCGGCGGCGGTAGTGTCCAGTGCCAGACGCAGTTCGATCACGTCACGGTCGCGGGCGTCGGCGAAGTACTTGCCGAGGGTGCCGCCGACCTCCGAGCCCGCCACGACGTAGGTGCCCGAACCCTGGCGGCGCTGCAGCATCCCCGCGTGCACGAGGGCCTGCACGGCTTCGCGGACGGTATTGCGCCCGGTGCCGGTCAATTCGGTGAGTTCGGGTTCGGTGGGAATGCGGGAGCCGATCGGCCACCGGCCGGAGCGGACCTCGGCGCGCAGTTGCTCGGTTACCTGGGCGATGAGGCTGGTGCGCCGGACGGGTTGCACGAAAAACAGGGTACCGCTGATCTGTTCGGCCGGCTCGTTTCATCGGATCATCCCATGAATCTGGGTGCCGAGAGCCGCCCCTGAGCGGGTGCCACGACGTTCCGGTTGCGAGGGACACGAGGGGGGCGCATGCTGTGCGCGTCACACTCACAGCCCGCTTCCGGTGGCCCGTGACACTTCGTGACCTGCCGAAAACCGCTGTGTCACATGCGCGAAACACGAGCACGGAACTCACCTCGGCTCGCCGGAACAGGTGAGCAACCGTTGATCGACCCGTCACGCACGGCAGCATTTCGGCAATACCTACTCCCTACCGTGGGGGCCAACCGATTTTGGGAGGCCCTTGTTGAGCACGCTGACGCGTAACCACAACATCGAGCACTGGGATGCCGAAGATGTCGTCGCCTGGGAGGCGGGCGGCAAGGACATCGCCCGTCGCAATCTGATCTGGTCGGTGTTCGCCGAGCACGTCGGATTCTCGATCTGGTCGATCTGGTCGGTCATGGTGCTGTTCATGCCGACCGAGAAGTACGGCATCGATGCCGCGGGCAAGTTCTTCCTGATGGCGGTGCCGACCCTGGTCGGCGCGCTGCTGCGCATCCCCTACACCGTGGCCACCGCCCGTTTCGGCGGTCGCAACTGGACGGTGTTCTCCGCGGTGCTGCTGCTGATCCCGGCGCTGCTGACGCTGTACTTCATCAACCAGCCCGGCACCTCGTACACCACGTTCCTGGTGGTGGCGGCCTTCGCGGGCATCGGCGGCGGCAACTTCGCCTCCTCGATGACCAACATCAACGCCTTCTACCCGCAGCGGCTCAAAGGCTGGGCGCTGGGCTTGAACGCGGGCGGCGGCAATATCGGCGTGCCGGTGATCCAGCTGATCGGCCTGCTGGTCATCGCCACCCTCGGCAACGAGTACGCCACCCTCATCTGCGCGATCTACCTGGTCGCCATCGCGGTGGCGGGCATCGGCGCGGCGCTGTACATGGACAACCTGCGTAACCAGAAGGCCGACCTGTCCTTCATGCTCGAGTCGCTGAAGGTTCCGCAGTCCTGGGCCATCGCCTTTCTCTACATCGGCACCTTCGGCTCGTTCATCGGCTACAGCTTCGCCTTCGGCCAGATCCTGCAGATCAGCTTCAAGGCGGGCGGGGACACCGCCGCCCAGGCCGCACTGCACGCCGCGCAGATCGCCTTCATCGGCCCGCTGCTCGGATCGCTGGCCCGCCCCTACGGCGGCAAGCTGGCCGACCGCCTCGGCGGCAGCAAGGTCTCGCTGGCCACCTTCGCCGCGATGATGGCCGCCACCGTGCTGGTCATCGGCGCGAGCACGATGGCCGACGGCAACGCGGGCGTCGCGAGCGGAGGCGTGATGGCCGTGCTGGTCATCGGCTTCGTCGCCCTGTTCGTGCTCTCCGGCATCGGCAACGGCGCGGTCACCAAGATCATCCCGTCGGTCTTCGAGGCCAAGTCCAAGAGCCTGGACATGAGCCCGGCCGCGCGTTCGGCCTGGTCGCAGAACACCTCCGGCGCGCTCATCGGCTTCGTCGGCGCCATCGGCGCGCTCGGCGGCGTGGGCATCAACCTGGTGCTGCGCTCTTCCTACGCCTCCACCAACTCCGCGACCACCGCGTTCTGGGTCTTCCTGGCCTTCTACATCGTCTGCGCCGCGGTCACCTGGATGGTCTTCATGCGCCGGCCGAGCCTGCGCTCGCCCGCGGGCGACGCGGTCGTCGAATCCGCTCCCGCCACTCCGTCCGTCGTGTCCGCCGGCGCCTGACGCCCGATCCACACTGGGAGGTCTCTCATGAACCCCGAAACCACCACACGCAAGACAGTGGTCGTGGCCGGCCACGGCATGGTCGGGCATCGCTTCGTCGAGGCGCTGCGCGCCCGCGACGAGGCGGGGCACTGGCAGGTCGTCGTCCTCGGCGAGGAGCAGCTGCCCGCCTACGACCGGGTGGGGCTGTCCTCCTACGTCGGGGCCTGGGATCCGGCCGCGCTCGCGTTGCCCGGCAACGAGTACGCCGGTGACGATCTGGTCGAGCTGAAGCTGGGCCGCCGCGCGGAGTCCATCGACCGCGAGGCGCGCAAGGTCACCACCTCCGAAGGCGAGATCATCGGCTACGACGCGCTGGTGCTGGCCACCGGCTCCTACGCCTTCGTGCCGCCGGTGCCCGGTCACGACCTGCCCGGCTGCTTCGTCTACCGCACCCTCGACGATCTCGACGGCATCCGCGCCACCGCCGAGGCAGCCGGACCGGGCGCGCACGGCGTGGTCATCGGCGGCGGCCTGCTGGGGCTGGAGGCGGCCAACGCGCTGAAGCTGCTCGGCATGACGCCGCACGTCATCGAGTACAACAATCGCCTGATGCCCGCCCAGGTCGACGAAGGCGGCGGCGCGGTCCTCGAGCGCCTGGTCACCGACCTCGGCTTGAACGTGCACACCGGCGTGGGCACCTCCTCGATCGAGCGGACCGAGACCGGCCTGCGGTTGACCCTGTCCGACGAGTCGACCATCGACGCCGCGCTGGTCGTGTTTTCCGCGGGCATCCGCCCCAACGACCAGATCGCCCGCGACGCCGGCCTGGACGTCGGTCCGCGTGGCGGCATCGTCACCGACCTGGGCATGCGGGCCTCGGACCCGAACATCTGGGCGATCGGCGAGTGCGCCGCGGTCGAGGGCACCTGCTACGGCCTGGTCGCCCCCGGCTACACCACCGCCGAGATCGTCGCCGACCGGCTGCTCGGCGGCGCGGGCGAATTCCCCGGCGCCGACATGTCGACCAAGCTCAAGCTGATGGGTGTGGACGTGGCCAGCTTCGGCGACGCGCACGGCACCACCGAGGGCGCGCTGTCGGTCGTGCTGCACGACGCCGCCAAGGGTACCTACGCCAAGCTGGTCGTCTCCGACGACGCGCAGACCCTGCTCGGCGGCATCCTGGTCGGCGACGCGAGCCAGTACGCGGCGCTGCGCCCGCTGGTCGGCCGTCCGCTGCCCGCCGATCCGGCCGCGCTGATCTCCCCGGCCGGCGCCGAACTGGGCGCCGACGCGCTGCCCGACGACGCGCAGATCTGCTCCTGCAACAACGTTTCCAAGGGCTCCATCTGCGGCGCCATCGCCGAAGGCGCCTGCGACATCGCCGCGGTCAAGAGCTGCACCACCGCGGGCACCTCGTGCGGCGGTTGTGTGCCGATGCTCAAGAAGCTGCTCGAACAGTCCGGCGTGGAGATGTCCAAGGCGCTGTGCGAGCACTTCGAGCAGTCGCGTGCCGAACTGTTCCAGATCGTCCAGGTCACCGGCATCCGCACCTTCTCCGGCCTGATCGCCAAGTACGGCAAGGGTTCCGGCTGCGACATCTGCAAGCCGACGGTGGCCTCGATCCTGGCCTCCACCTCGAGCGATCACATCCTCGACGGCGAGGCCGCCGCGCTACAGGACACCAACGATCACTTCCTGGCCAACCTGCAGAAGAACGGCACCTACTCGGTGGTGCCGCGGATGCCCGGCGGCGAGGTCACCGCCGAGCAGCTGATCACCATCGGCGAGGTCGCCAAGGAATTCGGCCTCTACGTCAAGGTCACCGGCGGTCAGCGCATCGACCTGTTCGGCGCGCGCGTCGAACAGCTGCCGTTGATCTGGAAGCGGCTGGTGGACGCGGGCATGGAATCCGGCCACGCCTACGGCAAGTCGCTGCGCACGGTGAAGAGCTGCGTCGGTTCGACCTGGTGCCGCTACGGTCAGCAGGACTCGGTCGGCATGGCAGTGCTGCTGGAGAAGCGTTACCGCGGCCTGCGTTCCCCGCACAAGCTCAAGCTGGGCGTCTCCGGCTGCGCCCGCGAATGCGCCGAGGCCCGCGGCAAGGATGTCGGCGTCATCGCCACCGAGAACGGCTGGAACCTGTACGTCGGCGGTAACGGCGGCCTCACGCCCAAGCACGCGGTGCTGCTGGCGGGCGAACTCGACGACGAGACGCTCGTCAAGTACATCGACCGCTACCTGATGTTCTACATCCGCACCGCCGACCGGTTGCAGCGCACCGCGCCGTGGCAGGAGGCGCTCGAAGGTGGTCTGGACTACCTGAAGAGCGTCGTCTGCGACGACAGCCTCGGCATCGCCGACGAGCTGGAAGCCGCGATGGCCAGGCATGTCGAGGGTTATCAGGACGAGTGGGCCGCGGTGCTCGAGGACGAGAACAAGCTCTCGCGCTTCGTGTCCTTCGTCAACGCCCCGGAGGAGTCCGACCCGACCATCTCCTTCGACGACAGCGGCGAGCGCAAGGTCCCGGTCCTGCTCGGCATGCCGGAAGTGGCGCGCGCCACTGCGAAATGAGCCACTTCCGGCCAGGCGCAATAACGGCTTAACCAGGCGGAAACAGGACGCCTGAACAATTGGGACAGGCTTCCGGAGGAGGAACCCGATGACCGTAATCGATACACCCAGCTTCGCACCGTCCACCGTGACCGGCTGGACGCAGGCCTGCCGCTTGGACTTTCTGATTCCGGGCCGTGGCGTGGCGGTACTGTTGCGAGGCGGGAGGCAGGCGGCCCTGTTCCTGATGACCGACGGCACCTTGTCCGCCGTCGGCAACATCGATCCCTTCGGTCGGGCGGCGGTCATGTCGCGCGGCATCGTCGGGGATCGGGGCGGCATTCCCGTCGTGGCGTCGCCGCTGCTCAAGCAGGCGTTCTCGCTCCTCGACGGACACTGCCTCGACGACGAATCGGCGGCGTTGCCGGTATACGCGGTGCGCGTGGACGACGGCATCGTTTCGATTTCCAACGAGCCGGTCACGGTCGAATCCTCGGACGGATGAGTTATCTATGAACACCATTGACGCGGGCGACGGCCTAGCCGGATTCACTGTCGGAATCACCGCGGCACGCCGCGCCGACGAGTTCGCCAAGCTGCTGACCCGGCGGGGGGCGTCGATCGTCTCGGTGCCGGCCATCCGGATCATTCCGCTGGCCGACGACACCGAACTCGAACGAGTGACCCGCACTCTGATCGCCGAACCGCCGCGATTGACCGTCGCCACCACCGGCATCGGTTTCCGCGGCTGGATGGAGGCGGCCGAGGGCTGGGGTCTGGCCGAACAGTTGCGCGACACCCTGGCCGGGACCAGGATGCTGGCACGCGGCCCGAAGGCCAAGGGCGCGATCCGCGCCGCGGAACTGCGCGAGGAGTGGTCACCGGCCTCGGAGTCCTCGGCGGAGGTGCTCGATCACCTGCTCGCCGAGGGGGTGGACGGCGTGCGCATCGCGGTGCAGTTGCACGGCGCCACCACCGAATGGGAGCCGGTACCCGACTTCTGCGAGGTACTGCGCTGCGCGGGCGCCGATGTGGTGCCGGTGCCGGTGTACCGCTGGATTCCGCCCGCGGATCAGGGGCCCATGGACCAGCTGATCGAATCCATCGTCACCACCGGGCTGGACTGCGTGACGTTCACCAGCGCGCCCGCGGTGGCCTCGATGCTGATGCGGGCCAAGGAGACCGGCCTGCTGGAGGGCTTGTTGCACGCGCTGCGGACCCGGGTGCTGCCCGCGTGTGTCGGCCCGATCACCGCGGCGCCGTTGGAAGAGCTCGGCGTACCGACCTCCATGCCCGCTCGCGCCCGCCTCGGCGCGCTGGCCAGGCATGTCGCCGAGGAACTGCCGCGCCGGGCCAACCGTATCCACGCCGCCGGGCACATCGTGAGCGTGCGCGGTGGGTGCGTCGTCGTCGACGGCGAGGTGCGTCAACTGGCGCCCGCCCCCATGGCCCTGATGCGTTCACTGGCCCGGCAGCCCGGTCGGGTGGTCTCGCGTGAGGATCTGCTGGCCGCGCTGCCCGGCGGCGGTGAGGACACCCACGCGGTGGAGACCGCGATCGCCCGCCTGCGCGCCGGTCTCGGGGCGCCCAAGGCGATTCAGACGGTGGTCAAACGTGGTTACCGGCTGGCGCTCGACGCCGCCGAATGCGCCGACGACAACGCGCCTGTGCTGCGCCCGTCGATCGGGATCCCCGCCCGTGCGCCGCGCTACGCGCCCACGATCGGGGCGTGGTGAACGGCCCGGCCCTGGTCCTGGTGGCGCACGGCACCAGGAGCACCAGGGGAGTGGAGATGATCGCCGCGCTCGCCGAGGCGGTCACCGGGGAGCTGTCCGGATCCTGCGCGCGTGGAATCCTCGCGCCGGTCGTGCGCACCGCCTTCGTCGATGTGCTCGGCCCTTCCCCGTCGGAGGTGCTGCGTGATCTGCGCGCCGCCGCCCCGGACACGCCCGCTGTGGTGATCCCGGCCTTCCTGGCCTCCGGTTACCACGTGTATCAGGACGTTCCGCGCGAAGTCGGCGAGAGCGGGCATCCGGCGGTGACGGTGACCCCGGCGATGGGCCCTGATCCGGCACTGGCCCGGATCATGACCATGCGCCTGCGCGCTGCGGGCATGCGGCGCGGCGACGCGGTGGTTTTCGCCGCCGCCGGTTCGTCGGACGCCCGCGCCCGTGCCGACGTGCGCCGCGCGGCCGCGCTGCTCACCGCGCATCTGGACGCTCCGGTGCGCATCGCCTACGTCGCCACCGGTACGCCACGGGTCCCGGAAGTCGTTGCCGAACTTCGTGACTCGGGTAGGCGCCGGGTCTTCATCGCCTCCTATCTGCTGGCGCAGGGCCTGTTCCAGCAGCGGCTGCACGAGGCGGGCGCCGACGGTGTGGCCGAGCCGATCGGCGTGCATCCCGCGGTCGTTCGCCTGCTCGCCGACCGCTATCGCAGCGCCGCAGCGCAATCGGCCGCCGTGCACGTACGCTGAGTTGTTACCTGCGAGGCGTTGCTCACACCGCCGGTAGGTCTAGGCTCGTAGATATGTCCAAGCGCGAGCGGGTATCGGAGCAGTCACTGCTCGATCACGCGCGAGCCGTCTCTCGACGGGTCGCGGCGGGCGCGGCATGTGAGATCACCGTCGGCGGCAGGTCCTTGGGCGCACTACCCTCCCGGCGTCGACCCCGCCCGGTCGTGGGCCCGTCACGCTACGCCGTGTCGCACGCGGACCCGGCCTGTGAACGCCTCGACCGCGTCCTCGCCGAAGCCGCACGCCTCGATCCGCTGCCGCTGGACCCGCTGTCGGTCGATCCCGCGCAGTTGCGGCGCGCCGTCCTCGATTCGGTCGACCGCCCGCACCGTTCCTGAGCGGTGCAGGCCCCGGCATCAGCGGATCCGGCGCGCTACCACGCGCTGTCGTGCCGGTGCGACAAGATGCGCGATTCCCGTTGCCGGCGAAATAGGTGCGAGGGAGCGCGGTCACGGCGGCGGCGCAGCGGCGGATGACCGGATGTGTTCTCGCTGAAGGGATTCGCGGGCGGCGGCCAGGATCGCGGCGGTCCGCGGGTCGTCCGCGGCGATGTCGGCGAGTGCGTCGACGAGCGTGGCGGTGTAGGTCGCGCGGGCTTCGCGGTAGCGGGTGCGCCCGGCGTCGGTGAGTACGGTGTAGGCGCCGCGCTTGTCGTCCGGGCACAGGTCACGGACGGTGTATCCGGCGGCGTTGAGGCGACCGACGAGCCGGGTGACCGAGCTCTGGTTCAAACCGAGGCCGTCGGCGAGTTCCTGCATGCGCAACTCGCGGCGCGGCGCGCCGTCCAGCAGGCCGAGCGCGCGATACTCCGACAGGCCGAGCCCGTGGCGTCGCTGCATCGTGGTGGCGAGGCGGTTCTCGACCTGAGAATGCATTCGCAGCAGGCGATTCCACAGCTCGACATCGGCCGTCGCGGTCACGGCGCTGACTTTCTCGGCACGGCACTCCTCCAGGAGACGGACAGGGACCGCCCGGGTGAACCCGTGGCTTGACACAAGTTTACATGTACATGCATCCTTATCTCCGGCAGCAGGAAGTTGCATATACATACAAATAGTTCGAAGGAGTGACCGTGCCCTGGGTCTACCTGCTCATCGCCTCCGTCTTCGAGGTCGTCTTCGCGCTGGCCACCAATGCCACGAACGGCTTCACCGTGCTGGGACCGTCCTTGCTCACCGCCGCCGCGGCGGCGGGCGGGATCTTCTTCCTGAGTCTGGCGTTGCGATCGCTGGACGTCGGTGTCGGCTACACGGTCTGGACCGGCATCGGGTCGGTCGGCACGGTCGTACTCGGGACCGTGGTGTTCGGCGAGGCGATGACCGCGCCGAAGATCGTGGCCTTCGTGCTGATCATCAGCGGGGTGCTCGGCCTGCGCCTGGCGGACAAGCTCGCGGAGGACTCGGCGGGACACGTGCCCGCGGGCCGCTCCGAAGTGCCCGCCTGATCCCGCCGCGCGCGATCCCACCCATTCGTTCGTAAGGAGTTGTCATGGCCTGGATCTATCTGCTCATCGCCGTGGTGTTCGAGATCGCGTTCGCGCTCGGCACCAATGCCACCAAGGGATTCACGCGCCTGTGGCCCTCGGTGTTCACGCTGCTCGCCGCGGCGGGCGGCATCTACACGTTGAGCCTGGCGTTGCGCACGCTGGACGTCGGCGTCGGCTACACGGTGTGGACCGGGCTGGGCGCGATCGGCACGGTGGTGCTCGGCGCGCTGATCTACAAGGAGCGGATCACCGTCCCCAAGGTGGTCTCGTTCGGCGCGATCATCGCCGGGGTCGTCGTATTGCGTCTGGCCGCGGGCGCTTGAGCCGTGCGCGAACGCCGCCGGCGGCGGTGAATGTCCGGTTGTGGTAAAAGTCGGTGAATGTCGTTGTGCCCGTCGGGTTTCGGCGGGCACAACGACATCCTCAGCGCCAGCGTTCCGGGGTCACCGGAGAATCCCACGCCCGCGCGTAGCGGCGGGTGTCGGCGGCGTTGGTCTCCTTGGCGCGGTAGACGATGTAGGGGCGGGTCAGGTAGCCGAGCGGGGCGCTGAACATGTGGACCAGGCGGGTGTAGGGCCACAGGGCGACCAGGACGAGGACGACGAGGCCGTGCAACTGGAAGGTCCACGGCGTGCCGACCATCAGTTCGGGCTGCGGGGCGAGGGTGAACAGGCTGCGGAACCAGGGGGAGACGGTCTCGCGGTAGTTGTAGGTGCCCCACAGCAGATTGCTGCCCCAGGTGTTGAGCAGTCCGGTCACCAGCGCGGCGGCGAGCAAGGCGTACATCACCTTGTCGTTGGCGGTGGTGGCCTTGCGCACCGCGGGCACGGTGACCCTGCGGTAGAGCAGAATCGCGACGCCCGCCAGCACAGCGAGGCCCGCGACCGAGCCCGCGCCGACAGCGATCAGGTGGTAGGCGTGCTCGGAGATGCCGACCGCGTGGGTCCACGATTCGGGGATCAGCACGCCCAGCACGTGCCCGCCGAACACGCCGAGCATGCCGAAATGGAACAGCGGGCTGCCCAGGCGCAGCAGCCGGCTCTCGTAGACCTGCGAGGAGCGGGTGGTCCAGCCGAACTGGTCGTTGCGGTAGCGCCAGACGTGGCCGAGCACGAACGAGGTGAAGGCGATGTAGGGCAGGATCATCCACAGTTCGGCGGGCAGGTTCAAGCTGGCGTTCATCGGCGCCCTTCCGAGTCGGTGAACAGCGAGGGGTCCAAGGCGAACGGGTCGAGACCGACCTCTTCCTCCGGCGGGCCCTCGGCGGCGAGTTCGGCGATGCGGCGCCGGTCGGCCGTGGTCAGCGGCGGCAGGGTGGCGACCACGGCGGCGAGCGCGCCCGCGTAGGGCGAACCGTTGTCGGCCAGCGACAGCCGCAGCAGCTCGATCACCGGCAGGTGCTCGCCGAGCAGGCGTTCGCCGCCGATCGGATCGACGGTGGCGGCGAACTCCAGCAGCACCGGCAGGTGGTCGGGCAGTTCCTCGTCGCCGAGTTCCACGCCCGCGTGCCGGTAGGCGTGCTTGAAACGCAGCAGTGCCATACCGCGTTTGCGGGTGTCGCCGTAGGCGTAGAAGGTCAGGTGCATGCTGGCCCGCTTGCGCAGGTCGAACGTCGCCACGTAGTCGGCGGCGAGCGTCAGCGGCGGGGTGCTCCGCAGGTGCGCGAGCAGCGGCTCGAGCGGGCGGCGCACCTCGTCGGGCAACTCCGCGGCCGCGCCGGACAATTGGTCGAGCATGGCCAGCAGCGGCTGTCCCGGGTAGTCCAGGACCAGCGCCGCCAGCCGCCACACCAGGCGACGGTCGCGCTCGGACATGCGCACCACCGGCTCGGGCCTGCGGCGCAATTTCAACAGACTCATCGCGGCGCTCCCGTCACATCGGGGGTGGCAGCGGAGCCGGCGCCGTTGCCGTTCGCCCCGCTGCCGTTCCCGGCCGCGCCGTTGATGCCGGAGCCCTTGTCGCCATTGCCGGGCGCCGCACCGCCGCTGCCGCTCGCGTGGTTTTCGGCCGTACCGTTGTTCGCGCCGGTCGGTCCGGCGCCGTCGGCGGCCGGGCCGTTCAGTCCTGCGCTGTCCAGACCTGCGCCGTTGGTCGCGGCCCCGACCGCTGCCCCGTACTCGGCGACACCGGCGTCGGCGCTGCCGCCGTTCGAGCTCGCCGCACCGACGGGCACCAGTCCCGCGGTGCTCTTGCCGTCCCAGTTCAACAGGTTGATCCGATTCGACTTCGCCTCCGGTGCGGCGGCGTTGGTGTCCGACAGCGGCGTGTCGGTCAGATGGAACTTCTCGACCATCTGGTCGAACGCGGTCATGCCCGGGCCGCCGTCGGTGTCGAGACTGCACCCCGTCGCCAGCGAGTCCAGTTCGTGGGCCTGGGAGGTCGCCCCCTGCGGGATCACATAGCGGTCCTCGTACTTGGCGATCGCCAGCAGCCGGTAGAGCGCCTCGATCTCCTCCGGCTCCAGCCGCACCGACGGCGCGATCGCCGGATCGGGCTCCTCACCGAGGTTCACCGAGCGCATGAACGAGCGCATCCCCGCGAGCCGTTGCAGCGCCGCCCGCACCGGGCCGACCTCGCCCGCGGTGAACAGTTCGGCCAGATACTCGACCGGGATGCGCAGCGCGTCGATCGCGCCGAACAGGTTGCGGGCGCTCTCGCCGTCGTGCCCGGTCTCCGAGAGCACGTCGACCACCGGCGACAGCGGCGGCACGTACCAGACCATCGGCATGGTGCGGTACTCGGGATGCAGCGGCAGCGCGATCTGGTAGTCGACGATCAGCTTGTAGACCGGCGAATCCTGGGCGGCCTGAATCCATTCCGGCGAGATGCCCGCCCGCTCGGCCTCGGCGATCACCCGCGGGTCGTGCGGATTGAGGAACACGCCGAGTTGCGAGGGGTACAGGTCGGCGGTGTCGGTCACCGACGCGGCTTCGAGCACCTTGTCGGCGTCGTAGAGCATCACGCCGATGTAGCGCAGCCGTCCCACACAGGTCTCCGAGCACACGGTCGGGATGCCGACCTCCACGCGCGGGTAGCAGAAGGTGCACTTCTCCGCTTTGCCCGTCTTGTGGTTGAAGTAGATCTTCTTGTACGGGCAACCGGTGATGCACTGCCGCCAGCCACGGCATTTGTCCTGGTCGACGAGCACGATGCCGTCCTCGGCGCGCTTGTAGATCGCGCCGGATGGGCAGGAGGCCGCGCACGAGGGATTGAGGCAGTGCTCGCAGATGCGTGGCAGGTAGAACATGAAGGTCTGTTCGAACTCCAGTTTCACCTTCTCCGAGAGCCGGTCGAGCAAGGGGTCCTTGCCGACCTGCTCAGGGCCCGAACCCAGATCGTCGTCCCAATTCGCACCCCAGGTGACCTTGGTGTCCTGGCCGGTGATCAGCGACTTCGGCCGTGCCACCGGGGTGGTGTCGACCGGCGGCGAGGACAGCAGGTTGTCGTAGTCGTAGCTCCACGGGTCGTAGTAGTCCGACACCGTCGGCAGGTCCGGGTTGGCGAAGATGTTGAGCAGCCGTTTGAACCGTGAGCCGGACTTCAGCGTCAGCTTGCCGCGCTTGGTGAGCGTCCAGCCGCCCTTCCACTTCTCCTGGTCCTGGTACTGCCGCGGATATCCCTGACCCGGCCTGGTCTCGACATTGTTGAACCAGACGTACTCGGTGCCACCACGGTTGGTCCAGGCCTGCTTGCAGGTGACCGAACAGGTGTGGCAGCCGATGCACTTGTCGAGGTTCATCACCATCGCCATCTGTGCCATGACGCGCATGTCAGTACTCCACTTCCTGGGACCGGCGGCGGATGGTGGTGACCTCGTCGCGCTGATTGCCGGTGGGGCCGTGGTAGTTCAGCGCGAAGGACTGCTGGGCGTAGCCGCCGACGAGATGGGAGGGCTTGATCATGATCCGGGTCAGCGCGTTGTGGATGCCGCCGCGCTTGCCCTTACCGGGTTGCTCGCCGGGTTGCAGGCCCGGCTTGGGCCAGTCGAAGCCGCTCGGGTCGGTGCCTTCGATGCGCGGCACGTCCACCGCGCGGTCCTGGGCGTGGTACATGAACACGGTGCCCTCGGGCATACGGTGCGAGACGATGGCGCGCGCGACCACGACGCCGTTGCGGTTGACCGCCTCGATCCAGTCGTTGTCGGCCACCCCGATCTTGGCGGCGTCCTTGTCCGACATCCAGATCGACTGACCGCCGCGCGAGAGCGTCAGCATGTGCAGGTTGTCCTGGTAGGCGGAGTGGATGGACCACTTGGAGTGCGGGGTCAGATAGCGCACGGTCACGCCGCGCTCGGTCACATCGCCGACGCCCGGTTCACGGAACAGCGCGGTCATGTCCAGCGGCGGACGGAAGATCGGCAACTGCTCGCCGAGTTCGATCATCCAGTCGTGGTCGAGGTAGAAGTGCTGGCGGCCGGTGAGGGTGTGCCAGGGCTTGAGCCGTTCGGTGTTGATGGTGAACGGCGAGTACCTGCGTCCGCCGGTCTCACTGCCCGACCACTCCGGCGAGGTGATGACCGGGACGGGCCGGGCCTGGGTATCGGCGAAGGTGATCCGCTTGCCCTCGGCTTCCAGCGCGAGATCGGCCAGTTCGGTACCGGTGCGGCGCTCGAGGGCGTGGAAGCCCTCGACCGCGAGCCTGCCGTTGGTGGTGCCCGACAGCGCCAGGATCGCCTCGGCGGCATGGGTGTCCTTGGCCAGCGACGGCCTGCCCTGGGCGATGCCGGAGACGACCTTGCCGTTCTTGCCCGCCAGGTATTCGACCTCGGCGTCGGGCAGCGTGGTGACGCCCTTGGTGGTCAGGCCGAGCGTCTCCACCAGCGGACCGAGGGCGGCCATCTTCTCGGCGACCTTCGGGTAGTCGCGTTCGACGACCACCAGCTTCGGCATGGTCTTGCCCGGAATCGGCTCGCATTCGCCGGCTTTCCAGTCCAGTACCCGGCCGCCTGCCTGGGCCAGCGCGTCCGGCGAATCGTGCTGCAGTGGCACCGCGACGATGTCCTTGCGCACGCCCAGGTGCTTCTCGGCCATCCAGGAGAAGCCCCGCGCGATGCGGTGGAAGGCGTCGAAATCGGTCTTGGCCTCCCACGGCGGGGAGATGGCGGGGGAGAAGGCGTGCACGAACGGGTGCATATCGGTCGAGGACAGATCGTGCTTCTCGTACCAGGTGGCCGCGGGCAGCACGATGTCGGAGAACAAGGTGGTGCTGGTCATCCGGAAGTCCAGGCTCAGCAGCAGGTCGAGCTTGCCGGTGGGGGCCTCGTCGCGCCATACCAGTTCCTGCGGGCGCACGCCGGTGTCGTCAGTGGTCTGCAGATTGGAGTCCGCGCCGAGCAGATGCCGGTGGAAGTACTCGTTGCCCTTGCCCGAAGAGCCGAGCAGGTTGGCTCGCCACACCGTCAGGCAGCGCGGGAAGTTCTCCGGGGCGTCGGGGTCCTCGCAGGCGAAACGCAGCTGCTCGGATTTCAGCTGGGACACCACGTGATCGGCGGCGCTCACCCCCGCGGCCTCGGCTTCGTCGGCGAGGTCCAGCGGATTGCGGTCGAAGGTCGGGTAGCTGGGCATCCAGCCGAGCCTGCTGGCCAGCGCGATATTGTCGGCGGCGGTGCGCCCGGCGAACGCGCCCTTGCCCAGCGGGGAGGCGAACGCGTCGGCGGTGAACGGGTCGTAGCGCCACTGGTCGTTGGTCAGGTACCAGAACACCGTGCCCTGCATCTGGCGCGGCGGACGCTGCCAGTCCAGGCCGAACGCGAGGGTGGCCCAGCCGGTCACCGGACGGCATTTCTCCTGGCCGACGTAGTGGGCCCAGCCGCCGCCGTTCACGCCCTGGCAGCCGGTGAGCAGGGTGAGGGTGAAGAAGGCCCGATAGATCTGATCGGAGTGGAACCAGTGGTTGGTGCCCGCGCCCATCAGAATCATCGAGCGGCCGCCGGAACGCTCGGCGTTGTCGGCGAATTCGCGCGCGATCCGCTCGGCCTGCACGGCCGGGACGCCGGTGATGGTCTCCTGCCAGGCGGGGGTGTAGGGCGAGGAGGCGTCGTCGTAGCCGCTCGCCCACTCGCCGGGCAGTCCGTCGCGGCCGACGCCGTACTGGGCGAGCAGCAGATCGAACACCGTGGTGACCCGCCTGCCCGCGACAGTGACGGTCGGGACGCCGCGCAGCACCACGCCCGGCTGGTCGCCGTCGTAGCGCGGCATGCGCACCGCGATCGGCTCGGCGTCCGCGCGCCCGTAGAGGGTCAGCAGCGGGTCGACGCCCTCGAGATCGAGATTCCATTTGCCCGCGTCGGACTCGTTGAACCGATGGCCCAGCGCGCCGTTGGGCACGACCGGCTCGCCCGCGGCGTCGAGCAACACCGGCTTGTGCGCGGCGTTCTGGTCGTCGCGACCCAGATCGGCGGCGGTGAGGAACTTGCCCGCGGTCGCGCCGTCGTGGTGGTAGACGCCCTCGGCGTCCCAGCCCCTCGGGTCGTCCACACACACCAGGTACGGCAGGTCGGTGTAGCGCTTGACATAGTCCAGGAAGCGGGGCGTCTGCCGCTCGACGAAGAACTCCCTGAGCACCACGTGGCCCATCGACATGGCCAGCGCCGCATCGGTTCCCGGTCGCGCGGGCACCCACTCGTCGGCGAATTTGGTGTTGTCGGCGTAGTCGGGGGAGACCACGACCACCTTCTGGCCGCGGTAGCGCGCCTCGGTCATGTAGTGCGCGTCGGGAGTGCGGGTGACCGGGACATTGGAGCCCCACATGATCAGGTAACCGGCGTCGAACCAGTCCGCCGATTCCGGGACGTCGGTTTGGTCGCCGAACACCTGCGGCGAGGCGACCGGAAGGTCGGCGTACCAGTCGTAGAACGACAGCATCGAGCCGCCGAGCAGCGAGATGAACCGCGCGCCCACGGCGTGACTGACCATCGACATGGCGGGGATGGGGGAGAAGCCCGCCACCCGGTCCGGGCCGTAGGTCTTGATGGTGTGCACGTGCGCGGCGGCGGCGATCTCGGCGGCTTCCCACCATTCGGCGCGTACGAAACCGCCCTTGCCGCGCGCGGCCTTGTACGCCTTCGACTTCACCGGATCCTCGACCACATCGGCCCAGGCCAGCACCGGATCCTTCAGCCGCGCCTTGGCCTCGCGGTAGAACTCGAGCAGCGTCCCGCGCACATACGGATAGCGCACGCGGGCAGGGGAATAGGTGTACCAGGAGAACGAGGCGCCGCGTGGGCAGCCGCGGGGTTCGTATTCCGGCTTGTCCGCGCCGACCGAGGGATAGTCGGTCTGCTGGGATTCCCAGGTGATCACGCCGTCCTTGACGTAGATCTTCCACGAGCACGAGCCGGTGCAGTTCACGCCGTGAGTCGAGCGCACCACCTTGTCGTGCGCCCAGCGGTCGCGGTAGAACTCGTCGGCACTGCGGCCGCCGACCTTGTGCAGCGACCGCTGATCGGCGGAGATCTCGCCGCGCTGGAAGTACTTGCCCAGCGCTAGCAGGGCGTCTGCGGGGTCCGCGGATCGCGGTCCCGCCGGGTCGGCGGAAGCCGAATCTGAAGTGCGCGAAAGAACCACGACGCCCCCTTCGAGCTGTGAAATCGGGCTGTTGTCCCCGACTGTAAGGAGCCGGGCAGGCGCCACCAAACGGTTCTCTCACATCGCTCGACGAGCGCTGGTGAGGTGTGAGATCGCGGCAATGTCCCGGTCACCGGGTATGCGCGCGATGCGGCCGCTCGGGTGGCCTCGACCTGCGAACGTGGCCGGACGGCCTGGTCCCGGCGGTGGTGGCTCGGCGAGGTGGTGAACCTTTGGAAACGCGGGCTTCTCCGGCGTTTTACAATCGTTAACACAATGCGGCAGTGCGTTGTCCAGCGCGAATGTGGTCTGCGTCATGGAGTCTGGACCACAGACCGGTAGGTCGGGTATGTGGTCGCGTGGTTTTCGCGATACGACGAGCGATGCACCTGGCGGCGTAGGTCGTGGGGCGGACATCCGCCAGGGCAGACCGGACGGTTTCGCTTTCCTGGAGTGGGGGGCGACCGTCGTTCCCGGAGAAGTGGCGACGATCGCCGCTCACGCATCGCCGCGAGCAATCGCTCGGCATTTGCGGTGCACTCGAATTCGATTGGAATTATTCAGAAATCGACACCAGTAAAAAGTTCGCCTGGCCGGGCGTGGGCTCGGTTTGCATGACCCGGGCCTGCCGCCGGGATATCGCTGTTTCGTGCGCGGCCGGTCGAATCGATCGCATGTTCGATCGGGTGCCGCGCACGCGCTCTCCGGCGGCGCGCGTTCGTCGGGAAACTGCCACCGTCGGGCCATAGGGGGATGTCCGCGGGCGGCGAAACAGGCCATCTGCGACGGAAGTTCCGGT
Organism: Nocardia higoensis; assembly: GCF_015477835.1. Lineage (NCBI taxonomy): Bacteria > Bacillati > Actinomycetota > Actinomycetes > Mycobacteriales > Nocardiaceae > Nocardia > Nocardia higoensis. The sequence continues at coordinate 2,466,924 of NZ_JADLQN010000001.1, read as the reverse complement.
CGGAATGGGTAGCGGGCGGTAAACCTGCGGCCGGGCTCGGCGTGCGCCGTACCGCGGGGCGTGTCGCGTTCGCGAGGTGTGTTCGTCGATGTCATGGGCGAGGAAGCCGATACGCGACCGATCCGATACCTATTCGTTACTCGGCAATTCCGCAGCACAGAGGCCGTTTTCGCGCGCACGGCACGGGAAAGGCGGCGTGGATCGCGCGAATGTCACGATGCGGCGCAGCCGTGGCGGATATGGTGGCGAAATGCGTTGCCGGAGAAATGCGGAGCCGGATACGCACCCCGCTTCGGCGGTGGGTGTGGGTCTTGCCCGGTATGCGCGAGAACGACTGGATCAACTGGACATCGGTCAAACGAACGTATTCGATGCGTTTATCGCCGGGACCGGGAATCGGGTGGCTGCGGAGGATGGACACGGGGGGCGGCCGGGTGCCGGGGACGAAGATTGCGCGAACATTGCGGGGAGTGAGTGCTACATGGTCGACGACATCGGATTGGTACCCCATATTTCACTCGCGGCGGCGGCGAACTGCACCAACGGCACGTTCGCGGTCTGCGGCGACGAGGGCCGTGCGCTCTGGTACGGCCCCTTCCTGGACAGCGACGCCGACAACCCCCACGGGGACACCTTCGCGGGCACCATGGCCGCGGCCGCGCGCGCGGTCTGGCTGGCCGGGCGGGCCCGCGCCGACGCGGGCCACACCGAGGCGACGCTGCATCTCGTGGTCAGCGACAGCGACGTGGACACCGTGACGCTGGCCTGTGCGGCGTCCATGTCCGGCTTGATTCTCGACCTGGTGATCTCCGAGGACAATCCGGCGCTCGACTGGTGTCAGGTCTTCGGCAGCCTCGACTGGAACCCCGGCGCCCTGGTCAGTCTGGTCGACCAGGACGAGCCGGAGGGCCGATTGGGCCGACACCTGCGGGCGGTGCACACCTTCCCGTATGTGAACGATGAACCGAAGGAGGCGTTTCCCATGATCCGCAACCAAGGTGAGGATCCCGGACCGGTCGAGGACGCGGGCATGGAGCTGCGCTCGGCACTCGAAGCGCTGCTGCTGCACGACGCCCCGGGCGTCGACGCCACGATGCGGCACGCCATCGCGGCCACCGTGCACCTGGCCGTGGACACCCCGCACGGCCGTCCGGAAGACGCCGAGGAATTCCTCGGCCGCCTCGACGCCGCGTGGCTGATCGCGGCCTGGGCCGGACACGACACCGAGATGTCGCTCATCGCCACCCTGGCCGCGGGTGAGGTGCCCGCGCTGTCCTGGTGCGAACTGATGTTCACCACCGCTCTGGCGCCGTGGTCGACCAACCCGGCGGCGGTGCAGGCCAGGCGCATCTTCTCGGCGGTGCCCCAGGGCCGCCTCGGCGCGGTCCCGCCGCAACCCGCCCACGTCTTCGGCGCCTAGCCGTTCGGCGCGCCGCTCCCACACGCCCCGGAGTTCAGGGGAATTCGTCCAGCTCGGTGAACGAGGCGATCCATCGGTGCGGCGGGCGCGGCCGGTGCGGCTCGCCCGGCCGATGCACCCCGATCGCCGACCAGCCGGCCGCCACCGCCGCGTCCAGTTCGTCGGGATGATCGGACAGGAACAGGATCTGTTCCGCCGCGACGCCGAGAGCCGCCGCGATGCGCTGATACGAAGAAGCGTCACGCTTGGCGCCCGCGCTGGACAGGTCGAAGTGCTCGTCGATCAGCGATCCGAGTTCACCGCCGCGCGCGTAGGCGAACCAATCCCGTTGGTTGCGCACCGAACCCGAGGAATACACCGCCAGCCGCAGGCCCGCCGCGTGCCAGTACCGCAGGATCGCGGGTACCTCGGGAAAGAACTCGCCGTGCAGCGCGCCGGTGACGAAGCCCTCGTGGCAGATCAGGCCCTGGGCGGACTTCAACGGCTCGGCCTTCACGTCGCTGCCCAGCCAGTCCCGCAGGATCTCGGCCACCTCGTCGGTGCCCGCCTCGGGCCGCCCGGCCAGTTCCCTGGTCTGCGCCAGAATCGGGGCCGCCGCGGAGTCGGCGTGCTCGGCCAGCCAGCCGGGCAGTCGCGTACGGGTGTAGCCGTAGAGATCCTCCCGGACCGAGCTGGTGGGGCTCGTGGTGCCCTCGATATCGAGGACGACCACCGACGGACCGGTCACGACGCGGTCAGCAGTTCGTCGAGGGTGGGGAAGCCGGAGCTGATCCGGTCACCGGTGAAATCACCGATCCAACCGTCGGCCTCCTCGAAGAACCGCACGGCGATGAAGTCGGGACGCTCGCCCATGTCGAACCAGTGCAGGGTCCCCGCGGGCACCGACAGCAGGTCGCCCGCCTCGCAGACCACGGCCAGCACCTCCTCGCCCAGGTGCAGGTAGAAGCAGCCGCGCCCGGACGCGAAGTAGCGCACCTCGTCCTCGGCGTGGCGGTGCTCGTCGAGGAACTTGGCGCGCGCGCCCTTCGCGGTCTCGGGCCAGGACGGGTCGGCATCGTCCGGATGGATGCGGGCGATGTCGATATGGCGGTAGCGGCCGTCGGCGTTGAGTTCGCCGACGTGGTCGGCGTAGCGGGCGAGCAGGTCCTCCGACGACAGGGTCGCGGCGTCGTCGTGCGCGGGCCAGCGGCCGAACGTGATGCCGTGCGCGGCCAGTTCGGCGGAGATCACGGCGTCGTCGGTCGTGCGCAGCCGCACCCGGCTCGCGTCGTCGGCGGCCATCACCTGGAGCAGAGTCATGACAGGGATCCCATCTGGAGAACGGTGTGCGTGATGCGCGCTATCGGCCGGCGGGGAGCGGCTGGTCCTGCGTGCGCGGCGTCGATTCCGGTGCCGTGCCCGGCGGTGCCGAGCGGGGTTCGGCGCGGAGCGTGGTGTCACCGTCGGTGCGCAGTACCAGTTCGCACAGGGCTTCCAGGCACTCGGCGCGGTCGCGCGCCTGCGAGAGCGTCTGCCCCCAGGTGGTGATTCCGTGCCCGGAGATACACAGGACCGGTGGTGCGCCGGGGTGCTCGGTGAGCCAGCGTTCGATGTCCTCGCCGATGCGCGGGACGGTGCGCCAGTTCGGGAACACCGGCAGGTCCACGGCCTCGGGATCGGAGCCGCCGAGGCCCTTGATCAATTCGAGGCCGGTGATCCGGACGGTACCCGGCGAATCGGTGGCTGCGGCGCGTGTGGCCAGGGCGGTGGCGAACGGCGAGTGCACATGCACCACGGCGGCGGCGTCGGTCGCGCGGTAGACGGCGGTGTGAATCGTGGTCTCCGCGGAGGGGTTGCGGGTCTGGCCGGGCAGCGGGCCCGCGTCGGCGACCCGCACGGTGACCATGTCCCGCGCGGTGAGCTCGCCCTTGGCCAGGCCGCTCGCGGTGACCACGGCGGTGTCGCCGGTGCGCACCGAGAGGTTGCCCGCGGTACCAGGCATCCAGCCGCGCGAGTAGAGCTCACGCGCCGTGGCGGCGATGAGCGTGCCCGGCGTCGGGGTGCCTCCGGAGGCCGCGCTCACCGCGGGAGTGGCCGCCTCGCCGGCGATCGGCGCGTCGGGCGCGATCGCCGTGCCGTCGATCGCGGCGGGCATCACCCCGCCGACAGGCGCGCTGTCGAGGACGGTCCCGTGCACGATGCCGTTCTCGGTGACCACGGCGGTGATCAGATCGGCGGGCGTGACATCGAAGGCCGGGTTGAACACGGCGGTACCCGCGGGCGCGGTCGGCGTGCCCGCGAAGGCGGTGACCTCCGGCGCGCCGCGTTCCTCCACGACGATGTCGCGCCAGGTCGCGGTCGCCGGGTCGCGAGTGGATTCAGGGGCGACCACGATGAACGGCAGGCCGTGCCGGCGCGCGGCCAGCGCGACGGCGTAGGTGCCGATCTTGTTGGCGACATCGCCCGCCGCGGTCACCCGGTCGGCGCCGACGAGCACGCAGTCGACCTGGCCGGTGGCCATCGCCCAGGCAGCGGCGGAGTCGATGGTGAGCCGATGCGGGATACCGGCTTCGGCCAGTTCCCAGGCGGTCAGCCGGGCGCCCTGCAGCAGCGGGCGGGTCTCGTCGACGATCACGTCCTCGATCGCGCCGCGCTCGGCCAGCACCCGCAACGCGCCGATGGCGGTGCCGAACGCGCTGGTCGCGAGCCTGCCGGTATTGCAGTGCGTGAGCACCCGCAACCTGCGCTCTCCGCACAGCCGCTGGACGAGGTCGGCGGCGTGGGTGGCCGCCGCCCGGTTGACGCGGCCGTCCTCGGCGAGCATGTCGAGGGTTTCGGCGAGCACCGCCTCGGCGCCGTCGGCGATGCGGGGCCGCACTCGCGCCACCGCCCAGGCCAGATTCACGGCGGTGGGCCGGGTGGCCACGATCCGGTCGGCCTCGGCGTGTACCGCCTCGACATCCACCATGCCGTCACGGGTGTGCGCGGCCGTCGCGATGACGACGCCGAAGGCGCCCGCGATACCGATGGCGGGGGCGCCGCGGATCGCGAGAGTCGCGATGGCGTCGACGACCTGCTCGACCGTGCCGAGTCGCATCCGGCGCACCTCGTGCGGCAGTCCGCGCTGGTCGATGGTGACCAAGGCACCGTCGTCCCAGATCAGGGAACTGTCGTTCATCGCGAGGCGTCCTTCGTCGAGAGAGAATCCGGCGCCGGAAACGATATCGGCTCGTTCCCGTCGCGCCACACTCGGACTCAGGGTGAACCGGAGTCTGGACAACAGCAGGCATCGACCGGACGAAAACGGTGACCGAGGCGGACGGGCAGCCGGGGTGTGCCGTCGCAGACCCCGCCGGGATGGCGGGCACTCGCTTCCCGGCGGCGTGGAAATGGCCCGGAGTCAGGGCGGCACGTCCTCGAAGAGGTCAACCAGCGCGGCAGTCGCCGAGGAGCGTGTGCGCTGTGCCGTTCGAGGCCGGGGTGATGTCGACGCAGGGACTACCAGCGCAGGGGAACGAACTCGACGAGGTCGCCGTCGGCGGCGCCGGCGGGCACGACGACCAGCCCGTCGCGGTCGATCAGCCCGCCGAGGTGGGCGGTGCGCACCGACTGATCGCCGATCAAGCCCCCTCGGTCATCGCGGCGCGCCGGGACGATGCGCGGCACCGGTGCGGTGATCGCCGCCGCATTGCACAGCGGAGCACGCTGCGGGCGCGCCGGGAGCGCGCCGGTGCGGCCCTCGACGATGGCGGGAGTCAACGCCAGCGCGGTCGCCACCGCGGCGAACGGATTGCCCGGAAGCCCCAGAACCGTTGTCCCGGAGGGCAGTTCGGACACGACCGTGGAGCCGCCCGGTCGTAGTCGCAGGCGCGGCACCACGACGGTGGCCGACGCTCTGGCGAGCGCTGCGCGCAATTGGTCGGCCGCGCCGCCGCCCGTCGCACCGACGACGACCAGGAGATCGCAGTCGGTCGCGGCGGCGAGTACCTCGTCGAAACCGTTCGGAGTGTCGCGCAGGTGCACGCGGTCGGCGGTGACCACGCCGCACCAGCCGAGCAGATCGGGCAGGATCGGGCCGATCGAGTCGCGGGTCTGGCCCGCGCGCAGAGGGCCGTCGCTGCGGATTTCGTCGCCGGTCATCACCACGCGGGCGCGCACGGGTCCGCGCACCGGCGCGGCGGTCACCTCGACGCTGGCGGCCGCGGAGATCAGGGCGGCGGTGACCGGGGTGCCCCGCGGGGCGACCGGATCGCCTTCGTGCCGGTCCTCGCCGCGACGGCGGATGTCCTCGCGCACCGGGGTGTCGGGCAGGCGGTGCAGGACGCGATCCGGGGAGATGTCGGCGAACTCGTCGCGCAACACCAGGGTGGCGCCGTCGGGTACGTGTGCGCCGGTGGCGATGCGCACCGCTTCACCGGGCAGCAGTCCCTCCGGACGCTGCCCGCCCGCGAAACCGATGTCGCGGCGCAACCGCCATGGTCCGTCGCCGCTGACCGCGTAACCGTCCATGGCCGAGACGTCGAACCGCGGTAGCGCCGCGGCCGCCGCGAGCGGTTCGGCCAGCGCCGCACCTCGGACGGTCCGGAGGTCGGCGGTGTGGATCGGCAGGGGAGTGAGGTCGGCGCGCAGCGCGTCGCGGGCATGGGCCAACGACAGCGGCTCGCCCGCGATCGCCCTGGCCCGGCGGACCTGGTCGTCGGTATCGCAGTCGGCGATGCCTGCCAGCGCGGCCCCGGACAGTTCGACGATGTCGGTCCGCGCCGGGACGATCGCTTTCATCGGCTGGTTGACCACCGAATCCAGGCGGTCGAGCGCGGCCCGCAGGGCGCTGCGCCGCCACACGCCCACCAGATACTGCGGCCGTCCGTCGGAATCCGCGGCGAACACCGCGTCCACATCGGATGCCACAGCGCGCCCGCGCAATTCGTCGATCGCCTCGGCGGTGAGGAAGGGCATGTCCGCGGCGAGCACCGCCACCAGCGCCGCGCCGGAATCGCCCAGCGCGCCCAGACCGGCGTCGATCGCGGCGACCGGCCCCGACCCCGCGGGCGCTTCCCGAGCCTGCCGGACATGCGCCGCCAGATTCGGCCGCGGCGGGCCGACCACCACTGTCCTGGCGCAGTCCGCGACGGCCGCGAGCGCGGCCTCGAGCATGGAGCGCCCGCCGATCACCAGGCCGGGCTTGTCGACCCCGCCCATCCGGCTCGCGCGACCACCCGCCAGGACGATGGCGTCGGCGGCGGTCATCGGCCGAACCCCTGGGCCTGCTCGGATCCCGGACACGACAGCGGTGCGGACCTCGGATCGGGAAAGCCCACGCGCATCCGCACCGCCCCCGCTCGGAACCTCACCGTGCTGGACATCGCCACTGCGAACGAGACCGATCCGGATGTCGCTGCGGTGGACGGCGTCGCGGCACACGGCATCGCAGGAGACGGCATCGCGAAGTTCGGCATGGACGAAATGCTAGTGGCCGATGTGGTGGAGATCCCGACACCGATCTGGTTGCGAGCCGGTCGCACGGGCGGCGTAGGCGGAACGGGCGTCGGTTCGCAAGCGTGCGTGTCGCAGGCTCGTGACGGCCGCCGCCCCGCTGGGCGGATCCTGGATCGGAGACAGTGGCTCAGGCGCCGAGGTGGTCGGCCGCCGCTCGCAGCACACGGAATGCGTTGGCCTCCGGGTCGGTGAGCACCACCGCGTCGGGATTCCCGCTGTCGACCGGGGTCGCGCCCGCCGAGCACAGCCGGGTGATCTCCTCGGCGCACCCCGACCAGATCTGCAGATCGAGGTGCAGCCTGCCGCGTCGGTCGCTCGCGTCGTCGCTGCGTACGAACTCCAGCCAGGACCCGAGGTCGGTCGCCGAGCGCAGCCCCACCAGAACCGGGTCGCGGTGTGCCACCGGCCAGCCGAACGCTCGCGACCAGAAGTTCGCCAGTCGAGCGGGGTCGACGGCATCGACGACGATCGCCGCCAGCGCACCCGTGCCCGTGTACTGGTCGCGAGGTTCGAGCACACAGAACTCATTGCCCTCCGGGTCGGCCAGGACCGTCCACGGCACCTCGCCCTGCCCCAGATCGAGGTGGCGTGCCCCGAGGGCCAGCGCGCGATCGACCTGCTCGCGCTGATGACGCGCGGTGCGGCTGCACACATCCAGGTGCAGACGGTTCTTGCCGTTCTTGGCTGTCTCGGCGGGCCGGAAGCTCAGCCCGACCTCACCGCCCGCCACATCCGCGGCAGCCACATCGACGCGCTCGGCGGTGTCCAACAGGACTGTCCAGCCGAGCAATTCGGCCCAGAATCCCGCCAGCCCGCGCGGCTGGTCCGCGTCGAAGACGACACACGCCAGATGGGTGGACATGGACCCACGGTAGCCCTCGCGGGCCGTCCGGACGCCCAGTTCAGGAAAGCGGGAACCGGGTGGCGGTCAGGTCGACGCGACCGTCGCGCAACGGCACGCCCTCCTCGGCCAGCAGACGCGCCTGCCGATCGGATTTCGCGGTGGCCAGCCTGCCGCCCGCGCCGACCACCCGGTGCCACGGCAGGTCCGCGGAGTCGGTGCGCATGATCCAGCCGACCGTCCGTGGCGTCGACAGCCCGGCCGCCGCGGCGAGATCGCCGTAGGTGACGACGCGACCGGGTGGGATGCCCGCTATCAGCGCCCGGACGTGCTCGATCTGCGCCTCGGAAGTGGCCATCTCAGAGCATTCCGCGGATCAGTTGCGCCGTTTCGCCGGTCCGGGCGAGTGGGACCATGTGATCGCAATCGAACTCGTGGATCGTCAGGGCGGGACCCAAGTGCTCGGTCAGCGCCGTGCGGAAGGCCGGGGTGACGAACGGCGGCTGCACGAGCATCGCCTGCACGAGCACGGTTCGCAGCCCGGCAGGCGGCAGCACGAACGGGCGGGCCAGCTGTCCCCAGTAGGAGGTGATGGCGGGCAGGCTCAGCCGCCAGCCGACCCGCCCGTCCCGCCACGGGACCAGGTGCTCGTCCAGTTCGATCTCTAGCAGTTCGGCGGGCACGTCGTGCCAGGCGCTGGCGAGCTTGTCGCGGCGGGCCTCGTCGCGATCGGCGTAGTCGGGGTGGTCCAGGCCGCGCTGGGCGATATCGGCCAGCACGACCGGATCGACCGCGATCGCCGGGTCGAGCAGCACCAGCGCGCGGACCAGTTCCGGATGCCGGGCGGCCAGGTGCACCGCGGTCGCCCCGCCGAAGGAATGCCCGGTCACCACCACCGGGCCGTCGGTCTCGGCGCGCACCAGTTCGGCCAGGTCGGCCACCACGGTCTCGAAGTCCCACGGCGGCAGGTTCGTGGACCGGCCGTGGCCGCGCAGATCCGGGGCGAGGAACCGCACCTCGGGCAGTTCACGGGCCAGTGACGCCCAGCGCGCGCCGTGTCCGGTCAGCCCGTGCAGGGCCAGCACCACCGGCGCGTCCGCGGGACCGAAGCGATGTAGGTGAATGGTCGACACCCGGACCATTGTGTCGGGCGCGCCGCTGCCGGTCACCCCTGGTGGTGACGCAATCGACTCCGCGGGGCCGTACCGGCCGATCGTGTCGGCCCGGTCTGTTGCAATAGCCCCCGTGGTGCGATCGGATAGCGCGGTGCGACTGGTTCGCCGGACAGTAACGCCACCCGGGGTCCGGCTCTGGGGCGCCGAACTGCGTCCGCTGTTCGAGGCCATCGCCGGACCGCCCGCGCCGCGCCCGAGGTGGCAGCCCTGGCAGGTGCTCGGCGGCCCGGGCACCGGCAAGACCTCCCTACTGGTCGACCTGGCGGCGGGCCGTATCGCCGCGGGCGCCGACCCGGAATCGGTGCTGGTCCTCACCCATGCCAAGAACGCCGCCGCCGCGGTCCGTGACGCCGTGACCACCCGGCTGTCCGCCGGTGACCCCACCACGGGTGGCGTGCCGGGCGCCAGCCGCGAACCACTGGTGCGGACCGTGCACTCCTACGCCTTCGCGGTGCTGCGCAGGCACGCCACCGCCCACGGCAATCCGCCGCCGCGTTTGCTGACCGGTGCCGAGCAGGATGCCGTGCTGCGCGAAATGCTGCGTGGCGATCTCACCGACATCGCCGCCGGTGCGCACGGACTGTGGCCGCAACGCCTGCACCCGGCCCTCGGGCTGGACGGTTTCGCCCAGCAGCTGCGCGATCTCATGCTGCGCGCCACCGAACGCGGCCTCGGCCCCGAGGATCTGGAACGACTCGGCCGCGAACACGACCGGGAGGAATGGATCGCCGCGGGCCGGTTCCTGCGGCGCTACGAACAGTCGCTGCTGTTGCGCTGGTCGGTCGGCGTGGAAGCGCCCGAAGCCACCGCCCCCGCGCTCGACGCCGCCGAACTGGTCGGCGCCTGCCTGGATGCCCTGGCCACCGACGCCGACCTGCTCGCCGACGAACGCGCCCGGCTGCGTTATCTCTTCGTCGACGACGCCCAGCACCTGGACCCCCAGGCCGCCCTGCTCGTGCGCGTCGTCGGCGCGGCCGCGCACACCGTCGTGGTCGCGGGCGACCCCGATCAGGCCGTGTTCACCTTCCGCGGCGCCGACCCCCGCTTCGCCGCCGACCCCGGCGCACCCGAGGAGCGCAGAATCGTCCTGCGCGACAACCACCGCAGCGCATCGGGAATCGGCCTGGTCACCCACCGGATCGCCGCCACGCTGCCCGGCAGCGCACCGCATCGCGTTGCGCCCGGATCCACCGCCCCCGCCGAGAGCGGCGCTGTGCGCGTCCGGGTGCTCGGCACTCCCGCCAAGGAGGCGGCCCTCATCGCCGACCATCTGCGCCGCGCCCACCTCACCGGCGGCGTGCCGTGGTCGCGCATGGCGGTCATCGTGCGCTCGGTGCCGCTCTCGCTCGCGCCCCTGCGCCGGGCACTGCTGGCCGCCGGGGTGCCGGTGCGCCAGCCCACGCTGGACGCCCCGCTGGCACGGCGGCGCGGCGCGGCATGGATGCTGCTGGCCCTGCGCGCCTTGCTGGCCGCCGACCGCCCCGGCGCGCAGTCGGTGGCCGTCTTCTCCGCCGAAGACGCTCTCGACCTGCTCGCCGGGCCACTCGGCGGAGCCGATCAGATCACGCTGCGTCGGCTGCGCCGAGGCATTCGCCGCACGCTGCCCACCCTGTGGCAGGTCACCGAATCCGTTGACAGCGATGGGGAGCCCGCCTACGGCGATGGGGAGCCCGCCTACGGTGAAGAGCGATCCGCCTGCGACACAGGTGGCTCCGCCGCCGACGCCACGACCGACGCCGACATGGTCGCTGTCCGTGAAACAGTCGGTGGGCCGGTCGTTTTCGATGCACCCACAGCCCTCGTCGGGCGCGCCGCCGCCGATACCGACGCCGATGCGAGGCAGGTGGCCGGAGGGGCCGTGCGCATCGACCATCCGGCGACAGCGACCGCCCGTCCTCGACCGCGTGACGGTTCGGCAGCGAATTCCTCGAACACCCGCGGTGTCCCCGACGCTGCCCCCGGGGAGGCAACCTGGTCCACGGGGACGGATCGGGAGGGAGACGACGAGACGATCGGGCAGATTCCGCTGACCGAGGACTCGCAGTGGCGGGCGGTCGACGCCTACTGGGGGCTGGAAGTCGACGAGACCGCGGACGACTCGGCGCGCGGCTCCGGTCTGCGCCCGAAGTCGTTCGAGCAGGCGGACCCGCAGGTGCCGGGCCGATTGTCCGGGGGCGTCGATTCGAGGGCGCTCGGGGCGGATTCGAGTGTCGGAGCCGAGGTGGAGCAGCCTCCGCTGGCGGACCAGTCCTCGGCCGAGGTGTTGCGCGGTCTGCTCGTGGGCGGCGGGGATCGCGCGCTGCTGGACGGTCTGACCGACGTGGAGGCGGCGCCGTTGCGGCGGGTGCTGCACGCGCTGGACCGGGCGCGGGCGGCGCGGGAGCGTGGCGCGAGCCTCGAAGACGTGTTGTGGGCCCTGTGGACGGCGTCGCGGCTGGAACGGCGCTGGGTGGCGCAGTCCGAGCGGGGCGGAGCGGTGGGGATGCAGGCCGATCGTGACCTGGACGCGGCCGTCGGCTTGTTCGACGCTGCGGCCGCCTATGTCGACCGGTTGCCGCGCGCGGGTATCGAAGGCTTCGTGGATTACATTTCCCAGCAGGAGATTCCGCACGACAGCAGGCCCCTGACCCCGCCCGCCGAGGAGGTCGCGCTGCTGAGCGCGCATGCGGCGGCGGGCCGGGAATGGGATGTGGTGGCAGTCGCCGGTGTGCAGGAAGGCATCTGGCCCAACACCCGCCCGCGCGGCACGCTGCTGCACACCGAGGAACTGGTGGATCTGCTGGCCGGGGTCGGCGGTGCGGGGGAGTTCGTCAGCCGGTCCGCGCCGATCCTGGCCGAGGAACGCAGGCTGCTGCTGGTCGCGTGCGGCCGGGCCCGCCGATCTCTGCTGGTGACCGCGGTGGAATCGGTGACCGGCGATCGTGATCTGGTTCCGTCCCGCTTCCTGACCGAACTGCTCGGCCGCACCGAGGACTCCGAACCCGGCGTGCTCCCCGTCGTCGATCCCGGTCGCGCTCTCGTGATGCATGCCCTGGTGGCCGAATTGCGCGGTGTGGTGTGCGATCCGGACGCCGAACCCGCCCGCAGGCGCCGCGCCGCGCATCAGCTCGCCCGCCTCGCCGCCGCGGGCGTTCCTGGCAGCGCGCCCGAAGAGTGGTACGGCACAGCCGAACTCAGCTCGACCGACCCGCTGTGGGAAGACGACGAGGCGGCGGTCGCGCTCTCGCCCTCCACCGTCGAACTGCTGCGCACCTGTCCGCTGCGTTGGGCGCTGGAACGGCACGGCGGCACCGACGGCAACAATCCGCACGCGGTCAAGGGCAGCCTGGTGCACACGCTCGTGCAGGCGCTGGCCGGCCGGGTCCCGGTCGACGAGGTGCGCGCTGCCCTCGACAAGACCTGGCGCGCAGTCGATCCCGGTGACGGCTGGCATTCGCGCCAAGAACGCCGCCGCACCGAGGCCATGCTGGAGACCTTCATGGCCTGGGTGCGCAACACGCGCGGCGAACTCACCCAGGCAGGCGTCGAGGTCGCGGTGGACTGTGTGCTGCCCGCCCGCTCGTCCGACGAACGGCCGGTGCGCATCCGCGGCCGGGTGGACCGGCTCGAGCGCGACGAGCAGGGGCGCTTCGTCATCATCGATGTCAAGACCGGCAAGAATCCGATCAGCAAGCAAGCCGCCGCGGATCACGCCCAGCTGGCGACCTACCAGGTCGCCGCTGCCTCCGGCGCGCTCGACGGCGAGACCACCGGTGAGGCAGGCGATTCGCACGCCGCGGGCGCTCTGGGCGAACCCGGTGGCGCCCGCTTGGTCTACGTGGCGAAGTCGCACAAGACCGAAGGCGCCACCCAGCGCCTGCAGGACCCCCTCGACGAGAAATCACTGGGGGACTGGCGCGACACCATCCACGACGCGGCCGCCGCGACGAAGGGACCGAGCTACCTGGCGATGCGCAACGACGGTTGCCGGCACTGCTCGGTCGCAGGAAGCTGCCCCGTGCAGGACGCGGGCAGGCAGGTGACCGACGAGTGAGCGTCTCCCCGCAGCGCATCGCCGAGTCGCTCGGGTTGCCGCCGCCCACCGACGAACAGGCGGCGGTGATCGCCGCCCCACCCGGCCCCACCCTGGTGGTCGCGGGCGCGGGGGCGGGCAAGACCGAGACGATGGCCGCGCGCGTGGTGTGGATGGTGGTCAACGGCCTGGTGTCGCCCGAGCAGGTGCTCGGCCTGACCTTCACCCGCAAGGCCGCCCAGCAGCTGACCGCCCGTATCCGCACCCGGCTGGCCAGGCTGGCCGGTTCCCCGCTGCTGCGCGACATGGATTCCGGCGGCACGGTGCGCGCTCAGCTGGCCGCCGCGGAACCCGAGATCAGCACCTATCACTCGTACGCGGGCAGGCTGCTGGGCGAACACGGTCTGCTGCTGCCGGTGGAGCCTTCGGCGACCCTGCTCACCCAGACCCAGCTGTGGCAGTTGGCCCACCAGGTGGTGCGCGCCTGGGACGGCGATCTGGACACCGAACGCTCTCCGGTCTCGGTGACCGAGGCGGTGCTGGCGCTGTCGGGGCAGCTGGCCGAGCACCTGGTGGACCCCGAGCAGCTGGCCGAGGCGCACACCGAGCTGGAGAAGCTGATCAACACCCTGCCCGCGGGGCCGCGTCAGCGCGGCGGGCCGAGCCAGGCGCTGCGCAATGTCCTGCGCGCCCAACGCGAACGGGTGGCGCTGCTACCGCTGGTCCGTGCACTGGACGAGGCGCTGCGCCACCGCGGCGCGTTGGATTTCGGCGCGCAGATGTCGCTGGCCGCCCGGCTGGCCGCCGAACACCCGGAGGTCGCGCAGGCCGAGCGCGAGCGGTTCCGCCTGGTGCTGCTCGACGAATACCAGGACACCGGCCACGCCCAGCGGGTGCTGCTCTCGGCCCTGTTCGGCGGTACCGCCGGTCCGGCCAGGCCCGCCGTGACGGCGGTGGGCGACCCGATGCAGTCGATCTACGGCTGGCGCGGCGCGTCGGCGGCCAACCTGCCCCGGTTCGCCACCGACTTCCCCCGAGCCCCGGGCGTTCAAGCACCGACTCTGCCGTTGCTGACGAGCTGGCGCAATCCCCCCGAAGCGCTTGCCCTGGCGAACCTGGTCGCCGATCCGCTGCGCGGTGCGGCACAGGGCGCGGGCGGGGCCACCGTCGACGCGTTGCGCGCCAAGCCCGGCGCCGAACCCGGCGTGGTCGCACTCGCGCTGACCACCACCGTGGTGGACGAACGGGAGTGGGTGGCCGAGCGGATCGCCGAGGAATGGCGCGCCCGGCACGAAGCCGGGGAGGAGCCGCCCACCTCGGCGGTGCTGGTGCGGCGCAATGCCGATGCCGCCCCGCTGTCGGAGGCATTGCGAGAACGTGGGCTGCCGGTGGAGATCGTCGGTCTCGGCGGTCTGCTCTCGACTCCCGAAGTCGCCGACATCGTCGCGACCTTGCGCTTGATCGCCGAACCGTCCTCGGGCAGCGCGGCGGTGCGGGTGCTGACCGGGGCGCGCTGGCGGATCGGAGTCGCCGATCTCGCGGCGTTGTCGCGCCGTGCCAGGGATCTGTCGGTCTCCCGGCCCGGCGGCGAGGCGAGTGCGGAGATCACCGACGGGGCCGCGCTGCGCGAGGCTCTGCGCGAGGTCGCACCCGAACCGGTCGAGCAGGCCGGGCTCGCCGACGCGATCGCCGATCCCGGTCCGGCCGAGAACTATTCGCCTGCCGGCTACGCCCGCATCGAGGCCCTCGCGCGGGAACTGGCCGCCCTGCGCGAACGCAGCGGCCAGCCACTGACCGAACTGGTCGCCGACGTGGAACGCACCGTCGGCGTCGGGGTGGAGACCCAGGCCAGGCGTGTCATGCTCGGCGCGGGCGCGGGCCGTGAGCATCTCGACGCCTTCGCCGAGGTGGTCGCCGGCTACGCTGCCGACCCGCGCGCCTCGCTCGGCGGGCTGCTGGCCTTCCTCGCCGCCGCCGAATCGGTGGAGAACGGCCTGGAACCCGGCGAGATCGAGGTCGCCAAGGATCGCGTGCAAGTGCTCACCGTGCACGCCGCCAAGGGGCTGGAGTGGGAGATCGTCGCCGTCCCGCACGTCGTGCGCGCGGTGTTCCCCTCCGGCGCCGCCGCGGGCACCTGGCTCGGTGCGCTCGCCGAACTCCCCACCTCCCTGCGCGGCGATCGCGTCGCCGCCGACGCCGCCGAGGGCGTGCCGGTGCTCGACCTGTCCGACCTCGCCGACCGCGCCGAACTCGAGCGCGCCATCGCCGATCACAAGAAGGCACTGGACCGCCGCCGCCTCGACGAGGAACGCCGGCTGTTCTACGTCGCTCTCACCAGAACCGAACGGGTACTGCTGGTTTCGGCGCACCACTGGGCCGAGACCGGCAACGAGCCCAAGGGCCCCTCGGACTTTTTGCTGGAGCTGAAGAACGCGGTCGAATCCCCCGGCTCCCCAGCCTTCGCCGCCGCGCGGATCGCCCGCTGGGACGATCCGCCCGACATCGATGCCGCCAACCCCTTCACCGACAACCCCGCCACCGCCGAATGGCCCCGCGACCCCCTCGGCGCCCGCCGCGACCCCGTCGAGCAGGGCGCTGCCCTCGTGCGCGCCGCCCTGGCCGACCTGCGCTCGCGCCCGCCGTCGCCCCGTCACACCCCGAAGCTACCGCGCCCCACCGACACGTCCGGCGCCGCGGCGCGCCGGTCCATCGGCCGAGGCCCCGGTGAATCCCGCACGCGCGCACGACGTCCCGCGCTCACCCACGACATCGATCTCCTGTCGGCCCCCGGTCTGGAAACGTCGTCGCCGTGGCCGGACGACATCGCGGAGAACCACGACGATCTGGTCCGCCCGCCGGATGATGCCCGTTCCCTTTCCGGCGGTCCCGCTCCGTCGCCGGACGGAGTCGTCGTGCCACCCGGCGACTTCGCGCCGACCGACGACTCGGCCCATGCTTCGGCGGATATGCCACCGCCGCCGGATGATGTCGCGCCGTCTTTCGACGATTTCGTTGCGCCGGATGATTTCGGTCCGTCGTCCGACGTTTTTCTTCCGCCGGATGATTTCGGTCCGCCTTTCGACGATTTTCTTCCGCCGGTAGATTTCGGTCCGCCTTTCGACGACCATTTCCCACCCGATGATTCCGCGCCGCCATTCGACGATTTTCCGCCGGAAGACTTCGATGTGCCGTCCGACGACTTCCGTCTGCCGGACGACCGTCCGCACCTCGACCAGGATCTCGATCCACCGGCCGCCGCCGCTTTCCATGTCGATGACCGGGAATTCGGTCCCGAGCCGGACGCGGTGAGCCAGGAACCGGCCGCCGACCCCGACGATCCCGAGGGCTGGGCCGCCGATGTCGACGCCTTGCTCGCCGAACGCGAGGCCACCCTCGCGGCGGAGCGAGAGGTCGAACTGCCGGGCCAGATCCCGGCGACCGCGCTGGTGGAGATGCGGGCCGACCCGTCCCGGCTCGCCCGCAGGCTGCGCCGCCCGCTGCCCTATCCGCCGAATCCGCTGGCGCGCCGCGGCACCGCGTTCCACGCCTGGGTGCAGCGCTGGTTCTCCGGCACCCGACTGCTCGGTCTCGACGAGCTGCCCGGTGCGGGAGCGCCCGGATCGGCGGAGGGTACCGCCGACGCCGAACTCGCCCGCATGCAGGACGCGTTCCTGAATTCGGCGTGGGCGCATCGCAGCCCGATCGATGTGGAGGTGCCGTTCGAGACCTCGATCGCCGGTGTGGTGATTCGCGGCCGCATGGACGCGGTGTTCGCCGAGCCCGGTGGCCGCTGGGTGGTGGTGGACTGGAAGACCGGTGCGGAACCCGACGCGGGGGACGAAGCGGCGGTGGCCATGCAGTTGGCCATCTATCGGCTGGCGTGGGCTCGTCTCATGGCCGCCCGCTATGGAGAGAGTGAACGGGTGATGCTCTCCCGCGTCGGCGCCGCCTTCCACTACATCCGAACCGGCCGCACCATCGCGCCGACGGACTTGCCGGGACCCGAGGAACTCGCCCAGCTCATCAGCGTTTCCGCGCCGCCCGTGCCGTCACGCACAGCAACCGCGGACCAGAACTGAGACCATCGTCGAGAACGAAACCACCGCTCGGCCGCGAACTCGGCAGGACAGGATCGCGGGGACTGCGACGCGCTCGGCGGCAACTCGCGCGGCGCGACTCAGCCTCGGGCGACCTTGCGCGCCGCGGCGATCATCGGGTACTGCAACGGCAATCGCGCGACAGTGACGATCTTGAAAGTCTTCGATGCTTTCGCATTCCCCAGTACATCGATTGTCATCTGCAGATTGGCCGGGAACACCGCAGCGAAAAGCAGGGCTGCCAAACGTCCGCCCAGACGCCGAGTCCGTGGTGCGACCAGGGCGGCGGCCACACCGATCTCGGCCACGCCGGAAAGGTAGGTGTAGTCGCGAGCCTTGCCGGGCAGCGCGCGTGGCACGATCGAGTCGAAGGGGTCGGGAGTCACGAAGTGCATCACCCCGGCGCCGAACAGGATGCCTGCCAAGGTCAGGGCGGGCGTACGTGTGTGCGCCGATTTCTCTGCCATGAGCAGCCAGCCTGTCATCTACCTGGTACACGCGTCCAGTCCCACCGGTATCGGGACGAACCGGTAGGCTCCCGTTCTGTGCCGCAGCAGGGAGAAGCATTGTCGCTGGTGAGCGAAGCGCCGGTGCGCCGGAAGTCGCGCGATGCTGGGTGAATTCGTTCATCGTGCCGGTCGTGGTGGACTCACCACCCGGCCCGACTTCGCGTTGGTGGGAGTGCTTCGCATTCCCGAGAACGCGGTCAGCCCGTGGGCTTCGCTGATTCGCCGGATTCTGGGCGCACTGCTGCTCCTGCTCGCGGCAGCGGTGGTGGTGTATGTCGGGCGTGAAGGCTACACCAACAGCACCGGCGCCGAGCTGACCTTCCTGGATTCCTTCTACTACGCCACAGTCTCGCTGTCGACGACCGGCTACGGCGATATCAGTCCGGAGTCGCCGCAAGCGCGGCTGGTCAACATCATCGTCATCACCCCGCTGCGGATTCTGTTCCTCATCGTGCTCGTCGGTACCACCATCAGCGTGCTCACCGAGCGGTCCCGGCAGGCGTTCAAGATTCAGCGTTGGAGGCGCAGCGTGCGAAATCACACCGTGGTCGTCGGCTACGGCACCAAGGGACGGACCGCGATCGACGCGATGATCGGCGACGGCGTGCAGGCCGCCGACATCGTGGTCGTCGATACCGACCCGGTGGCCTTGGAGGTCGCGGCCAGCGCGGGCCTGGTCACCGTAGCGGGCACGGCGACCCAGTCCGATGTACTGCGGCTGGCGAGTGTGCAGAATGCGGCCGCGGTGGTGGTGGCCGCCAATCGCGACGACACCGCGGTGCTGGTCACCCTCACTGCCCGTGAACTGAACAAGAAGGCCAAGATCGTGGTGGCGATCCGCGAGTCCGAGAACATCCATCTGCTGCGTCAGTCCGGGGCGGACTCGGTCGTCGTGTCGTCGGAGACCGCGGGTCGGTTGCTGGGCATCGCCACCACCACTCCGACCGTTGTGGAGATGATGGAGGATCTACTGACCCCGGAGGCCGGTTTCGCGGTCGCCGAGCGCGAGGTGGAGCCGAACGAGATCGGTGGGTCGCCGCGACATCTGCGCGACATCGTGCTCGGCGTCGTGCGCGACGGTGAGCTGATCCGGGTCGGGGAGCCCGAGGTCGATGCCATCGAATCCGGCGACAAGCTACTTTTCATCCGCCGCACCGGCAAGTAGTGGTGGCCCCGATCCGGTAGGCGGGAGTTGTGCGCTGGATGCGGCAGCCTGATGCCGTGCAGAAGTAGTCTCTAGGCGTGTCCTTTCAACTGCATGGTGTGCCGCTGCTGTCCCGTTTCGCCGGAGACCGCGCCGAGACGTTGCGCGCCGACGAGCGCGCCCTGAAAGAGGGCTGGGCCGATGCGCTGCTGTTGCGCGTCGACAAGCGCGGACGGATTCGCTTCACCGACGGTTCGCTGGTATTGGATGCCGCGATCGAGCATTCCGCGGAGCCCCACCCGTCGGCGGTGTTCCTCGGCATCACCGAGGGCAGGCACCTGTGGGCGGTGCGCGCCGAGGAGTTGGACGGCCCCTCGACCGACCTGCGGGTCGCCGCGATGGAACTCGACGACTTCACCGCGGGCGTGCTCGCCACCTCCCTCGCGCTGCTGAACTGGCACGACAAGGCCAACCACAGCGCGGAAGACGGCTCACGCACCGTCGTGGCCAAGGGCGGCTGGTCTCGGGTCACCGATTCCGGGCACGAGGAGTTTCCGCGCATCGACCCGGCGGTGATCTGCCTGGTCCACGACGGCGGCGACCGGGTGCTGCTGGCCCGCCAGCACACCTGGCCGGTGACCATGTTCTCGTTGCTGGCCGGGTTCGTCGAGGTCGGCGAATCGCTGGAGCGCTGCGTCGAACGCGAGATCCGCGAAGAGGTCGGCGTCGATGTGCGCGAGATCACCTATCTGGGCAGTCAGCCCTGGCCGTTCCCGCGTTCGCTCATGCTCGGCTTCAGCGCGGTCGGCGACCCGGAGCAGGAACTTGTCTTCTCCGATGGTGAGATCGCCGAGGCGCACTGGTTCACCCGCGCGGAAGTGCGCGAGGCGCTCGAACTCGGCTCCTGGGGCGCGAAGCAGGAGGGTGTTCGGCTCCTGCTGCCCGGATCGATCTCGATCGCCCGCACGATCATCGAGTCCTGGGCGGCCCTGGACTCCTGACGGGATCACGCCAGTGCGGCGAGCCTCTCCTTGACGGCGGCCAAGCTCGGATTGGTGGCCGTCGAGCCGTCGGCGAACTTCACGGTCGGCACGACATGGTTGCCGTTGTTCACGCTGCCGACGAACGCCGCCGAGACCTCGTCCTGCTCGATGTCGATCTCCACATAGCTGATGCCGTTCTCCTCGAGTTGCTTCTTCAGCCTGCGGCAGTAGCCGCACCAGGTGGTGGAGTACATCGTCAGGGCAGGATTCACTTCGGTCACGACTGATGCAACGCACCGCGGTCCGGTCGTGTTCCACATCGCGGAGTGATCACAGCGGGCGTCTCGACCACCGTCCAGGTCACGGCCTGGGGGCGGTGTCGGGCGCGGCTGCCATGATGGACCCCGTGCCCGCACTCGACCTGGACCTCCTCGACGCCGAGCAGGCCGCCGCCGTCCGGGCGCCACGCGGCCCGGTCTGCGTGCTCGCGGGCGCGGGCACGGGCAAGACCAGGACCATCACCTACCGCATCGCGCATCTGGTGGCCGCCGGGCACGTCAAAGCCGATCAGGTCCTCGCCGTCACCTTCACCGCTCGCGCCGCCGGCGAGATGCGGGGCAGACTGCGCGCCCTCGGCCTGGGCGGCGAGGCGAACCAGGTGCAGGCGCGCACGTTCCACGCCGCCGCCCTGCGACAGTTGAAGTACTTCTGGCCGCAGGTGGTCGGCGAGGTTCCGTGGCGGCTGCTCGAGGCGAAGTTCCCGGTGGTGGCCCAGGCCGCGCATCGGTCGGGTCTGTCCACCGCCACCGAGAGCGTGCGGGACCTGCTCACCGAGATCGAATGGGCGAAATCCCAGCTCGTCGCGCCCGAGGACTACTCGGCAGCGGCGGCGGCGCACGGACGCGACCTGCCGCACGACGCGGCGCGCATCGCCGAGGTCTACACGGCCTACGAATCGCTCAAGACCACGCCCGAGGGCCTGCTGCTCGACTTCGACGACCTGCTGCTGCACACCGCCGCCGCGCTCGAGGACTTCCCTGCCGTGGCCGACGAGTTCCGCGGCCGCTATCGCAGCTTCGTGGTCGACGAGTACCAGGACGTCACCCCGCTGCAACAGCGGGTGCTCGACGCCTGGCTCGGCGAACGCGACGATCTGACCGTCGTCGGCGATGCCAACCAGACCATCTACTCCTTCACCGGCGCCACCCCGTCCTACCTGCTCGATTTCTCCCGGCGCTTCCCCGAGGCCACGGTGGTGCGCCTGGAGCGCGACTACCGCTCCACCCCGCAGATCGTCTCGCTGGCCAATCGGGTCATCGGCGCGGCGCGTGGACGCATCGCGGGCACCCGCCTGCAACTCGTCGGCCAACGCGCGGACGGCCCGGAACCGGCCTTCGCCGAATACGACGACGCGCCCGCCGAGGCCGCGTCGGTGGCCGCGGCGATCGAACGGCTGATCTCCGCGGGTACACCCGCCGCCGAGATCGCCGTGCTCTACCGCGTCAACGCGCAGTCCGAGGCCTACGAGCAGGCCCTGACCGCGCGCGGCATCCCCTATCAGGTGCGCGGCGGAGAGGGGTTCTTCCAGCGCGCCGAGGTCAGGCAGGCCGTCTCGGTGTTGCGCCAGACGGCGAGCCGCGAGGATCTGCCCGAGGAGTCCGGTCGCGGTCCGGCCCTGGTGCGCCTGGTGCGCGCCGCGCTCGCCCCGGTCGGGCTCACCGCGACCGAACCGGCGGGCGCGCAGGCCCGCGAGCGCTGGTCCTCGCTGGTCGCCCTGGTCACCCTGACCGAGGAATTGCTCGCCCACGACGCCGATCTCGACCTGTTCGGCCTGCTGCGCGAACTGGCCGCCCGTGCCGAGGCCAGGCATCCACCGACCGTGCAGGGCGTGACCCTGGCCTCCCTGCACGCCGCCAAGGGCCTGGAGTGGGACGCGGTCTTCCTCGTGGGCCTCACCGACGGCACCCTGCCCATCGCGCACGTGCTGGCCGACGACGGCTCGGTCGCCGATCAGGCGGCGCTGGAGGAGGAACGCCGGCTGCTCTACGTCGGCGTCACCCGCGCCCGCGAACATCTGCGGCTGTCCTGGTCGCTGTCACGCGCCGCGGGCGGCAGGCGCACCCGGAGGCGGTCGCGCTTCCTCAACGGCCTCGTGCCCGACGATTCGCCCGCCTCTCGGATCGCCGCGCCGCCCGCCCGCGAACGTGAGGCGAACCGCCCGCGCTGCCGGGTCTGCGCCAAACCTCTGATCGGCACCTATGCCACCATGCTCGGCCGCTGCCGCCGTTGCCCGGTCGAGATCGACGCCGAACTGTTCGCCGCGCTCCGGCAGTGGCGCGAGGAGAAGGCCGCCGAGCTCGGGGTGCGTGAGTTCGTCGTGTTCACCGACACCACACTCACCGCGATCGCCGAGCAACTGCCCGCCGACGATCGCGCGCTCGGCGCCATCGCCGGCATCGGCGCGAAGAAGATCGTCGACTTCGGGGCGGACGTGCTGGCGATCGTGTCCTCACGGATGAAGGCCGCACGGGTCGATGCCGCGCCTCGGCCGGAATCCGCCGCGTCACAACCCGCGGCCGCACCGGGTGCGTCCGTCGCACGAACCGGGTCCGCGCGCCGAAACCGCAGGTAGAAAATAGGTTGTCGGTTCCGATCACATTGCCTATGGTTGTTCTACGCACCGGGAGGGCATCCCGGCGCGCCGGTATCACGCACACTGTTCGACTCACGCATGGAAGGGAGGCACGACCAATGAACGGCAGCACCGATTTCACCACCGGTGGCACAGCTGTCCTCGGCTTCGTGTCGGCCTCCCCGCGTCTCACGCCGCTGGGGACCGGTATGTCCCCGGAGAGCGCGATCGTCGGCGCTCTCCGTCAGGACAAGCCCCGCGCAGGCTGGCATCGGCCCGTCGTTGTTCCCGCAACCGACGGCGCCGCTACCGACGCCTTCGCAGCAGCCGACGCGGCTGCTGCCTTCGGCATCGTCGCCTACGGCGCCGAAGCCGAGCCGCAGCGCATCCTGCCGCACGCACGCCTGCGCAATGCCCACCCAGCGATCGTGACCAGGAGTCGACACCGAAGTCGACCCAGGTAGGGGCCCTCGCCCCGTCCTCCAGGCCACGGATCGCACGACGCGAAACCGTGGCCATTTTTCTGTTCCGGCCCTTCAGCCGGCGGCCTCCGGTTTCGCACCGACGAATACGACTGCCGCAAACAAGCTGAAGGAGAACGACGTGTTCACCGCAGAGCGACTGACCTCCGTCCCTGCTGACGTGACATGCCGGACCGAGACGGGGTACGCCCCCGCCCGCGACGTCGCGACCGTGCTGCCGTGCCGGGTCGAGGACCCCGACCTCTGGTTCGCCGAGAACCCCGTCCAGTTGGAGCAGGCCAAGGCGCTGTGCGCGGCCTGCCCGATCCGCAAGGGCTGCCTGAGCGCCGCCATCGATCGGCGTGAGCCGTGGGGCGTGTGGGGCGGTGAGATCTTCGACCAAGGAGTCGTTATCGCGCGCAAGCGTCCACGCGGCCGTCCGCGCAAGGTGGCGGTCCCGGCGTGAGCCGGGCCCGTGGGCGCCCTCCCTCCGTGCACTGCGGCCCGGTCCCGTCCCCGGCCGACCGGGTCCAGCTACGCGAAAGCGGACCAGCCGCCCATCCGAGGATTCGGATGGGCGGCCGGTTTGCGTTGCCGCACAGCGCTTTTCGGAGCGCGACGGGTATCAGCTGGCCGAGCGATTCTCACGCAGGCCGGGCAGCCAGGTGTAGGCCAAGCCCATGAACGGCACCTCGGCGTCGAGCTGGGCCAGAATGCCCACCGAGCCGCCGAGCACCCGGAAGATCATCACGTACTGTGCGGGGAGTTGCAGTGCCCGCGCGGTCTTCATCTCCGCGCTGGACAGATCGGTCGCTCTGCCCGCCACCCGCTGCATCCAGCGGCGGGTGAAGTGGAAGGAATCGGTGCGGATCGGGTCGGAGAACGGCCGCAGATAATCGGCGATCTCCTGATGGGTGACCCTGCGGCCGGGCAACACCCACCCGTTCTCGTACATCAGCTCGGTCAGCTGGTCGTACTGCTCGTCGACGGCCAATGCCAGCATCCGGCCGAGCACCTCGGGGAACCCGTCGGGCAGCGGCGCGCACGCGCCGAAGTCGATGACGGCCAGCTTGCCGTCGGGAAGCATCATGAAATTGCCGGGATGCGGGTCGGCGTGCAGCAGGCCGACGACCTCCGGCGAGGAGAAGTGGAACCGGCCCATCAGCAGCGCCACCCGATTGCGCAGTGCCCTGGTGCCTTCCGGATCGTCCGCCCCCGCCTTGATGATCGCGGAAACCGGTGTGCCGTCGAGCCATTCGCTGACGATCACCTTCGGCGCGCTGGCCACCACCTTCGGGATCACAACCTCGGGATGGCCGTCGTAGGCCTTGGCGAAGGCGCGCTGATTGGCGGCCTCGTTGCGGTAGTCGAGCTCTTCCTCGGTGCGCTCGGTGATCTCGGCCAGCATCGGCTTGACGTCTGCGCCCGGGATCACCGAGGCGAACAGCCCCGACATCCGGGACAGCGTCTTCAAGTCGGCTCGCAGCGCCTCGTCCGCGCCCGGGTACTGCACCTTGACCGCGACCGTGCGGCCGTCCGACCACACCGCCTTGTGCACCTGCCCGATGCTGGCCGAGGCGGCCGGGGTGTCGTCGAAGGACTGGAACCGCTGCCGCCACTGGGTGCCCAGTTGCTGATCGAGCACTCGGTGCACCGTGGCCGCGGGCATCGGCGGTGCGGCTGCCTGCAGCTTGGTGAGCGCCTCACGGTAGTGCTCGCCGAACTCCTCGGGCACCGCCGCCTCCAGCACGCTCAGCGCCTGCCCGAACTTCATCGCGCCGCCCTTGAGCTCCCCCAGCACCGTGAACAACTGTTCGGCGGCCTTCTGGTTGAGCTGAGCATTGATCTCGGACTTGTCGCCACCGGCCAGCTTCCTGCCGAACCCCACGGCGGCACGCCCGGCGATGCCGAGCGGAATCTTGGCTAACTTGGCGTTGCGGGACGAGCCACGGCGCACGATGTCTGACACACCCCCATCATGGCCGACGGACCTGTGAGCGTGCCATGAGTATCGGACTATTACCCGGTCGAATGAAGTGTCCCGTGGGTCACCTTGCCCGATCGGCGCCACGCGTCCGGTTCCGGTGGAGGCGGCAGCCGAGACGCAGATCACACGGCCGTCGTGAATCGGTCGGCAACTCGCGGGGTCTCCGTGGACGGTCGCGCAGTGCCGACGCGACGAGCATCCGGCGGCCTCGGCGAAGGTCGGTGTCGATGCCCAGGGGCGAGACTCATCGGATGACCGTGCGATGGAGAAGAGTCATGTCAGCCCGGCGCGGAGCAGAGTGGTTCAGGTCGCGTACGCGGCGCCGAGGCGGCGGCACCCGCAGCGCGGATGAGGCTCCCAGTAGCGGTGTCGCAGCTGGTGGGAATCCAGATCCAGTTCGAGCGTGGTGTTCAGAGTCGCCGGGCAGCGATGGGTCGAACACTCCATGATCGCTTCGAGTTCGGTGAGCGCCAGGGCGGCCGTGGCGGCGATCGCGGCGGGTGAGGCGTGGCCGACGCGGTCGAGCAATTGGGCGGCCAGGTGGGGCCAGTCGGCGTCGTAGTCGGCTTTGATGAGATCGGCGCAGCGCAGGCAGCTCGTCTCGCCGGGCAGCACGAAGGGGCCGATCACGCCCTTGCCGTCGCGGACCCGCACCTGCAGATGCGGGATCCGGTTCACGACCAGGTCGGCGACCAGGCGGGGGTCGACGACCACGGTGTCGGTGAGCACCACCAGATCGACCCGCGCGCGGTGTTCGGGCGCGTTCGGACGGTAGGAACGCGAGCGGGCCGGACGGATACCGAGACCACGCAGACCTGCGGTGATCGCGTCGGAGAGCGGTCCGAGCCCGTGCACGCGGACGGCGGTGATCTCGTAGCGGGGGTCGCGCGGCGGCTGCAGCAGCCCGGCCGCCTCGATCTCGTCGAGCAGCTCACCGGCCCGTTCGACGGTCGAGCCGCGAGCCGCGGCCTCGGCGCAGATCTCCGAGCGGCTGTGCATGCCGTCGAGCAGCCGCAGGAATGCGAGGACAGCGGCGGTGTCCAGACCGGGCGGATCGAGCAGCACGGCGCGCTCGGGATCCCAGCCCAGCTGAACCACCCCGGAGGGCCGCACCAGCACGGTCACCCGTGGATTGAGCAGCGGGCCGAGCGGGCGTGCGGTCGATGTCGTCATGTCCGACAGTATGCGCGGGCCGAGCCGGGGCAGGTGGCGCGAAAAGCCTGGTTATCCACAGCTTTTCGGGTTGTGCACAGGACAATTCGACGGACTCGCGCGTGTCCTGCGGCGGCGTCCGCGCCGAGCCCGGCGGCCCGGAGGCGCCGCCGGGCTCGGTTCGCTTTCCCCTGCGGTTCGCCGGGGACGGCTCGGTGGCTCAGGATTCGGCGGTGCCCTCGCCGCGCTCCCGCGACTTCCCGGGGACATCTCCCTCGGCGGCGTCGGACTCGGCTTCCCGTTCGGCCCGCTCGCGCGCCTCGGTCTCGGCCAGTTGGGCCAGTGGGTCGTCGAAAGCGTCCGCGCCGCCGCCGATCACCGAGTCGATGAAGCCGGCGGGGGAATCGAGGTCGTCGGAATCGGGCAGCAGGTCGGGGTGCGCCCAGACGCCGTCACGCTTCTCCATGCCCGCGTCGGTGGTGAGCCTGCGCCACAGTTCGGCGGCTTCGCGCAGCTTGCGCGGACGCAGTTCCAGGCCGACCAGGGTGGCGAAGGTCTGTTCCGCCGGGCCGCCGGTCGCACGGCGGCGGCGCAGCGTCTCGGCCAGCGCGCCCGCACCGGGCAGTCGGTCGCCGAGCGCCTCGCCGACCACGACCTGCACCCAGCCCTCGATGAGGGCGAGCAGCGTTTCCAGCCGCTCCAGCGCGGCCTTCTGCTCGGGGGTGGTCTGCGGCTCGAATGTGCCCTGCGACAGCAGTTCTTCGAGTTTCGACGGGTCGGTCAGCGACATCGGGTCGATGCTCTGCGCGGCCTCCTCGAGCGCCGAGAAGTCCATGGTGATGCCGCGGGCGTAGTCCTCGACCGCGCCGAGCACCTGCTGGCGCAGCCACGGCACGTGCGCGAACAAACGCTGATGGGCGGCCTCGCGGGCGGCGAGGAAGACCAGGATCTCGCTCTCGGGTTGTTCGAGTCCGGCGCTGAACTCCGCGATCGCGGCGGGCAGCAGCGCGGCGGTGCCCGCGGGCCCGAGTGGAAGGCCGATGTCGGTGGAGGTCAGCACTTCCTTGCCGAGCTGGCCGAGCGCCTGACCGAGCTGCGAGCCGAATGCCAAGCCGCCCATCTGGCCGAGCATGCCGACCATCGGTCCGGCGAGTTCGCGCGCCTCCGGCGGCAGCTGCGAGGTCCACATGCCGGAGACCTGCTGGGCCACCGGATCGCACAGCCGCTGCCAGGTCGGCAAGGTCTTCTCGATCCAGTCGACCGGAGTCCAGGCCACAGTCCTGGTCGCGCCGGCGGGCAGGGTGGTGGCGCCGTCGAGCCACAGTTCGGCCAGGTGCGCCGCGTCGGCCACGGCCTCGACCGCGCCCTGGGAGACCGGGCCCACATCCTTGCCCAGCTGCTGGCGGGCCAGACGCTTGGCGACGTCGTAGTTCACCGGGCCGGACTGTCCCCCGCCGGGGGAGCCCATGCCGCTGAGCATCTGGCCGAGCGAGGTGAGCATCTGGCCGAGCTGGGCGGGATCGAAGCCCGCGCCACCCGGTCCGCCGACGGCGAACCCGAACGGATTGTTCGCACCCGGACCGAAAGGCTCCTCGCCGCGCCTGCGCGCGTCGTCGTCATCGTCGCGGTTCGAGAATCCGAACGGGGAGTCACTCATACCCACCACGTTACGCGGGTGGCCCGGTCCCACGACATGGGACACCGCCCGCATCGGTGCATGTGCCGCGCCATTACGCGGACAGCGAAACCTCTAGGGTGGGCGGGGTGAATCGTCGGATCCTCACCCTGCTGGCCGCCCTCGTACCGGTTCTGCTGCTGGGCGTCCTCGGCACCGTTTTCACCGTGCCGTTCGTCGCGCTCGGGCCCGGACCCACTTTCGACACCCTCGGTGAGTACGACGGTGTGCCGGTGGTGGAGGTCGAAGGCGCCGAGCTCGACGAGACGACCGGGCAGCTGAACATGACCACCGTCTCGGTGCGCGACGGGCTGAACCTCTACGAAGCCTTCGGTTTCTGGGCCAGCGGCAAGCACGGCCTCGTCCCGCGCGCGGAGGTGTATCCGCCGGGGGTGCCGCGCGATGAGATCGATCAGTCCAATCAGCAGGAGTTCCGCAACTCCGAGAGCGCGGCCGAGGTCGCGGCGATGAACTACCTGAAGCTGCCCACCGCCGTGCTGGTGCGTGAGATCGGCGAGAGCAGTCCCGCGCGCGGCGTGCTCGAACCCGGCGACGAGATCGTCAGCGTGGGCGGTGTCCCGGCGAAGACGCCCGGCGACGTGGTGCACGAGACCACATCGCGCGCGCCGGGTACGCCGCTGACCGTGGTCTATCGCCGCGACGGCGTCGAACGCACCTCGGAATTCGTTCTCGGCACCAATCCGGAGGACGCGACCAAGGCGGCACTGGGTGTCACCATCGGCACCGGCGCGCGGCCGCCCGTCGAAGTGAGCTTCAACCTGGCCGACATCGGCGGCCCGTCCGCGGGCCTGATGTTCAGTCTCGCCCTGATCGACAAGCTCAGCCCCGGTGAACTCGGCGGCGGCGACTTCGTCGCGGGCACCGGCACCATCGAGACCGACGGCAAGGTCGGTCCGATCGGTGGCATCCAGTACAAGATGATCGCGGCCAGGGAAGCGGGCGCGGAGACTTTCCTGGTGCCCGCCGCCAACTGCAACGAGGCACGGCAGCGGGTTCCCGAGGGACTGCGGCTGGTGAAGGTGGAGACCCTCGACGGCGCGGTGCAGTCGCTGTCGGCCATCAACGCTGGCCAGGAAGCGCCCAGTTGCGGCTGAGCGCTGCTCCCGACCGGTTCAGTCGGTCAGCGTGTGGTGCAAGGCTTCGATGACATTGGACGCCAGGTTCGGGTAGGTCCGCAGATCCAGATCGCCGAAATCGTCGGCGTCGTCGTCGGGGCGCAGTTGCAGCAGCGACAGCGACACGCCCTCGCGCAACACCGCGGCGAACAGCCGGGCCGAGCGGCGCTGCGGATGTTCCAGCGCGGCGGCGCGCCCGGCGGCGTCGGCGGCCTCGTGATCGGCCAGCAGCGGGCCGAGCGCGTCGTCGAGGGCGCTCTCCGCGTCCGGCGGCAGTACCACGATCTCCTGCACCAGCACGCAGCCGCGCACGGCGGGCGGCCAGGTGGTGGTCGCCAGGAATTCGTCGAGAGCGATCGAGCCGCCGGTGATGTCCTCGGGCAGCGGCTCCTGCGCGATCGGGGTGAGCTCGTTGCCCTGGTCGATCTCGTCGAGCAGGCTGGGTTCGGCGGCGACCAGATCGGCGGTCGGCACCAGCGCGAACATCTGCGGCGGTCTGCCCCATCCCTCGCCGTCGGCGAACTCCGCCACCTCTCGGACGGCGCGGGACAGGACGAGTTCGGCGTGCAGATCTGCGGTCACCCGGCCATCTTTTCACCCGCTCGCGACGCGCGCGGCAGACCCGGTGCAAAAGGGTTGCCGGAGTCGCCGGTCACGACCCGTCCGGCGTTGTAATGTCCGTTTCCGTAGAGTGGGCGCGAAAGGTCTCTGTGGACCGGACCGCAACATCGGACTGCGGCGTCCCGCCCCGAACAGGTGCGGGGAGCCGCCGGACACCTGGAGAGTGGCATCGTGGGCATGCGGCCCCCAACCGGCTTACCTTCGCTGACGCGACGCAGCCGTGTGCTGCTGGTGGCGGCTGTCGTCCTGGCTGCACTGTTGCTGTTCGGTCCTCGACTGACCGACACCTATACGAACTGGTTGTGGTTCGGTGAGGTCGGCTTCCGTGAGGTGTTCGTCACGGTGCTTGGCACCCGCATCGCGCTGTTCTTCGCGGTCGGGCTGTTCGTCGGCGTGGCGGTGTGGCTGGCGTTGCTGGTGGCCTACCGCACGCGGCCGATGTTCCTGCCGCCCGCCGGCCCCAACGACCCGATCGCGCGCTACCGCGCCACCGTGACGGGCAGGCTGAAGACCTTCGGCATCGGCATACCGTTGCTGTTCGGCGTGCTGTCCGGTCTGGTCGCGCAGTCCAACTGGGTGACCACGCAGCTGTTCCTCAACGGCGGCGACTTCGGGGAGAAGGACCCGCAGTTCGGTCTCGACGTCGGCTTCTACGCGTTCGACCTGCCGTTCTTCCGGATGGTGTTGAACTGGATGTTCGTCGCCGTGGTCATCGCCTTCTTCGCGAACCTGGTGACCCACTACATCTTCGGCGGCTTGCGCCTGACCGGCCGCGAGGGCCTGCTCACCCGCCCGGCGCGCATCCAGCTGGCCGTCATCGCCGGTGTGTTCGTGCTGCTCAAGGCGATCGCCTACTGGTTCGACCGCTACGACCTGCTGTCGAGTTCGCGCAAGGAACCGACCTTCTACGGCGGTTCGTACACCGACATCAACGCCGTGCTGCCCGCCAAACTGATCCTGCTCGCTATCGCGGTGATCTGCGCGCTGGCCTTCTTCGCGGGCGTGGTGTTGCGTGATCTGCGGGTGCCCGCGATGGCCGCGGCGCTGCTCGTGCTCTCCTCGATTCTGGTCGGCGCGGTGTATCCGCTGGTCATCGAGCAGTTCTCGGTGCGCCCGAACGCCGCCGACAAGGAGTCGGAGTACATCGAGCGCAATATCGCGGCGACCAGGCAGGCTTTCGGCATCACCTCCGACCGGATCGAGTATCAGGACTACAAGGGGGAGAGCGCCAAGAACCCGCTGCAGGTCCCGGTCGACGCCGCCACCATCGGTAACGCTCGCCTGCTCGACCCGAACATCCTGTCGCCGACGTTCACCCAGCTGCGTCAGCTGAAGAACTTCTACGGTTTCCCCGAGTCGCTCGACATCGACCGCTACGAGATCAACGGCCAGATCCAGGACTTCATCGTCGCCGCGCGCGAACTCTCGCCCGCGGCGCTGACCGGCAACCAGACGGACTGGATCAACAAGCACACCGTCTACACCCATGGCAACGGCTTCGTGGCCGCGCCCGCGAACCGTGTCAACAAGCCGCAATCCGAGGACGCGGGCGTCACCGGTGGCTCGTCGGACTCCGGCTATCCGATCTTCATGGTGAGCGACCTGTTCACTCCGAAGGACAGCCAGGTCATCGAGGTCGATCAGCCGCGCGTCTACTACGGCGAGCTGATCTCGCAGTCCGACCCCGACTACGCCATCGTCGGAGCGACGGAGAGCCAGGCGCCGCGCGAGTACGACTCCGACACCGCCCAGTACACCTACACCGGCGCGGGTGGGGTGCCGATCGGCAACTGGTTCAACCGACTGGCCTTCGCCGCCAAGTACGCCGAGCGCAACATCCTGTTCTCGGAGGCCATCGGCGAGGACTCCAAGATCATCTACAACCGCAGCCCGCGTGACCGCGTGCAGAAGGTCGCGCCGTGGCTGACCGCCGACGGCAATGCCTACCCCGCGGTGGTCGACGGGCGCATCGTCTGGATCGTCGACGCCTACACCACCCTCGACAACTACCCGTACGCGCAGAAGACTTCGCTGGAGGGTGCGGTCGAGGACAGCATCGACAAGAAGACCGGCCGTCTGCTGCCCCGCAAGGAGGTCAGCTACATCCGCAACTCGGTCAAGGCGACCGTCGACGCCTACGACGGCACCGTCACCCTCTACGAGGTCGACTCGACCGATCCGGTGTTGAAGGCATGGCGCGGGGTGTTCCCGGACGCGGTGCAGCCGGAGAGCGCGATCAGCGCGGAACTGCGGGCGCACTTCCGCTATCCGGAGGATCTGTTCAAGGTCCAGCGCGAGATGCTGACGAAGTACCACGTGGACAACCCGCGCGAGTTCTTCACCAACAACGCGTTCTGGTCGGTGCCCGCCGATCCCACGATCGAGGGCGGCAGCTTCAACCAGCCGCCGTACTACGTGCTGCTCGGCGACAAGGAGACCAACGAGCCGGTCTTCAACCTGACCAGCGCGATGGTCGGCTACAACCGGCAGTTCCTGTCGGCCTACATCTCGGTGCGCTCCGATCCCGAGAACTACGGCAAGTTCACCATCCTGCGATTGCCGACCGACACCCAGACCCAGGGTCCACAGCAGACGCAGAACACCATGACGACAGCGCCACAGGTCTCCCAGGAGAAGACCCTGCTGTCCAACTCGAACAAGATCAGATACGGCAATCTGCTGACCCTGCCGATCGCCGACGGCGGCATCCTCTACGTGGAGCCGTTCTACAACGAGCGCAACACCGGCCCGAACACGGCGACCTTCCCGCAGCTGCTGCGCGTGCTGGTGAGTTACCGCGATCAGGCGGGCAGCGTCAAGGTGGGCTATGCCTCCACTCTCGCCGAGGCACTGAATCAGGTGATCCCCGGTGCGGGCGCGCTCGCGACTCCGCCGGGCGGCGATCCGGCGACCAGGCCGCGTCCGGGTACCGCGCCGCCGGTGGTCGAGGTCGAGCCGCCCGTCGATGGTGGCGAGCCGCAGCCGCAGACCACCCCGCCGCCCACCGGGACGACGGGTAAGGAGGCGGCGGCCGCCGAGCTCGATCGCAAGATCGAAGCCGTCCGCAACGCCATGCGCAGCGGCAACTTCGAGGACTTCGGCAGGGCGCTGGAAGAACTCGAGGTAGCGGTGCAGGCCTACCAGGACGCCGGCCGGTAAGGCCCCGCAGACAGCAAGCGGCGCCGTCGTCTCCGTTGACGACGGCGCCGCTTGCTGTTGTGACAGGAAGGTCTCAGGGGCTACGGGTCAGCGACCCAGCACGCCGGCGATCAGACCGCCGTGCTGCTCGAGCATCTGGCGGTACTGGCCGTCCACGCCGTACTGCGCGGCCAGCTCGCCTGCGGCTCGCTCGACCTGCTCGAAGACCGCGCGGCTCTGATCCGGGACGGCGGGCAGGGGGTCGGGCAGCGGGGCGATCTCCGGCGCTGGTGCGGGTGCCGGCTCCGGCGCGCTGGTCAGGTACTGACCGCACACCGGCCAGGCGCCCGCGCCCTGGGTCTTCAGAACGTTCTCGGCGACCCGGATCTGCTCTTGCTTGCTGGCGTTGTGGGCGTAGCCGGTGCCACCGTTGGCGACCCAGGTGCTGTGCGAGAACTGCAGGCCACCGTAGTAGCCGTTCCCGGTGTTGATTCCCCAGTTGCCGCCGCTCTCGCACTGCGCGACGCCGTCCCAGTTGTGCGACGCGGCGGAGGCGGAAGCGGTGGACAGTCCGAACGGGATGGCGGCAAAGGCGCCGGTTGCGGCGACGAGGCCGAGAGCGCGAGTGCTGATCTTCCGGTTCTTTGTCATGGTGAGTTTCCCTCCCCGCGCCCGCCGGCCCGGCATGTCGCCACCGGGTCCCTGCCCCCGGGAGGTTCGGGGTTCCTCGGGTCGTGGGGCAGGGTTGCCGGTGTTCGACGATCCGAGGCTGGCCCGTCTCGGTTGATCCGGGCCGCACTGCGACGGTAACGAATCAATCTCGGAGGATCACATCTTGATAACGCGGGGTTATTCGTGAAACAAACAGATCGAATACTGCCGTTTTTCCTGGCTATGTGGTGTAAATCGGAGAGCGTGTCGCGTGAGTTATCCAAACGTTATGTGGGCGATATCACTGCGTAATAGTGACATCGATCACGCTCGTTGCGCCCGGTCGTTCCGCCGCATTGTGAAACATGGCATTTTCGCCTTTTGTGCCGATGCGCGGTTCCGACCGACCGCGCCCACGCGATCGATACCGTGCCTCGGACCTGCGCGTACGTCGGCCGAGGGCGCGATTTGCCATTCGTGTACGGCTGTGTGTAATGTTGCAGTTACCGACGCGGGGTGGAGCAGCTCGGTAGCTCGCTGGGCTCATAACCCAGAGGTCGCAGGTTCAAATCCTGTCCCCGCTACTACGGCTCAGGCCGGAGAGTTCAACTCTCCGGCCTGAGCCTTTTTCGTCTCCGAGTGGTCGGCCACGCTCGGTCGGCTCGACTCCGCCGCCCCCCGGTCTTCGGTTGCGTAATCGTCGCTCCCCGGCAATCGTTGTGGCAGCCGCGGCGGCAGCTCGTCCGAGCTCATCGGACCCGCTGTCGGGGCGGTATGCTCACCTCCGCGAGGAGTGTGTCCGACTCGTGGAAATCGATGCTGCGGAGCGGTTTTCACAGGAGCTGACGACAAGTGGGGGATCAGCCGCACCCAGCCGGTCGCGACAGGTTCCAGGAACCCTTTCGCCACAGTCGAACTCGCGTATGCGCACGCGGATTCACTGATCGAGGAAGATCTCCAGGCGGACGATATGCAGTGAACCCGGGGCGAATTCGACCATGGCGACGCCGTGGGCGGAGCCGATCGCGATCGAGGCGGTGACCCAGCGGCCCGCGGCGAGCATCTTGTCCCAGCGGATGTTGCGAGCGCGGTTGGTGAACTCCTCGACCGAGATGCGGTGGCCCGCGGGCAGGGATATCTCGGCCCGGTTGCTGAGCAGTTCGCGCACGCCGGCGAGATCGGTGTCGGCGGCTGCCGCGAGCAGGCGGGCGACGACGGATTTGCCCGCGCGGCCGACGCCGGTGAGGGCCCTGGTCATGCCGAGTGCGCCGCTCAGGCCCTGATTGCGGACGAGGCGGGGGCCGAGGACGGTGACCGCGCCGAGCCCGGGCAGTCCAGCGCGCAGCAGGCGCAGGACCATGGGGGCCAGTTCCCAGTGCGCGGCCAGTCGGGTGATCCGCAGGCCCTCGTCGGTGTCGGCGAGGTCGTAGCGCAGGTGCATCGGGACCAGGACGGTGGCACCGGTGGACATGGTGATCTCGATGGACAGGTCGCGGACCACGGTGCGGCCGGCGACCAGGTCGCGGTCGACGTGGAAGGTGATGGCGTTCGGCGCGATGAAGGTGTCGTAGAAGCGGCCGATGGCGGTCGGGCCGAGGTGCGGGGCGGAGCCGACCGGGTCGTTGACGGTGGCGTGCGCGGCGAACAAACCCACCCACGCGGTCTTGTCGTGGGCGGCGACGGCACGCGGGGAGGCCTGCACAGCCGCCAGCAGGTCCGCAGCGGTCGGCTCCAGCGGCATGGCGGTCCTCCGTGATCGCTATCCGGGCCGGTCCCGGATGCTCTCATAGTAGAACGAGTTCTAATTCTCCGTTCGGCGGCGGTGGCGGAAAGGTATCCCGGGCACCGCCGCCTCGTCGGTGCCGCTCAGCTGTGCGGCGCGCCGTGCAGATGGACCGGCAGGCTCTGGTGACCGTTGGAGACGAAGCTGCCGATCGGCTTCAGCGTGGCCGGGTCCTGGGCGAACGCCAGCTTCGGGAACCGCGCGAAGAGCGCGGGCAGCGCGATCGAGGCCTCCAGCCGGGCCAGTGGCGCACCGATGCAGTGGTGGGCGCCGTGGCCGAAGGAGACGTGATCCTTCTTCTCCCGGTGCACGTCGAACTCGTCGGCGGTCTCGCCGTGCACCCGCGGGTCGCGACCCGCTCCGGCGTAGGAGGCCAGGATCGCCTCGCCCTTGCCGATGGTCACGTCACCGACCTGGATGTCTTCCACCGCGTAGCGCAGCGGCAGATGGGCGACCGGCGCTTGGTAGCGCAGCGTCTCCTCGATCACCTCCGCCCAGCTTACCCGGCCCTCGACCGCGTCGGCGAGCTGCTCGGGGTGGGTGAGCAGCGCGACGATCGCCTGATCGAGCAGGTTCACGGTGGTCTCGTGACCGGCGTTGATCGTCAGCATCAAGGTGTCGACGAGTTCCTTCTCGGTGAGCTGGGAGCCCTCCTCGTCGCGGGTGGTGATGAGCACGCTGGTGATGTCGTCGCCCGGATTCTCGGTGCGGTAGGTGACGAGTTCGGTCACCAGGCCGTACATCTCGACATAGTTGGCCATGGCGGCTTCGGGGCCGGTCGAGGTGTCGAAGTAGGTGTCGACGCACTTGCGCAGCCCGGGGCCGAGATGATCCGGTAGGCCGAGCAATTCGGTGATGACCTGGATGGGCACCGGGTAGGCGTAGCTTTCGCGCAGGTCGGCGACGGCGCCGGCCGGGGTCGCCTCGAGCGCGTCGAGCAGCTCGGCGGTGATCGCCTCGATGCGCGGACGCAGCGCGGTGGTGCGCCGGTGGGTGAACGCGGGGGCGACGAGATTGCGCAGCCTGCGGTGATCGGCGCCGTAGGCGGTGAACATGTTGTTCACCGCCACCCACGAGAACATCGGCCAATCCTGGGTGATCTCGCCCTCGATGAAGGCGGTCCAGTGCTGCCGCGGGTCCTTGGACACGCGCGGATCGGCGAGCAGGTTTTTGAGCACGGTGGCATCGGTCGCCGACCACGCGGGCACCCCGCCGGGCAATGCGACCAGCGCGACGGGACCGCGGGCCCGGATTCGCGCGGACTCACCCTGGATGTCGGCGCCGGTGAGATCCAGCGGGATCGGCTCGACTGTCGTATCAGCCACGGGAGGGATCTCCTTCGTTCATGAGCAATCGGGGTGACGAAGGGAATTCAACCGGAAGAGCCGTCATCGCGCGATGGAAAGGTCCGGGGCGCCAAGTCAATTCGCTGATGGGGATGGCCAGGCGCAGCTCTGGGATGGCGTCGAGCAACTGGTCGATGGCCTCCTGGCACACCAGATAGGCGACCGAGCGGGCCGGGCAGGCGTGCGGTCCGGCACCCCAGGCCAGATGCGAGCGATTGCCCGTGCGATTGCCGCCGCGGATGGCGGGATCGGTGTTGGCCGCGGTCAAGCCGATGAGCACCGGCTGGTGGGCGGGTAGCCAGGCGTCGTCGAGCAGGACCGGCTGGCGGGGGTAGCTGGTGCAGAAGTTCGAGATCGGGGGGTCGTTGAAGAGAACTTCGTCCAACGCGTCCCGGGTGGACAGCGCGCCGCCGAGCATGTTGCCGCCGAAGCGTTCGTCGGTGAGCATCAGCAGCAGGGTGTTGGTGATCAGGTTCTGCTGCGGCTCGATGGCGGCGCCGTAGAAACTGATCAGGTTGGCGAGCATCTCCTCGTCGGTGAGCTCGGCCGGATGATGGGCCAGCCTCGAGGTGACGTCGTCGCCGGGTTCGGCGCGGCGCATGTGGATCAGCTCCATCAGCGCCTCGCTGAGCGTTTGCATGCCCCAGGCGGCGTTCACCGTGTCGAACAGCGCGGCCATGCCGGTGGCGACTCGGGTGCCCAGTTCGGCCGAGCACCCGACCATCCGGTTGAGTACCTCGAAGACGAGCGGGAAGGCGTACTGCGTCACGAGATCCGCCGACCCGGTGGTGCAGAACTCGTTGATCAGCGGGACCGCGATACGCTCGACCGTACTGTGCACCGAGTGCAGATCGATCCCGTCGATGGCCGCGGTGTAGGCGTGCCGGTAGCGCATGTGCGCGGAACCGGAGTTGCGCAACGCGTTCGGATACCACTCCATCATCGGCCGGATGGGGCTGTCCTCGGGGATGCCCTGCTGCCAGACTCGCGGGTCGGCGGGGAAGTGCTCCGGGTCGTTGAGGACGCGCACCGCGGTCTCGTAGCCGACCACGAGAGTGGCCGGGACACCGGGAGAGATCTCGATCGGAGCCAGAGACCCGTACCGATCGCGCATTTCGCGGTAGAAGCGGTGTGGATCGGCGGCGAAATCAGGGGTGTGCAGCGGGACGCGGGGTCCGTCGGTGTCGATCGGGGATCCGTGCTGCACGGGGCAGCCCGCGGGCTGCGAGGACGCGGCGGCTGGGGTGAACATCGATGGGTTGGTCAAGAATACGTCTCCCATGGTGGAACAGAACTGCTCGGCTTGCGGCAATACTCCTTGCCGCCCAGGGGCGTCCCGTGGATCGGTCTCGCGCGGGGGCGTCCTGGAAATCGGCGAAGTCTCACGGTAGCAGTTATGCGAGAAACGCTTGATCAGTGAAACATTCGCCCGGCATCAACTCGCCCCTGCGCGCGGCGGGGGCGCCGACCCGCCGTGGTCGCCGACGGGCAGCCGGGGAGCAGGCGGGAACCGGACCGGCAGCGCGGCCAGGGCGCGATGGAAAGGGCCGGGGCGCCAGGTCAGCTCACCGACCGGCTGGGCGAGGCGCAGTTCGGGTAGCGCGTCGAGCAGTTGGTCGATGGCGTCCTGGCACAACAGGTAGGCGACCGAGCGGGCCGGGCAGGCGTGCGGTCCCGCGCCCCAGGCGAGGTGTGAGCGGTTGCCGGTGCGGTCGCCGCCTCGGATGGCCGGGTCGGTGTTGGCCGCGGCGAGACTGATGAGCACCGGGTGGTTCGCGGGCAGCCAGGCGCCGTCGAGCAGGACGGCCTGACGGGGATAGCTGGTGCAGAAGTTCGACAGGGGTGGGTCGTCGAAGAGCACTTCGTCGAGGGCATCGCGGGTGGACAGCGCGCCGCCGAGCATGCTGCCACCGAAGCGCTCGTCGGTGAGCATGAGCAGCAGGGTGTTGGTGATCAGATTCTGCATCGGTTCGATGCCCGCGCCGTAGAGGACCATGATCTGCGCGACCAGTTCCTCGTCGGTGAGTTTCGCCGGGTGCCGGATCAGGCGGGTGGTGAGGTCGTCGCCGGGTTCGGCGCGGCGCAGGTGCACCAGTTCCAGCAGCGTCTCGGTGAGGGTCTGCATGCCCCAGGCGGCGTTCACCGTGTCGAACAGCGCCGCCATGCCCGCGGGCAGGCGCCTGCCGATGTCGGCCGGGCAGCCGAGAAGTTGGTCCATCGCTTCGAAGGCGAGCGGGAAGGCGTATTGCATGACCAGATCGGCCGATCCGGTGGTGCAGAACTCGTTGATCAGCGGCACCGCGACTCGTTCCACGGTGGCGTGCAGTGTGTGCAGGTCGATCCCGTCGACGGCGGCGACAAAGGCCTCCCGGTAACGCTGATGCGCCACACCGCTGCTGCGCAAGGCGTTCGGCATCCAGGCCATCATCGGCCGCACCGGGCAGTCCTCCGGGATGCCCTGCTGCCAGATCCGGGGATCGGCGGGGAAATGGTCGGGATCGTTGAGAACGCGCACCGCGGTCTCGTAGTCGACCACCAGGGTGGCCGGCACTCCGGGCGCGATATCGATCGGAGCGAGAGCGCCGTGGTTGCGCCGCATTTCGCGATAGAAATGGTGGGGATCGACGGCGAATTCCGGAGAATACAGCGGAATTCGGGGACCGTCGGTGTCGATCGGGGAGGCGTGGGGCACGGGGCAGCCGTCTGCCTGCGCGGATGTCTCTGCCGGGGACAGTGGTGATGCTTCGGTCAAGAACGGTCTCCAAGAACGGTCAATCGGATTGCGCCGCGCATCGCGTGTGGTGAATGCGCCCTGGCCGTGATCGGCCGGGCAACCGTAACAGCGCGAGTGGTCTGTTCTCGCCGAATCGGCGCACGCCTTTATCACGATTTCGTGTACCCGGCGGCAGATGTGGTGCAGCGGACTGCGACTCATCAGGTGTGTCGGCTCTCACGACCGCATCGGCGCAGTTCAGCGGGTGGTGCGGAGTCCTTCACCGCGGTGTTACCGAAGAGTACGGCCGCGGAAACGACTGGTCGCGAATCTCGCCCCATGAGGCCGACTTCCGCACGACTGCGACTTCATTCGATCGCCTGTGATGTGTGCGGCCGGCTGCCGCATCCGCCGCGCACCCGGCTCGCGCTCGCCAAACTGGCCGCGGTGTTCCCGGTGGAACTGCTGCTGCACGCGGCGGTGATCCGATGGCATCCGCCGTATCTGGTGACCGTGCTGCTGCTGACCGTCACCACCACCATCCTGGTGATCTGGGTGGTCGAGCCCTCCGCCATGCGGCTGCTCGGCCGATGGCTGCACAAGAGCGAACTGCGGTTCCGGGAGGCGGCCGACGCCGCGCCCGCGCTGTGGCGCATCCGGGTGCGCCTGGCGGATCGGCCCGGGCAGTTGGAGGCGTTGACCGCCCGGCTGGCGCACCGGCGAGTCAACATCCTGGCGGTGCACGTGCATCGGCTGGAAGCGGATGTGCTCGACGAACTCGTGGTGTCGGCGCCGGAGGAACTGGGCAGGCGCGCGTTGGAGGCACTGTTGACCCAGGCGGGCGGACATGCGGTGGGGGTGTGGCGGGCCTCGGCGCTGACGTTGATCGACGGCCAGACCAAGGCGCTCGGTATCGCCGCGCGAGTCGCGGCGGATCCCGCCGAGCTGCCGCTGGCGGTGGCCGAGCTGCTCGGCGCGCGCTACCTCGCCCCTGGCACGGACCCCGGCCCGCCCGGTCGGCCGGAAACCACTCTCGACCTGGCGCACGGCGATTCGGTGCTGCGGTTCGTCCGGCCCGACGAGCCGTTCACGCCCGCCGAAACCGCACGCGCGCATCGGCTCGGTGATCTCGCGACCTCGGTGCGGCGGATCTGACAGCCCGGGCGTCGGTGACCCGTGCGGACCGAGCGACCGGGCACTCGGGGGCTGGTGGGGAGCACCGCCGGGCGAGAGTCATGAGCGGAACCCGCGCTCCGGCGGTGCCGTCGCACCCAACCGGACCCCGCCCCGCCGTGGCTGGGTTCAGGGCGGGAGTCCACTCGACATTCGGCGCCGCCGTGGGCCCGGATCGGTTGCGGTCGCTCCGGTGTCGGTCAGGGTCGTTCGGGTGAGCCCAGGGTCCGCCGGTCAGATCGGCTGCCGGACCCGCCGCGCCGCCTCGACCGCCGTCGCGGTGTCCTCGACGACCAGATCGGCGTTGATCCGCGCTGCCGCGTTCGCGCCCGCCGCCGCTGAAGGGCCCACCTGTGCGGCGGGGTCGGTGATGTTGCCGGCGACCCACACGCCGTCGACTGCGGTCGCGCCGCCCATCGGGTCGGCGGGGATGTGGGTTCCCGCGCCGGAGGGATGCTCGACCGGGTACAGGCCGAGGTCGGCCAGAAACTCCGCCCGGGCCATCATGCGGGGCGCCACCACGACCGTCGTCCTCGCGACGACCTCGCCGCCGACCAGACGCACCCCGGTGATCTTGTCGTCTTCCACTACGACTCCGGCGATCTCACCCGGCACGACCCGTACGCCACGTGCGGCCAACTCTTCGGCCTTGTCGGCCGCCGGAGGCTCAGTGGTGTGGGTGAACAGCACGATGTCCTCGCTCCACTGGCGGAACAGCTGGGCCTGATGGATCGAGTGCGCGCCGGTCGCGAGTACGGCGATCGGTTGGTCGCGCACCTCCCAGCCGTGGCAGTACGGGCAGTGCACGACGTCGCGGCCCCACCGCTCCCGCACGCCGGGGATGTCGGGCAACTCGTCGACCAGTCCCGTCGTCACGAGCAGACGGCGGGCGCGCACGGTCCGTCCCTCGGCCGTCGTGACCTCGAAGCCCGCCTCGGTCCGGTGGGCGCGCACCACCTCGCCGGACTCGATCTGCCCGCCGTAGCGCAGCACATCCGCGCGCCCCCGCTCGAAAAGCTCCGCGGGTGCGATCCCGTCCAGCCCGAACAGGGCGTGCACGCCGTCGGCGAAGCGGTTGCGCGGCGCGCCCGCGTCCAGCACCAGCACCGATCGGCGGGCGCGCGCCAGGGTCAGTGCGCCCGCCAGTCCCGCGGCCGCGCCGCCGATCACCACCACGTCGTATCCGGCCGTCTCCCGCGCCGACGGTCCTCGTCCATTTCCGGTCATCTCGACCACCTCCTCGGTCGTCGACTGTCCCGGATCGAGAACTGAATCGGCAATTGAATTTGCCGATGTGGCAAACTGGATGCCGTGGATGAGGATCTGGATCACGCGTTGGATGCCGTGGGGCCGCGGCTGCGTGCGCTGCGCAAGCAACGCGAGACCACGTTGAACGACCTGTCGGCGGCCACCGGGATCTCGGTGAGCACGCTCTCACGGCTGGAATCGGGCACCCGCCGGCCCACCCTCGAACTGCTGCTGCCGCTGGCCAGGGCCCACGGCGTGACCCTGGACGAACTGGTCGGCGCACCGCCCACCGGCGACCCGCGCATCCACCTGCGTCCGGTCACCCGTTTCGGGATGACGATGCTGCCGCTGACCAGGCGCGCAGGCGGCATCCAGGCCTACAAGCTGGTCATCCCCGCGGGCAGCGACAGGCGCGTACCGGAACCGAAGACCCACGAAGGCTACGAATGGCTCTACGTGCTCAACGGCCGGTTGCGGATGGTCCTCGGTGAGCACGATCTGATTCTGGCCCCCGGTGAGGCCGCCGAATTCGACACCAGGGTGCCGCACTGGTTCGGCGCCGCCGACGAGCATCCAGTCGAGTTTCTGAGCCTGTTCGGCAAACAGGGCGAGCGCGCCCATCTGCGCGCTCGCCCTGCTGCCCAGGAGTAGCCCCCGACTCAGCCGCGTCCGAACAAGCTCCCCCGTCGCTTGGTGCCACCGGCCCGTCGCTTCGTCCGGTCGCCGAGTTCGGCGCCGCGTTCCTTGGCCACGTCGGCGAGCGCGGCGCCGCGGTGCCTGGCGCGGTCGCTCAGTTCCGCGCCGCGATGCTTCGCCAGGTCGCCGAGTTCGGCGCCGCGTTCCTTGGCGACCTCGGCGAGCCCGGCGCCGCGGTGCCTGGCCAGGCTGCCCAGTTCCGCGCCGCGATGTTTGCCGCGGTCGCCGAGTTCGGCGCCGCGTTCCTTGGCCACGTCGGCCAGTTCGGCGCCGCGATGCCTGGCCACCTCGGCCAGTTCGGCGCCACGATGCCTGGCGACTTCGGCGAATTCCGCCCCACGCTCCCTGGCGGTGAGCGCCAGCGGTGCGGTGCGTTCCCTGGCGGTCTCGGCCAACGGGACCGCGCGTTCCTTCGCCACGCCGACCAGGGCCGCGCCGCGCTCCTTGGCGGCCGCGGCCCATTCGGGGCCGTGCGTCTGGACGGTCTCGGCGAGCTCGGATCCTTTGGCCGCGGCGACCGTGCCGAGTTCCTTCGCCCGCTCGGCGGCGTCGTGCGCGTAGTGCTGCAGCGCCTCCCCGGTGCCCGCGCTCGCGCTCGCCCCGAAGGGCAGGGCGGCGGAGACGGTGGCGGCGGCGCTGCGGGCGGCCCGCTTCCCGCGCCAGCCGAGCGACGGCTTGCCTTCGGTGTCGGCCCCGGCGATGAGCAGGCCACCGAGCAGACTCACGTCCTTGAGGAACGCCGTGCGTTTGGCGAGCTTCTTGTCCGGGTCCGGCTCGGCCCAGAAGTTCTGCTGGGTGACCGTCGAAGGCAGCACCGAAGCGGCCAGCACGATCGAAGCCAACCGTGGTGCCTTGTTGAGCGCCAACAGCACACCGCCGGAGACCTGCGCTACGGCGTTGACCTTGATGACGGTGTCCGGGTCGGCGGGCAGCCTGCTCGCCACGCTCTCGGGAAGCGCGGCCGCGGCTTTGGCGCGCGGCTCGGGGTTCATCAGCGTGTCGACCCCGTCGTAGACGAAAGCGGTCGCCAGCAGCGGTCGGGCAAGTCGGCGCAGCAACATGGAACGTCACCCCTTCCTCGGTGGTTTATCCCGGGGCGGATTCCCTGGTCCGGACCTGTCAAACACACCGAGGTCGGCGGCGGGTCACCGCGC
The DNA here is from genome assembly GCF_015477835.1 of Nocardia higoensis. Taxonomy (NCBI): domain Bacteria; kingdom Bacillati; phylum Actinomycetota; class Actinomycetes; order Mycobacteriales; family Nocardiaceae; genus Nocardia; species Nocardia higoensis. The sequence goes on along the minus strand of NZ_JADLQN010000001.1, from coordinate 2,423,702 downwards.
GCGCAGGAACTGCCCGGTGCGCCGGACCCCCAGCGTCTCCGCGGCGACGCCGTTGCCGAAGACGTACTCACCGCCGACGAACACGGCCTCGACCGCGGCGTCGTCGCGGTTGACCATGCGCTCGAGGCCGCCGTACTGCGCGACCGGCGCCTCGGCGTAGGCGTCCAGCTCCGCGTCGAGGTGGGCCGGATCGAGCAGCACCAGATCGGCGCGGTCGCCTTCGCGCAACCGGCCCGCGTCGATGCCGTACCACTCGGCGAGTTCGCCGGTCAGCCGGTGCACGGCGCGTTCCATCGACAGCACCGGGCGGCCCGCCTGCTCGGCGTCGCGCATCCGCCGCAGGAACCGCAGCCCGAAGTTGTAGAAGGCCATGTTGCGCAGGTGCGCGCCCGCGTCCGAGAAACCCATCTGCACGCCGGGGTCGGCCGCCAGACGGTCGAGCATCTCGGGTCGGTGCCCGGAGATGGTGGTCCGCCAACGCAGCTTCTCGCCGTGCTCGACGACGAGGTCGAGGAAGGCGTCCACCGGATGCAGCCCGCCGCGATCGAGACCGACCTGGCCGAAGGACTTGCCGACCACCGCGGGATCGGGGCAGGCGACGATCTCGGCGTCGAAGAAGTCGCGGTGCCAGACCCGCGGGCCGAACTTCTTGTCGTAGTCCTTGCGGAAGCGCCGCCGGTACCGCGGGTCGGCGAGCATCTCGCGGCGCTGCTCGACCTGGTGGGACAGGTGCATGGCGGCCGCGCCGGAACCGAATTCTTCGAAGATGACCAAGTCGATGCCATCGGCGTAGACCTCGAACGGCACCGGCAGATGCTGCCAGCGGAAGTTCGCCCCGAGACCGTTGAGCACCTTCGACATCACCGCGAAGATCCGGATCACCGGCAGCGCCTTGAGATCGGCGGCCGAGAGCAGGCTGACCTTCAACGACCTGCGCCACAGCCCCAGGCTGGTGGCCGCCATCACGGCGATGGTGTGCGGCCGCGAGGCGTCCGGTCCGCCTTGGAGCACCCGGCCGCGCTTGCGCAGAATCGAGGTGAGCCTGCGCTTCTCCCTGGCGGGCGCGAACGTCGACGGAAGGGTGCGCGAGCGGCAGAATTCCCCGTCGAGCTTGTCGAAGCGCAACTGCTGTGACGACATGCCGACGAAGCCCGCGTCGAGCGCTTCGGACAGCCACCGCGCCATGGTGTCCAGTTCGGCGGCGTTCGGGCGTACGTCCGAGCGCGTGGCGCGGTCCAGGCCCATGGCGGCCGCGCGCATGTCGGAATGCCCGATGAACGCCGCCACGTTCGGGCCCAGCGGCAGTTGCTCGAGTGCTGTCGCGTACTCGGCCGCGCTGGTCCAGGACTTGAATCTGTCGACGGCGTCGATGACATGGCCGCGCGGGATCGCCTCCACCCGGCCGAACAGATCGCCCGCGGTCTCGGCGCCCACGTGCACCGTGGAGATGGAACAGGACCCGATCAGCACGGTGGTGATCCCGTGCCGCAGCGATTCGGTCAGTGCGGGGGAGCCGAGGATCTCGACGTCGTAGTGGGTGTGGATGTCGAGCATGCCGGGCAGGACCCATTTGCCGGTGCCGTCGATGATGCGCGGGCAGCCGGTTTTGTCCAGCGGCGCGGCCGAGACCGAGGCGACCCGGCCGTCGCGCAGCCCGATGTGGCGGATCGCCGAGGGCGCACCGGTGCCGTCGAACCAGCGGGCGTTCTCGATGATGGTGTCGTACATGGTGATCCGATCCTCAGAGGGCGGTGAATGTTTCGGCCAGGCCCGCGCGCACGACTTTGCCGGTCGCGTTGCGCGGCAGGGGGACGGTGGTGATCCGCCACCGAGCGGGCACCTTGTAGTAGGCCAGTCGCTCGGCGGCGAACGCGCGCAGTTCTTCGGCCTCGACGGGGGAGTCCTCGACGGGGGAGTCCGCGGCGGCTGCGTCCTCGGTGCAGTCGGTGTCACGCACCACGACGACTGCGGCGACCTGCTGACCGAGATCGTCGTCGGGCAGGCCGACCACCGCGCACTCCACGACCGCGGGATGCTCGTCGAGACAATGCTCCACCTCGGTCGGGTAGATGTTCTCCCCGCCGCGCAGGATCAGGTCCGAGCGCCTGCCGGACAGACGGAGCATGCCGTTGTCGACCGTACCGAGGTCACCGGTGCGCAGCCACCGATCGGCGGTGATCGCGGCGGCGGTGGCGGCCGGGTCTTCCCAGTAGCCGAGCATGACGTAAGGACCGCGCACCCAGACCTCGCCCTCGACGCCCTCGCCCGCGGGCTCGCCGTTCCCGTCGCGGATGTCGAGTTCCACTCCGATGATCGGCCTGCCGACGGTGTCGGGGAACTCGGCCAGTTCGGCAGGGGTGGCGAGGGTGGCGGCGGTGGCGCATTCGGTCATGCCGTAACTGGTGGACAGCGCCGTGCGCGCGACCGGGATCCGCTCGCGCAACCGCTGGTGCAGGGCGGCGGGGGAGGGGGCGGAGTTCAGCGACAGCGAGGTCAGCGAGGACAGATCATGACGCTCGACCTGCGCGGCGAGCAGTCGGTGCACCATCGTCGGCATGGCGCCCCAGTTGGTGATGCGCTCGCGTTCGATCAGGCTCGCCACCCGCTCGCCGTCGAACGCGCCGCGATAGAGGACGGCGGTGTCGCCGGTCGCCATCCGGGGCAGCACCAGGTTGTGCAGGCTGGCGATGTGGAACAGCGGGGAGGTGAGCAGGAAGCGCCTGCCCATGGGGGCGCCGTCGTGCACGCGGCCGACGAACGCGGCGGCCAGCGCGTCGTTGAACCGGTGATGGTCGATGACCGCGATCAGATTGCGGTGCGAGTGGGTGGCGCCCTTCGGGCGGCCACTGGTGCCGCTGGTGTAGAGGACGACGGCCGGGTCGTCCTCCGCCACAGCGGTGTCGGGGAGACCGGCCCCGGCGTAGTCCGCCGACAGCGCGGGCACGTCGTGCTCGACGCTCAGCACCGGAACCGCGTGGTCGACCTCGGCGAGACGCTCGGCGCGCGCGGCGTCGGCAACCAGCACGGCAGGGCGGGTGTGGTCGAGGGCGTAGGCGATCTCCCTGGGCGTCCACCAGGCGTTGTAGCCGACGGCGACGGCGCCGAGGCACTGGCAGGCCCAGAACACCTCCACCCATTCGGGGCAGTTGGCGGCCAGGATCGCGACCCGGTCGCCCTTGCCGACGCCGTATCGCTCCCGCAGCGCGACGGCCAGCGCCGCCACCTCGGCGAGATGGTCGACATAGGTGATACGCCGTTCGCCGTCGACCAGGTATTCGCGTTCGCCCAGCCGCGCCGACTCGGTGAGAACCGCGCGCAGCGAGCGGTGCCTGCGCCGGAACACGCGCAGCGGCACACCGAGGACATCCTCGGACCCGAGTTCGAACGGCTCGCCTGGGCCGGTCAGCCGGGCGACCAACTCGGCACGCAACCCCTGCCGGTCGGCGTCCGCCGTCGCGGCGGGACCCGTCGCGCGCGAACGCGACGCCGCGAGTTCCGGCTCGATGGACGGCTGCGGCATGGTCGAACACGGCATGGTCGGATACGGCGTCGAATGCGCCCCGCTGGAGTGCGGCGATTCAGAAGCCGGGCCGGAGGGAGCCGGGTCAGTGGGGTTCGGCATCGTGCCACCCTTCGCATTCGCTGTGTGTACCGACGGCGGTCACGGCACCAGCACCGCCCGCCCGCGTACCAGGCCGCGATCGAGCCGGTCCAGGGCTTCGCGGCCGTCGGTGAGTTCGTAGGGTTCGACCTCGACGTGCAATTTGCCCGACTGCGCCAAGGCGATGGATTCGACCAGGTCCGAGCGGGTGCCGCCGTAGGACTTGCGCACGGACGCGCCCCACGGCCAGCCCGCCTTGCCCGCGGGCGCCGAGGTGATCTCCGGGGCGCCGCCACCGAGTCCGATCATTCGGTAGGCGCCGTTGGGCGCCACCGACTCCACCGCCAGCCGGACCGTCTGGTCGACGCCGACGAAGTCGAACACCGCTTCGGCGCCACGCCCGCCGGTGCTGTCCAGGATCCTCGCGGCGGTGTCGTCGTCGATCACCACGCCCTCGTCCGCGCCGTTGGCCGTCGCCAGGGCCAGCTTGTCCTCGCTGACATCCACCGCGACGATCCTCGCCGCCGTGGTGGCGGCGAGGATCTGTACCGCCATGTGCCCCAGACCGCCGACGCCGATGACCACGGCCGTCGCCCCGGGCAGCAACTGGTCCCTGGCTCCGGCGACAGCGTGATAGCTGGTCAGCGCGGCATCGGCCAGCGGCGCGGCCTGCAGCACATCGAGGTCGCCGATCGGTACGAAGGCGCGTGCCGGGATGCGCACGTACTCCGCCATCCCGCCGTCCCGGTCGAGTCCGGGGCAGGGCGGGATGGCGGCGCGACCGGCGGCGAGACAGACATTCTCGTTCCCGCGCAGGCACTCTCGGCACACACCGCACGACCAGCACGGATACACCACTCCCCGGGCGCCGACCACCGGTGTCGCGACCGCGGCGCCGACCGCCTCGACGGTGCCCGAGATCTCGTGGCCGAGGGTGAACGGTTCGGCGCACCGCGGCTCTGTCAGCGTGACGATGCGCAGATCGGAATGACAGATGCCTGCCGCGCCCACGCGCAACAACACTTCGGCGGGGCCGATGTCGGGGACCGGCACCGTGCGAAGCTCGAGGGTGCCCGGTCCGGTCACCTGAAGTGCGTGCATCAATAGGATCGTCCTTGCGCGAATGTGACGTGGGCAATAAGTTAACAGTGTTCGCGGGGGCGGCGCCAGGGACCGGAAGAGGCGCTCGCACCCGCCGCCTGTGCGCGCTGTCGGTGTCGTGCGGCATCATCTGGGGCACGCAGCCGTCCCATGATCGTCCGGAGTCCCCATGCCCTCACCGCGAAACAAGCCCACGCCGTTGTCGGACAGCGAGATACAGCACATCGCCGCGGAGATCGCGGCGGGCCGCCCACCGATGGTGTGGTTCACCGCCGCCGCCGTCGGGGTGGCCGAAGGACGGTCGGGAAAGGTTGTGGCACTCGGTGATCCGGCCGAGGGCGACTTCTTGCAGGTGCGTCCCACCGGTTCCAGGGACGTGCTGTCGTTCTCCCCGGTCGAAGTGACCGTCACCAAGCCGCCTCGCGAGAAGGCGGCCGCCGCACCCGGGCGGGCCGAGCCCGCGCCGAGAAAGGAAACCCCTGTGACCCAGCCGCCGAGCCCGACGAGCGCACCCGTGGCCAAGGAGAGCGCGCCGCGTCCCGCCCAGGACGCCGCGAAGACTCAGCCCGCGAAAACCGCTGCGCCCGCACCGGACCCGGCCGCGTCGAGCAGGCCCGCCGCCAAGGCCGCGAAGGCCCCGGCCCGCAAGGCGAAGGCGCCCGAGGTGTCGGTCACCCTGGCAGGCACCGCCGACGGCGAATGGACCGTGGAGGTCGTCACCGGCAAGAAGCGGTCGGTGCGCGGTCTGCCGGTGAGCAGCGCCGCCGTCGCCCAGGCCGCCAAGCTGCTGCACCCGGAGGTCGCCGAGGTCGTCGCCGGCATCCTCGACGCTGCCAGGGAAGCGCAGCTGGCGAAGGTCGCGCAGCTGCAGGCCGAGCTGGAAGCCGCCAAGCGCGCACTCGAGGACCTCGACTCCTGATCCCGCGCCCCGGCGTGTTCAGCCCACGCGCCCGGCGGTCTGCTTTCCGGTGCGCCGAAGCCAGGCGGTGAGCGTGGCGCCGGCACCGGCGTCCGGGCAGTGGACGCCACTCGGGCCCGCCTCACCCGGGGCCGACCTGCGCGCGGCGGAGACGGCCGCGGGGCGCTCGGGCATCGAGATCGCCGACCCATCCACTCCCGACGCGGTGGACCGCGGCGTAGGCGTCGGTTCGGCCGTCGCCCGATCGGACGGGGTGCGCGCCGGTCGGTGGGCACGGCTCCGGCCGGGCAGTCCGGCGAGGCGGGGACAGATGTCGTCCGCCGCGTGCAGCCGAGCGTCCGCACGATCGGTGTCGAGGTCGGCGACGACGGCGTTCGGGTGGAACGCGTAGCCGAGCGCCCGTTCCTTGGCGTAGTACATGGCCGCGTCCGCTTCGCGGATCAGGTCGTCGACGAGCATGCCGTGCCTGCGGCTCTGCGTACTCGCGATGCCGATGCTCGCGGTCACCCGCACTGATCCGGCGCTGAGCGCGAACGGCGTGGTGAATGCCTCGAGCAGGCGCTCGGCCAAGGCGGCCGCCTGCTGCGCCGGGAACGGGGTGAGCACCACGAACTCGTCGCCGCCGTAGCGGGCGACCACGGGATCGCGGCCTGCCACCCGGCGGATGCGGGCAGCGGCGTCGGCGATCAATTCGTCGCCGACGGCGTGGCCGTAGCTGTCGTTGACCCGCTTGAAGTCGTCCAGATCGATGAAGAGCAGACCGAGTGGCCCCGGCCGGGGTGAAGTGTGCTCACGCGAGTACACCCGCAACAGCGCCGACCGATTCAACAGACCGGTCAGCATGTCGTGATCGGCCTGGTACTGGGCGCGACGTTCGCTGCGCAGACTGCGCTGGATGGCGCGCTCGCTGCGCACGAGCACCCCGATCAGCAGGAGAGCGAACAGCGACGACACCACGACGCGGTCGACGGTGTCCAGGTGGGAACCGAGCACCGGCACCAGTGCCGCCACGATCAGCGCACCCGCGATCAGGCTCGCCCGCTGCCGGGATCGGTGCGGGTGGACACGACGCGGCCCACCCAGCGCCGCCATGGTCGGGTGCAGGGCCGCGATCCCGATCGCCGCATAGGCCAACAGCGTCGGTGTGCGCTGGCCGGCCAGGTCGACCTGCGCCAGACCGGCGCGGTCCAGATTGCGCATCAGGTCGCCGGCGAGCGCGGCGGACAACCCCAGATGCAGCAGCCGAAGAGATGCTTCCGAATGCCCCACCGTGGCCACCGAGTGTGCGAGGAAGGCCAGCAGCATCGCGTCCAGCAGCGGATGACAGACCACGAGCGCAGCGGACACCGGGGTGGCCGAACCCATCGCGGGCGAGATCAGGAAGGGCCAGGAGGCGAGCATGGCGGCGAGGCCGATGAGAGCGGAGTCCAGCGCCAAGTCGTAGTCGCCGCGCCGCCTGCGTGTCCGCAGCCAGGCGGCGACTGCCAGCGCCATGACGAAATACGCGGCGAGAAGGCACAGATCGGCGCCGTGCGCGGCGGCCGCGCCGAAGTCCTGCGAGGTCGAACTCGCCGCGAACAGGACCGCCGAGCCCGCCAGCAGGTACCACGGCAGTGGCTGCCTGGGCCGGTACCTGCGCAACCCGCGGCCGATCATGACCAGCGTGCCCGTCACCACGATCAGCATCGTCGCCAGGGACAGCCGGCGCCCGCCGACCAGCAGGGGGAGGGCGATCACCGTGGAGCAGACAGCGAGAAGTGCTATCCCACAGAGTGTTTCGAGCTTTCCCAGTGCTTCGAGCACGCCCGGGCGAGATCCCGGAGCTGTTTCGTTCATTGTCATCAACCCCCCTCGGCCCTGACGACGCGGTCATCCGTGCGGCAGACTGATCGGCACTCCTCCACGGCGGCATCGATCTCTCGATACCAGAGTGTCGATATCGAGGCCCCGACGACGTTGTCGAGAGAGAAAGCGATGCTGTGAACAGCCGTCCCGGCCGAGCGCTGTGGACAGGTCGAGCGGACCTGGACAACTGATCTGATAATGGCACGGACCCGGCCACGGCGGGATCGATTGCGGCGAATGCCCGCCCACGGTTCACCGGGGCTGATGCCGTTCGGTTGCCAGGAGCAGAATGGGTCGGGTGGACACGTGGGTCGCGCCGGGCAGGGTGAACATCATCGGCGAGCACACCGATTACAACGACGGATTCGTGCTTCCCGTCGCGCTGCCGCTGGTGACGCGGTGTACCGCTCGCCTGAGCACCGACGCGACGGCTCGGATCACTTCCCGGCAGCGTCCGGGTGAGCCACTGGCGGTCGCGATCGAGGAGATCGCCGAGGCGCGGGAGCGAATTCCTGGTTGGGCACGCTACATCCTGGGCGTGGTCGGCGAGTTCCGTGCGCGCGGGCATGCGGTGCCCGGTATCGAGATCGAGGTCGACGGCGCGGTGCCGATCGGGGCCGGGCTGTCGAGTTCGGCGGCGCTGACATGTTCTGTGGCACAGGCGATGCGAGATCTGTGCGCACCCGGCCTCGGCGTCCGTGAACTCATCGATATCGCCGCCTGCGCGGAGAACCGGTACGCGGGCGCGCCCACCGGGATACTCGACCAGTCGGCGGCGCTGTTGTGCACCGCCGGGCATGCGTTGTTGCTCGATGTGCGGCGCTTCACCGCGGTGGGCGCTCGCGGCGACGACGGCTGTGAGCAGATCCCTTTCGAGCTCGCGGAGTCCGGATCGGCTCTGCTCGTCGTGGACACCGGCGAACCGCACGAGAACGCCGGTGGAGGGTACGCGCGGCGGCGCGCGGAATGCGAAGCCGCAGCACAGGAATTGGGTGTGCCCGCGTTGCGCGACGTCACGGCGCTCGGTGAGCTCGGCCGGATCACCGACCCGGTGCTGCGGCGGCGGGCCAGGCATGTGGTGACCGAGAACGCGAGAGTGCTGGCGGTCGCCGAGTGCTTGCGCGGCGGCGCCGATCCCCGGGAGATCGGGCCGATCCTCGTCGCGGCGCATACCTCGCTCCGCGACGATTTCGAGGTCTCCACGCCCGCCTCGGACGAGGTGGTGGACGCGGTGCTGGCAGCGGGGGCGTACGGAGCCAGGATGGTGGGCGGCGGTTTCGGCGGCAGCGTCGTCGCTCTGGTCGACCGCGACCGCTCGGCGGCCGTCGCGCGCGCGGCCGGGGAACGCCTCGTCGCGGCAGGCCACCGGAAGCCTGTCGGCTCGACGGTGATTGCGTAGCCGTGCGGATTCCGCGGCCGCGCACCCGCTCCGCCGGTGGCCGCCTGACGGACACACGCCGAAGCCGCGGCGCGCGGCCGCGGCTCCGGCATGTCAGCGGACCTACGGTGTGCCCGGGCGCGGGATGTCGCCGCCCGGTCGCGGCATGTTGCCACCCGGCCGCGGGATGTCGCCGCCCGAGCGCGGCATATCGCTCCCCGGACGGGGGATGTCGCCGCCCGGCCGCGGCATGTCGCTCCCCGGGCGGGGGATGTCGCCGCGCCACGCGCCGGTCTCGTATCCCTGGCTCTCGATGAACTCCTTGAAGCGCTTCATGTCACCGTTCACCCGATGCTTCAGGATGCCGAGTTTGTCGGCGGCGTTCTCCACGAAGCCTTCCGGGTCGACGTCCATCTGCGCGGTCACCCTGGTGTGGGTGTCGTCGAGACGGTGGAAGGTGATCACGCCCGCGTGGTTGGGCCCGGAGTCGGACTTCCACGCGATGCGCTCGTCGGGATGCTGTTCGGTGATGGTGGCGTCGAACTCCCGCGTGGACGGCCCGACGTGAACGCGCCAGTGGGTGTGCCGGTCGTCGAGTTGACGGACGGTCTCCACGCCTTCCATGAACTGCGGGAAGGACTCGAACTGCGTCCACTGGTTGTAGGCGGTGCGGACAGGAACCTCGACGTCCACGGTGGCGGCCATCGTGCTCATGCGAACCCCTTTCCTCGATTACGGGTCACCAGGTCGGCTACCCGGGCGCCGACCGCGCAAACGGACCTCTGGCGGCCTCAGGCGATCAATCCGGTGTGCCGGCGACCGGTCACCCACCTCGGCAGCAACGCGCCCAGCCCGACCATGCCCAGCCCGAGAGCGAAGTGCAGCCAGTTGTCCGCGGTGTTCACCGGAACGAAATTGGCCGAGCTGTCCTGGTCGATGACCAGTCCGTACAGCCACAGGGCCAGATAGATGATGCCACCGATGACGAGGAAGCCCGTGGCCGTGCGCGCCGCGCGTGCGGCCAGTACGCCGGCGACGCCGAAGGCCAGATGCACGAGGTTGTGCAGGATCGAGACTTCGAACACGCCGAGCAGCTTCGCCTCGGAGTGGTGACCCGCCCACTCCAAGGTGTCGTAGTTCGTGGTGATGCCGGGGATGAACCCGAGAATGCCGATCAGCAGGAACGTCGCGCCGACGACGAACGCGGCGATTCGGACCGGTGACCACTGATTCGTCCTGGTGGTGGAATCGAATGTTGCCATGACGGTGCCCTTTCATTGCCGTGTCGTACGGAGTGCTGGGCGAGCTACCCGGTCGCGCATACGACAAACCCCGGCGTCGCGCGGACGCCGGGGTTCGTGTGTCGTGCCGCCCCTGATCGGGCGGCCGGGTCACTTGGCGGGCGGGGTGAACGGCTGGTTGATGGTGGTGAAGTACTGCAGCGCGGCGCCGACGGCGACGGGTGCGGTGACCAGGATCTGCCCGGCCAGCGTGCCCAGTGCGCCGACGGCGAGGATGCCGCCCACACAGCCGACAGCGGCGGCCGGGATGAACGGACCGAACAGACCCACGATGGTCGCCGACGCCACGGTGGCTCCGGCGATGCCGCCGAGGACGCAGCCGATCGCACCGCCGCCCAGCCCGCCGACCAGGGTGCCGATGCTGGCGCCCATGCCGATGGTGCTGGTCATCCGCGACCAGGCGGCCTGCTCACGTTCGTACTCGGACTTCCACGGCGCGGAGTTCTCGTAGGGCAGCGCGACCGGGGTGTAGACCGCCTTGGCCGGGTCGAGCTGCGGAGTGAGGGTGGCGCGATCTCCGTCGATGTCGGCGGCGATGGGGAAGGTGAAATCGTCGAGGGTGAAGTGCAGCGGGGTGGCCGCGACGACAGTGCCGTCGGCTGCGGTGATCTGCAGGTTCTCGTCCTCGACGCGCAGTGCGCCGCCGGTGATCTCGATGACGGAGGCGGTGTCGGTGGCGTGTGCGGAGAAGCCCACCGTCTGCTGGTCGGCGGGACGATCCTGCGCGGGTGCGGCGATGGCGGTTCCCGCGGTCACGCCGAGGGCGGTGAGCACAGCGGCGGTGGTGAGGGCGAAACGGTCGAAACGCATGAGAAATCGAATTCCTTCGTCGGAGGGCGGCACGGTCCGTGGCCGCCGTCGGACGCGACAGGGCGCGCCGCGACGGCCGTGCGGAAACGGCTGCCGTCGGTGGAGTTGCCGGGGCAGGACCCCGGAGATGTTCAGGATGTTGTCAGGACCTGCGGGTGTCAGGACGCCGCGGCGCCGAAACGCTGTCGTAGACCGATGAGGGTGTCGATCACCAGGAACCCGAGCAGGCTCAGGCCGACCAGCGGCACGAACCAGCCGACGACCACGGTCGCGGCGAGCAACGGGAGCACCAGCCACAGCGAGCTGCCGCGCAGCGCACCGCGGCGTGGAGCCCGGCCGAAGGCGAAGCGCCCGGCGTCCCTGGTCGGCCTGCGCTGCCACCACATCCGGTAACCGAGCACGATCACCACGACGAGTCCGATCATGGCGGCGAGCAGCAGCAGTTGGTTCGCCAACCCGAACATCAGGCCCATGTGGAACTGGATGCCCCAGTTGGTGAGTTTCGCCATCAACGGCCAATCGGCGTAGTCGAGTCGATCGGTGATCGCTCCGTTGCGCCCGTCCACGGCGACCGAGTCGACGGTGTAGATCCCGGGCAGCCGCCGTTCCTTCACGGCATAGGCGCGATCGGCCTTCTGGGGCACGGTGATCTCGGCGGCCTGAGTGATACCCGCCGCCCGTGCCGCCGCGTAGGCGCGGTCGATCTCCTGCGCGCGCGAGCCGGAATCGGCCGAGGCGCCACCGACGTGACCGCCACCGTGATGCTGGTGGTCTCCGCTCGGACCGGCCGCGGGCGCGCCCTCGCCGAGGGAGGTGCTCACCGCCGGTGTGGTCCAGCTGAGCTGGGCGCGTAGATCGCCGATATTGGCGCCGGCATAGGTCGACCATGTCATGCCGGTCACCGACAGCAGCGCCGCTAGCGGCAGGATCCACATGCCGATCGCGCCGTGCCAGTTCATGTTCCGCAGTCGGCCCCCTCGGCTGCGGTCGGGCGCCAGCAGCCACGCCGAGGAACTCCGGGATCGGCGGGTACGGACCCGCCGCCACCACAGCGCGAGACCGGCCAGGGCCACGATCCAGAGCCAGGAAGCCGCCAGTTCGCTGTAGAGCCGACCGGGCTCGCCCAGGTGCAGATCCCGGTGCAGGCGGTCGATCCAGGTGCGCAGGGGCAACGCGCCGGAACTGCCGTAGACGACAGATTCGCCGATCGGTTCGGCGGTGTACGGATCGACGAACACCGCGTGCCGCTCCGACTCACCGAGTGCGGGATCGGCGAAGATCACCCGCGTGGTATCGGTCGCGCCGGGTGCCGGGGAGACCGCCACCAGCGCGAGATCCGGGCGCAGCGCGGTGGCGGCGTCGATCTGCTCGGCCAACGGCCGTGGCGCACCGGTCTGATCCACGGTCAGCAGGTCGCGGGAGACGAACTGCTCCAGGGTCGGCGAGATCGCGTAGAGCGCGCCGGTGACCGCCGCGACCAGGATGAACGGGGCCACGAAGACTCCGGCGTAGAAGTGCAGTCGCATGGCCAGGGCCTGCACACCCCGCCGCCCGGAGTTCGGCTCGGCCCGGCTCTCCCGCCTCGAGTCGGTTGCTCCGGTACCGGCCGCTGTCGCGGGCAGGTGCGGCTCGGCCGGGGAGGTCGGGTCCGGTGTCGAATCCGGGCCGGACATCGACGCGGTGCGCTCCGGCGCCTCGGACGAGGTGACCGACGCTCGGGTCGGTGTCGCCGCGTCCGCGTGCTGCGTACGCGCCTTGTCGGACAACGGGGATGTGGTGTCCGACGGCGGTGTGGCGCCTTGTGGCGCTGTGGGATCGGCGCCTGGCGGCGGCATCGGACTGGTGCCCGGCGGCGGTATGGGACCGGTGCCGGGCGCCGGAGATTCTGTTGTTTTCACAGTCTTCTCGTTCTGAAGAGGGATCACCCGGTGTCGTCGCGCGCTGGGCGTACGGGACCCCGCCGAACACGAAAGGCGCTCGGCCACGGTGTGACTCGTCCGCACTGCCGCACTGCCGCACTGCCGCACTGCCGCACTGCCGCACTGCCGCACTGCCGTGCGCGGGCGCTCGGCAGCGCGGCTTCCCGGTCGGCGGAGGAGCTTCGCGGTCGGCGAATCATCCGCTGGTCGGCGAATCAGCCGCGGTCCCCGCGTCCCGAATATGCAGACGGGGGATCGAGGCGCGCGCGGATCCGAGTGGATCTACGCGGTTCCGGCGCCGTGACAGCGTGCGAGGAACGGGCGCGGCCGAAGGGCGCGCACCGGGTGGAGTGGAATCAGGCGAAGACCGGGCCGGGCGGGGCGCGCGTGCGCAACGCCCTGGCAGCGAACACACGCAGAATGACGCGGTCTCGATACCGGGTGCGCAGCAGGGCGGGTTCGAAGGACACCGGGAGTTCGCGACGCAGCGGGAGTGCTCGCGCCAGCACAGTGGTGCCGATGCGGTAGGCCGCCTCCGCGCCGCGGATGACCATGGCGGCGAACAGGGCCGCGAGCACATGCGCGGTCAGCATCTGCCGGCTCATCAGGTCGGCGCCGTGCTGGGCGTGGCCGGAGCCGAAGCCGAGAGTGACGTGGCCGAGGAGTTGGCCCGCGATCAGCGCGGCTACCAGACCGGAGGTGGTGTTGCGCAGTGGGCCGATACCGGCGACCAAGGCGCCGACGACTGCCGATGCGGCGGCGAGCAGCGCCAGAGTGGAACTGCCTGGCGCCGCGGTGGCGGCGGCCCAGCCGTGCGCGGCGATGGACACCGCGCCGGAGACCGCGCCCGCCGACCCACCACGCAGGCGAGCGACGGCGTCACGACGCCACGCTGCCGACCGGTGGATGCTGCTCTGCACCGGCTGATGATAGCGGATAGCGCCACAGGCGCTCGAGCGCTGCGACAGGACCGGTTCTCGCCGGTGCACTCCGGCGGAAACGACCGAGCGGAGCGGCTTTCAGGGCCGCTCCGCTCGAATCGAACAGAGAACTCGGGCGAGCCGAGATCGGTGTAATGCGGTCAGGCGTTGATGTCGTACTCGACCAGCGTGCGACGCAGCAGCTTGCCGGTGGCGTTGCGCGGCAGATCGTCGAGGAAGACGACGTCGCGCGGCACCTTGTAGCGGGCCAGGTTGCCCTTGACGTAGGCCTTGATCTCCTCGCCGTCGGGCTGGGGCTTGCCCGGCTCGGGCACGATGAACGCCCGCAGGCGCTTGCCGAACTCCGCGTCGTCGACGCCGACGACCGCCGCGTCGAACACGTCCTCACGCTCGAGCAGCAGGTTCTCGACTTCCTGCGGGTAGACGTTCTCGCCGCCGGAGACGATCATGTCGTCGTCGCGGCCGTCGACCATGAGCAGACCCTGGTCCTGGAAGTGGCCCATGTCGCCGGTGGACATGTAGCCGTCGATGATCTGCTTGTGCCTGCCGTCGGTGTAGCCCTCGAAGGGTGCGCCGCTGCGGACGAAGATGCGGCCGGTGACGTTCTTGCCCTCGACCCGCTGATCGTTCTCGTCGTAGAGCCGCACGTCGCAGGTGACGGGCGGACGTCCGACCGTACCCGGTGCGATCGCCAGTTCGTCCGGCTTGGCGATGGTGGCGATGGCGACCTCGGTGGAGCCGTAGAGATTGTGGACCACCGGGCCGAACACCTCGGCCGCGCGGATCGACAGCTCGGGGGAGAGCGCCGAGCCGGCGAGGATGATGGCCTTCAGCGAGGAGGTGTCGTACTTGGCGAGCACTTCCGCGGGCAGCTCCACCATCCGATGCAGCATGGTGGGTACGGCCACCAGGATGTCGGCCTTGTGGTCGGCGACCATCTTCAGCGTGGCCTCGGCGTCGAAGCGGCGCCGCATGACGATCTTGTTCGCCAGGATCGAGCCGATGAGCCAGGTGCCCAGGCCGGTGCTGTGGAAGATCGGCGAGACGATCACCATCGTGTCGAACTTCTGGAACGGCATCCGGTCGAGGAACTGCGCGGTGGCGAACGGCGAGACCTTGGTGCGCGGCGCGCCCTTGGGCAGGCCGGTGGTGCCGCTGGTGAGGATGATGAAGCCGCCGGGGGTACTCGGAGGCGGCAGTTCCTCGGTGGAGTTCTCCGCGATCAGATCGTCGAAGGTCTTCGTGCCCGAGGGGATTTCGGTGCCCTCGTCGACCCAGGTGAGGTAGCGGGGCAGCTCCGGCGGCAGCGCGTCGAGCAGGTCGAGGAATTCGCTGTCGTGCAGCACCGCCTGCACCTTCTCGCGCGCGCAGACCTCGGCGAACTGCGGTTTGGCGAAGCCGGTGTTCATCAGCGCGATGCGCGCGCCCAGCTTGCCCGCCGCGATCTTGGACATGAGCAGACCGCGGTGGTCGCGGGCCAGCACGGCCACGACGGTGCCCTCGGTGATGCCCGCCGCCTGCAGACCACGGGCCACAGCGGTGGACTGGTCGTCGAGTTCGCGGTAGCTCAGCTCACCGCGCTCGTCGACCAGGGCCGGGCGATCCGGGGCGATCCGGGCGGAATGGCGGACAGCGGCTGCCTGCGGGCCCATCTGGCGGACTTCCCGAAGGTTCTGCACCGTCTCCTTCGGATTGGTGAGATCGGCGATTCCGCGCGAACTCAGCAACCGCACAGCCTTGATGGTTTCCAGCGTGTGCGCCAGGTTCACCACTTACACCTCCACTGAACCGTCGCGTCGGCCCTTTGACCTAGCGATATCGAACGGCATGTGCGGCTACCGTAGCAGCAGATGGTGTGGCCGGTCACACACAAAGGCGACAAAGCGGGCGAGGCCACATTGTGAAGTTACTTTCCGGTAGCAACGAATGGACCACATGGTTCACATTGCGGGAAATCGCCGAATTCCGCGACGAGGCGGCAGGGGGTCGCGGGAGTCGAACATACGCGTTGACCGTCTCGACGGCTGTGTAATACATGGCCATCCCATGCGCGATTGACCTGATGTCGCAGGGATGGGAGCGCGGGATGAAGAAATCGTCGATTCGATCGAAGTGGTTGTCGGAGCTGCTGGTGAGTCTTGCGGTGACAATCGCGCTGATCGCAGGTGCGCTGGCCTTTTTCGACATTCTCTGGCGGGAGGGGCGGACCGAGCCGGGCATGATGATCATCGAGGCGCCGGTCGTCTCCGTGCCGTGGAGCCCGGACGGTCGGCCCAACGGCGCGAACTGACCGCCCGTACGGCAACCCCGGCGTCGAGCAACCCAGACGAAGGCTTAGGCGAGCCTGTCGGAAGGCGCCCTGTCGGAAACCGAAAAACCGGTGCGAGTCGGAGAATCGACCTGCACCGGTTCCGTTGTCGGACCTGCTACTTCAGCTCGGCGCTCGTCTTGCCCAGCACCCGGCGGGCGACGATGAGCTGCTGGATCTGCTGGGTGCCTTCGAAGATGTCCAGAATCTTCGAGTCGCGGCCCCACTTCTCCAGCAGCAGGTTCTCCGAGTAGCCCAGGGTGCCCGCCAGCTCGACGGCCTTGAGGGTGACGTCGGTGCCGGTGCGGCCCGCCTTGGCCTTCGACATCGAGGCCTCCAGCGAGTTCGGCTTCTTGTTGTCGGCCATCCACGCCGCGCGCAGCGCCAGCAGGTAGGCGGCCTCGTAATCGGCCTCCATCCGCAGGAATTCGGCGGCCGCGGCGTGCTGGTTCATCGCCGGGGTGTCGTAGGAGACCTCGACGCCCGCGCCCTCGAGCAGGCGGCGCAGTTCCTCGAGCGCGGCGCGGGCCACGCCGATGGCCATCGCGGCCACCAGCGGGCGGGTGTTGTCGAAGGTCTGCATGACCCCCGCGAAACCCTTCTCGACGTTGACTTCCGGGCTGCCGAGGATGTTGTCGGCCGGGATTCGGCAGTCCTGCAGCAACAGCACCGCGGTGTCGGAAGCGCGGATACCGAGCTTGTGCTCGAGGCGAGCGACCGACAGGCCGGGGGCGTCGCGCGGCACGACGAACGACTTGATCGCCGCGCGGCCCTTGCTCTTGTCGACCGTGGCCCACACGACGATGTGGGTGGCGCGCTGGCCCGCGGTGACGAAGATCTTCTCGCCGTTGAGCACCCACTCGTCACCGTCGCGCACGGCGGTGGTGCTCACGGCCGCGGAGTCGGAGCCGAAGGACGGCTCGGTGATCGCCATCGCGGCCCACACCTTGCCGAAGCGCTGCAGCTGCTCGTCGGTGGACACCGCCGCGATCGCCGCGTTGCCCAGCCCCTGGTAGGGGATCGACAGCATCAGGCCGACATCACCCCAGGAGGTCTCCAGGGCGTTGAGCAGCGCGGACATATTGCCGCCGTTGTTGTTTCCGCCCGTTTCGGCGGTGTCGGCGCGGCCGCCGGTGGCTCCGCTGATCTTCTGGGTGCCGGAGTCCGACAGGCCCTCGACCATGGCGGCCATGGTGTCGAGTTCCTTGGGGTACTCGTGCTCGGCCAGGTCGTACTTGCGCGAGATGGGGCGGAAGATCTGCGCGGCCACCTGATGCGCCTGGTTGGCGCCGGCCCGCAGCTTCTTGGGGAGTTCGAGATTGATCATGGGGAGGGTCTCCTGAAAGAACTGGTCGAGCCGGTCAGATGAGGGCGACGCCCTCGGCGACGCCGATGGCGCGCAGATCGCGGTACCAGCGCTCGACTGGGTGCTCCTTGGTGAAGCCGTGCCCGCCCAGCAGCTGCACGCCGTCCAGGCCGATCTTCATGCCCTTGTCGGTGGCCAGCTTGCGGGCCAAGGCGGCTTCGCGGCCGAAGGAACGGCCCTGTTCGGCGCGGGCGGCGCCGCGCAGGGTGACCAGGCGCAGGCCGTCGAGTTCGATGGCGATGTCGGCGACCATGAAGGCCACCGCCTGCCGGTGCGAGATCGGCTCGCCGAACGCCTCACGCTCGTTGACGTAGGGGATCACGTAGTCGAGCACGGCCTGACCGGTGCCCACGGCGAGGGAGGCCCAGCCGAGGCGGGCCAGCCGCACCGCGTCGGCGTACTCCTCGGCGCGGGCGATCGGATCGGCATCGCCCAGCACGGCGTCGCCGGAGACCGCGACGTCGTCGAGGATCAGTCGGCCCAGGCCGGCGGCGCGCAGGCCCATGCTCGGGTCGGCCTCCACCACCAGGCCCTTGGCCTCGGACTCGACGATGAACAGCGCGGGGCGGCCGTCGAGTTCGGCGGCGATCAGGAACAGTTCGGCGTCGGCGGCGGCGGGGACCAGGCTCTTCACGCCGTTGAGGCGGTAGCCGCTGGGCGAGCGGGTGGCCTTGGTCTGCAGCGCGAACGGGTCGAACAGCGGACGCGGCTCGGCGATGACCACCGAAGCCTGCGGCACGTTCTCGCCGGCGAACGCGGGCAGGTAGGTGCGCTGCTGGGCGTCGGTGCCCCACTGCGAGAGCGCGACCGCGACGCCGCTGGGTGCCAGGATCGGCAGCGCCAGACCCATGTCGCCGTGCGCGAGCGCCTCGGCGACCAGCGCGTTGGTGACCGCGCCGCGTTCGGTGGCCACGCCGTCGAGTTCTTCGGGCACATTGATGACGGTGATGCCGAGCTCGGCGGCGCGGGCGACCAGGTCGGCGGGCGCCTTGGTCTCGGCGTCTGCCGCGGCGGCGGCCGGGCGGATGATCTCGGCGGCGAAATCCTTCACCGTCTCGACGATCATCTGCTGGTCGTCGGTGGGGGTGAGGTCGAAGAAGTCCTTGGTCTTGGACTCGTTGTCGGGCAGTCGCTGGGGCGAGCCGTTGCCCGAGACCTTCTTGAACGCCCTGGTGGCCGCGCCGAGGGTGCGGAAGCCGCTCTTGGTGCTCTCGTAGGTGACGCGCTCGATCGGCTTGCGCAGGTTGTATTTCTCGACGAGATCGGAGCCGGTGATCGTCGTCATGACTCGCATCGCCGTGCCCATCCAGTCCCGCTTGGGCTGGTTCAGGCCGACGGCGGAGTCGTCGCTGCGTCCGTTCGCGGGACGTCGCTTCGTCGCGCTGTCTCGGGTGCTCATCATCACCTGTTTTCTGCTGGGGTGGGGTGAGGTCAGGATGGTCTTCCTACTCCTGAGTAATACCTACCTTACTCCAGAGTAAGAACGCCGTCGAGTCGCCCGGGTGGCGGTAGGTGGATCGTCGCGAAGGATTTCTGAAACAAAGCCACTTCAGAAAGGGGTCGATTCCGTTACGGTGTCGGCATCGTCCCCCTGAAACGGAGGTCTTGTCCATGAGAACTGGTGTGGTACCAGCAGTGAGACGAATAGCGGCGGTGGCGGGCATAGCGCTCGCGGCCGGGCTGGTGTGGGCGCCCGCTCAGGCGGCGCCCGGCCTGCCGCTGGTGCCCGCGGAAGTCGACATCGACCCGGGCGGCCCGCAGGTGGATTTCGGTTCGGGAGGACCGATGTTCGACCTGGGATCGGGCGAAGGTGGCGTCGGCGCCGACCTCGGCTCGGGCGAGGCCCAGTTCCCGCCGTCCGGCTCGTCCTCCGGCTCCGGCGACTCCGGGTCGGCATCGGGATCGGGCGGCTCCGGGTCCGCCTCCGGATCGGGACTGCCCACCGGCTCGGCGGGCTGATTTTCCGGCGGGTTCCTGCCAGCGGCCGGTTCCCGCGGAGAAGGGCGCCGGGGCGGGCTGGTGATGAGGGCTGGTCGATTCGGCCCCGGGATCGGTGCCTGCCGTTGCGCTGCGCCGCGGCCCGGCTCACTTCCGCCCCGGATCGCCGGCGTCGCTCGTCGCGCGGCGGCGTCCCTGTGGCGGTGGGGGCCGGGTGTCAGGCGGGGCGCAGGCGGGCGATCACCTCGTCGTGCAGTAATCCGTTGGTGGCGAGAGCGTCACCGCCGTGCGGGCCGTCCACTCCGGCCAGCGAAGTGAACCGGCCGCCCGCCTCGCGGACCAGAATGTCCAGCGCGGCCAGATCCCACAGCGAGACCTCCGGCTCGGTCGCGATGTCGAGCGCGCCCTCGGCCAGCAGGCAATAGCCGAAGAAGTCGCCATAGCCGCGCACCCGCCACACCTCGTCGGTGAGGTCGATGAACTTCTCCCGCAGCCCGCGATCACGCCAGCCGGACAGGCTGGAGAATGCCAGGCTCGCCGCGGCCAGCTCACCCACCCGCGACACCGAGATCGGCTTGGGCGCGCCGGGGTGGAAACTCGTCCACGCCCCCGACCCGTTCGCCGCCCACCAGCGCCTGGCCAGCGCGGGCGCGCTCACCACCCCGACCACCGGAACGCCGTCGGAGAGCAGCGCGATCAGGCTGGCCCACACCGGCACGCCGCGCACGAAGTTCTTGGTGCCGTCGATCGGATCGATCACCCACTGCCTGCCGGTGAACTCCGCGTCGCCGCCGAATTCCTCCCCCAGCACGGCGTCCTCGGGCCGGGCGTGGGCGAGCAGGCGCCGCAGCGATGTCTCCACGGCCAGGTCCGCATCCGAGACGGGTGTCAGATCCGGCTTCGCGTCCACCTTCAGGTCGAGTGCGCCGAAGCGCGCCGTGGTGATGGCGTCGGCCTCGTCGGCGAGCCGCAACGCGAGTTCGAGATCGGAGGAGTGAGCAGCCACGGTCGCCCAGCCTATCGGCCGCCCACACCCAACCCCTGCTCGACTCGCACAACCACGACCCGTCGCCGGTATCTCGCCGAGTGCCGCGGCGAAGTCGGCTCGCCGAGCGTGGACGCCCCCGCCGACCCGGCCGACCGACACCTACGCCTCGATCTGGACAGCATGTCGGGTGCGTGCGCCTACGGGGGCGCCACGCCTTCGGCCGACCGGGGCAGCAGTCCTCGAGCGCGGGGCGGCGGGGTCAGGCGACAGTGGCTGCGCGAGCGGTCACCAACGCGCTTGCCCACCAGTGCAATTGGTCGAGCATCGCCGTCGCGGCGGCCGCGGGCTCGTCGGGCTCGCGCAGCTCGCCCTGTTCGTCGAACAGCAGGTAGTACCGCGGGAACGTCACGTAGTCGCGCACCGGGTGGGCGTTCAACTCGGTGAACACGGCGCGCAGGTGCTCGATGGCCGGCAGTCCACCGGTCGCGCCGCTGTAGCCGACGAACCCGACCGCCTTGGCGTTCCACTGCGTGAAGTGCCAGTCGATCGCCGACTTCAGCGCCGCGGGGTAGCTGCGGTTGTAGTCCGGTGTGACGATCACGAACGCGTCGGCGGCGCCCAGCCGTTCGCTCAGCGCGCGCATACCCGCGGGGCGCGGCGGGTCCGGCTCCATCGCGGGCGGAACGGCGGGCAGGGCGTTCGGCAGGTCGACCTCCGCCAGGTCGATCACATCGATATCGAAGCGGCCGTCCGCGAGCGCTCGCTCGGCGAACCAGGCCGCCACCCTCGGGCCGAAACGGCCTTCCCGGACACTGCCGATGATCACCGCGAGTTTCATCTCGATCTCCTCCTCGTCAGGCGGGCTCATACCTCGGCGGTCCGCCGATGATCTGCCCACGACGAGCCTGCGGCGCGTCGACGGCCGCCGAGTAGACCGCGATCAGAGTGGTAGTGAGAGGGCCACCCTTCCCACCGTGCGCGCTTGTACGTTCGACGGGTGAGCGACAACGAGTTGGGCCTGTTCCTGCGCTCCCGCCGTGACGCGGTCGCACCGGCGAGCGTCGGCCTGCCCGCGGGAGCCCGCAGGCGCGCCCCCGGCCTGCGGCGTTCGGAGCTGGCGTTGCTGGCCGGGGTGAGCGTGGAATACCTCACCCGACTCGAACAGGGCCGCGACCGCAGACCCTCGCCGGAGATCCTGGCCGCGCTGGCCGACGCGTTGCGGCTCACCCCTGGCGAGCGCGTCCATCTCTACCGCCTCACCAAAGCCGCGGACCCCGGATTCGCCTGCACGGGCTCGGCGCCGATGGTCCGGACGGTTCGGCCTGCCGTGCGGTCGGTGCTCGATCATCTCGACCCGGCCGCGGCGGCCCTGTTCGACCGGACCGGCGAGGTGCTGGCCTGCACCGACGGCTACCGGCGGCTGATGGCGCCGAGCGGGCTGTTCGACGAGGAGAACGGCGGTCGGCTCGCCTGGTACGTGTTCGCCGACGCTCGGGCGCGCGAGCTCTACCCGGATTGGTCCGAGGTCGCCGATCAGTGGGTGGCGACTCTGAAGGAAGGCCCCTTCCGCGCCGATCCGGTCGTCGGCAGGATGGTCGAGCAGCTGACGGTGGTGGCAGGCGTGGAATTCACCCGGCGGGTGGCCACGGTGCCCGGCCTGCCCGCCGCCTCCGGCATCACCCGGATGAACCATCCGGTGATCGGGCCGCTCCGGCTGGCCTACGAGACGCTGGACCTGTCCGCCGACGACGCGCAGCGTCTGATCGTGCACCTGCCCGCCGACGAGGCGAGCGCGCACGCCCTGGACCGGCTCGCGGGCCGTCGTCCCGGCGGACTGCGAGCCGTGTCCGGATGAGTCGGGCGCGGTCGTCCCAGCGGTAAGCGGTTTCGCCTGCTCGGAGCGGGACCGGTAACCTTGTAGATCGTGCATCCTGACGTCTCCGCCGATATCTCCGAACTCGACGCCACCCTCAAGACGGTCGAGTCGGTCCTCGACATCGAGGAACTGCGTCGCCGCATCGACGAGCTCGAACACCAGGCGGCCGATCCGGACCTGTGGAACGACCAGGACCATGCCCAGCAGGTGACCAGCGAGCTGTCCCACGCTCAGGGCGAACTGCGCCGCGTCGAGGGGCTGCGTTCGCGGCTCGAGGATCTGCCGGTGCTCTACGAGCTGGCCGAGGGGGAAGTGGGCGAGGCCAGGGCCGCCGCGCTCGCCGACGCCGACGCCGAGCGCGCCACCCTGCGCGGCGATGTGGAGGCGATGGAAGTCCGCACGCTGCTGTCCGGGGAGTACGACAAGCGTGAGGCGCTGGTCAACATCCGCTCCGGCGCGGGCGGGGTGGACGCCGCCGACTGGGCCGAGAAGCTGATGCGCATGTACGTGCGCTGGGCCGACCGGCACGGCTACCCGGTGGAGATCTACGACACCTCCTACGCCGAAGAAGCGGGTATCAAGAGCGCCACCTTCGCCGTCAAGACCCCCTACGCCTACGGCACTCTCTCGGTGGAGATGGGCACGCATCGGCTGGTGCGCATCAGCCCGTTCGACAACCAGGGCCGCCGCCAGACCTCCTTCGCCGAGGTCGAGGTGCTGCCGGTGGTCGAGACCACCGACCACATCGAGATCCCCGACACCGAGATCCGCGTCGACGTCTACCGCTCTTCCGGCCCCGGCGGTCAGTCGGTCAACACCACCGACTCCGCGGTGCGCCTCACCCACATCCCCACCGGCATCGTGGTGACCTGTCAGAACGAGAAGTCGCAGCTACAGAACAAGATCTCGGCCATGCGCGTGCTACAGGCCAAGCTGCTCGAACGCAAGCGCCAGGAGGAGCGCGCCCAGATGGACGCGCTCAAGACCAACGAGGGCGCGTCCTGGGGCAACCAGATGCGTTCCTACGTGCTGCACCCGTACCAGATGGTCAAGGACCTGCGCACCAACTACGAGGTCAACAACCCCAGCGCGGTGCTCGACGGCGACATCGACGGCTTCATCGAGTCGGGCATCCGGTGGCGCATGCGTGAGACCCAGGCGAGTTGAGCCCGGCGGAATCGGTCCGCGCCGTTCCGGCTCTGCGCCGGGGACCGGTAGCCGGATCGCGACGGGCGCATCGGAGGCGCGCGGGCGAAGGTAGCCTGTCTGGCGTGTTGGTTACGGAAGGTGAAGCGGCTCGGCGATGGGCTCGGTGACATCGTTCGCGCTGGGGGAGAGCACCACGGCGTGGTTGCGTTCCAGCGGTCTCGAGATCGTGCTGCTGATCCTCGGCGCGATGCTGTTCGGCCGGTTCGTCAGCTTCGTGCGCGACCGGATCACCAGTCAGATCGACGCGAGCTTCCGCGGCGGCGACGCGCTGGTGCGCACCGAGGCGGCCAAGCATCGGCACGCGCTCGCGCAAGTCCTCACCTGGGTGATCCTCACCATCGCCTATGTGCTCGTCGGCGTGGAAGTGCTCCAGCGACTCGGGTTCCAGGTGACCGGTCTGGTCGCCCCCGCCGCGGTGCTCGGCGCCGCACTCGGTTTCGGCGCCCAGCGCATCGTGCAGGACATCCTGGCCGGGTTCTTCCTGATCACCGAGCGCCAGTACGGCTTCGGCGATGTGGTGCGGATCTCGGTGGCCGGATCGGCGGAAATGGCCGAGGGCACTGTCGAAGACGTCACATTGCGCATCACCACGTTGCGCAACTCCGACGGCGAGGTCATCATCGTGCCGAACGGACAGATCGTGAAAGTGACCAATCTGTCCAAGGATTGGGCGCGCGCCGCGATCGACGTCCCGGTGGCCGCGGGCGCCGACCTCACCCGCGTCAACGAGATACTGCATCAGGTGGGCGCCGAGGCCTTCGCCGATCCGCGACTGGAACCGCTGCTGCTCGACCAGCCCACGGTGATGGGCGTCGAAGACCTGGCGATGGACAAGATGAGCATTCGCATGGTCGCGCGCACGTTGCCGGGCAAGCAGTTCGAGGTCGGTCGTGAGCTTCGGGTGCGAGTGGCCTCGGCGTTGCGCCGGGAAGGTATGAGTGAAACTGCGTAAGAGAGACCTCATCTTCGCCAAGCCGCGCAGGTCGACGGCCGTCCTGGCGCTGGTGTGGATCGGGATCTTCGTGCTGTATCTGTTCGTCAAGCCCGAGCAGCAGGCCGGGACCACGATCCTGCCGTTGAGCGGTCTGTTGCCCGCCTCGATCACCCAGAGCGAGCCCGCGCAGGCCGAGCCGGCGAACTAGCGCTGCCCGGCCCGGGCTGTGTGACCATGCCCGGCCCGGGCGGTACAGCAGAGCCCGGCCCGGACGGTGTGGCAGAGCCCGGCCCGGGCGGTGTGGCAGAGCCCGCTGGCTACACTGGCTCCCCGTGATCACCATGCGGAACGTCACCAAGTCGTACAAGACGTCGACGCGACCCGCGCTGGACAACATCACGGTGGATGTGGACAAGGGCGAGTTCGTCTTCATCATCGGACCGTCCGGTTCAGGCAAGTCGACGTTCATGCGCCTGCTGCTCAAGGAGGAGGCGCCGACCTCCGGCGAGATACGGGTCGCCGACTTCCGGGTCGACAAGCTGCCCGGCCGCAAGGTGCCCAAACTGCGTCAGCGCATCGGCTGCGTCTTCCAGGACTTCCGGTTGCTGCAGCAGAAGACGGTGCAGGAGAACGTGGCCTTCGCGCTCGAGGTGATCGGCAAGCGCCGCCAGTTCATCGAACGCACCGTGCCCGAGGTGCTCGAGATGGTCAATCTCGGCGGCAAGGCCGACCGGCTGCCCAGTGAACTCTCCGGTGGCGAACAGCAGCGGGTGGCGATCGCCCGCGCGTTCGTCAACCGACCGCTGGTGCTGCTCGCCGACGAGCCGACCGGCAATCTCGACCCCGACACCAGCGGCGACATCATGATGCTGCTGGAGCGGATCAACCGCACCGGCACCACGGTGCTGATGGCCACCCACGACAACCACATCGTCGACGCGATGCGCAAGCGGGTCGTCGAACTCGATCACGGCAGGCTGGTGCGCGACGACGCGACCGGCGTCTACGGGGTGGGGCGATGACGAGGGAAGAGAAGTAATGCGCGCGAGCTTTCTGTTCGGCGAGGTCGGCGCGGGGCTGCGCCGCAACCTGACCATGACCATCGCCATGATCTTGACCACCGCCGTCTCACTGGCCATGCTCGGTGGCGGCCTGCTCTCGGTGCGGATGGCCGACAAGACCGAGGCCTACTTCACCGGTCGTCTCGAGGTGCGCTTCTACCTCGACGAGAACATCTCGGCGAACGACCCGGACTGCGCGGCCGAGCCGTGCCGGTCGCTGCTCGCCGATATGAAGACCACCTCGGGCGTGGAGAGCGTGCAGTTCCTCAACCGCGCCGCCGCCCTGGAGGAAGCCAAGAAGCTCTTCGAGGACCAGCCGGAGATGGTGCAGTACATCTCCGAGACGCCGCTGCCCGCGTCGATGCGGGTGAAGATGACCGACGGCGGTCAGTACGAGCACATCTACGAGACCTTCGCCGACCGTGAGGGCGTGCGCACGGTGGCCAACGACAGCGAGTTCGTCGACCGGCTGTTGCGCTTGTTCGACGGACTGCGCAACGCGGCCTTCGGCCTGGCGGTGGTGATGGCGCTGGCCGCGCTGCTGCTCATCGCCAACATGATGCAGATCGCGGCGTTCACCCGGCGCACGGAAGTCGGCATCATGCGCCTGGTCGGTGCGACGCGCTGGTATACCCAGCTGCCCTTCCTGCTCGAGGCGGTGGTGGCCGCCGTGGTCGGCTCGCTGCTGGCGGTCGCCGGCCTGCTCATCGCCCGCCCGCTGGTCATCGACCGGGCTCTGGGCCCGCTGTTCGACAGCAATGTCTTCCCGCGCATCACCGGGGACGACATCGCCGTGGTCGCGCTGACGATCGGACCCATCGGCGTGCTGGTGGCCGCCGTCGCCGCGTACGCGACGCTGCGGTACTACGTGCGCGAATGAGGTCGGCGACATCATCGGTGCACATGTGGACAACTGCGCCGTACCGGCCGCGATCCGGGTTCGCCCGGGGCGCGGCTGTCGGGCGGCGCTCGTAGGATGAGCCGCGTGGACCACCCCGAAGATCAGCCACCGGCCGACAGCGCGTCGCCCACCGGAATCACTGCGGCGCAAGAGGTTCTGCGCCGCGTGTTCGGCTACGACGATTTCCGTGGCGACCAGGCCGCCATCGTCGAGCACGTCGTCTCCGGCGGCGACGCCCTGGTGCTGATGCCCACCGGTGGCGGCAAATCGTTGTGCTACCAAGTGCCTTCGCTGGTGCGTCGCGGCGTCGGGGTGGTCGTCTCGCCGCTGATCGCGCTGATGCAGGATCAGGTCGACGCGCTCAGCGCGCTCGGTGTGCGGGCCGGATTCCTCAACTCCACCCAATTCCCCGACGAGCGCGCGAGCGTGGAGGCGCGATTCCTCGCCGGTGAGCTGGACCTGCTGTATCTCGCGCCGGAGCGGCTGCGGCTGGAGTCCACCGCCCGGCTGCTCGAACGTGGTGAGATCGCGCTGTTCGCCATCGACGAGGCGCACTGTGTCGCCCAGTGGGGTCACGACTTCCGCCCGGACTATCTGGCGCTGTCGGTGCTGCACGAGCGCTGGCCGGACGTGCCGCGCATCGCGTTGACCGCGACCGCCACCGAGAAGACCCGCGACGAGATCATCCACCGCCTCGATCTCGGCTCGGCCAGGCGCTTCGTGGCCAGCTTCGACCGGCCCAACATCCAGTACCGGATCGAGCCGAAGAACCGCGCCGAACGGCAGCTGCTCGACTTCATCCGCACCGAGCACACCGGCGACGCGGGCATCGTCTACTGCCTGTCGCGCAATTCGGTGGAGAAGACCGCGGCCTTCCTCAACGAGAACGGCATCGACGCGGTGCCCTATCACGCGGGCCTGGACAACCGCACCCGGGCCGCCAACCAGTCCCGGTTCCTGCGTGAGGACGGCCTGATCGTGGTCGCCACCATCGCCTTCGGCATGGGCATCGACAAGCCCGACGTGCGATTCGTCGCCCATCTGGATCTGCCGAAATCGGTGGAGGGCTACTACCAGGAGACCGGCCGTGCGGGCCGCGACGGCCTGCCCTCGACCGCCTGGATGGTCTACGGCCTCAACGACGTGGTCCAGCAGCGCAAACTCATCGACAACTCCGAGGGCGACGCGGCGCACCGCAGGCAGTTGCAGCTGCACCTGGACGCCATGCTCGCGCTGTGCGAGACCGTCGACTGCCGCCGCGCTCAGCTGCTGGCCTACTTCGGCCAGTCCGGCGCCGGCTGCGGCAACTGCGACACCTGCCTGAACCCGCCGGAATCCTGGGACGGTACGGTCGCGGCCCAGAAGCTGCTCTCGGCGGTGCTGCGACTGGAGCGGGAACGCGGCCAGAGCTTCGGCGCGGGGCACGTCATCGACATCCTGCTCGGCAAACAGAGCCCGAAGGTGCTGCAGTACGAGCACAACGCGCTCAAGGTGTTCGGTGTCGGCGCGGATCTGCGCGACACCGAGTGGCGCGGGGTGGTGCGGCAGCTGCTGGCCCAGGGACTGCTCGCGGTGCGCGGCGACTACGGTGTGCTCACCCTGACCCCCGGCAGTGGGGAAGTGCTCTTCGGCGGTCGTCAGGTGCGGCTGCGCCGTGAACCCGAGCGACCGGTCAGGCAGGCGCGCGCCGCCAAGGCCCGCGCCGTCGCCGCCGACCTGCCCGCGGCCGACGTCGAGGTCTTCGAGAAGCTGCGCGCCTGGCGGGCCACGGCGGCCAGAGAACAGGGTGTCCCCGCCTATGTCGTCTTCCACGACGCCACCTTGCGCGAGATCGCCGCGCGCAAGCCGTCGAGCCTGTCGGAGCTGGGCGGTGTCGGCGGCGTGGGCGAGGCGAAGCTCGCCAAGTACGGCGAGCAGGTGCTCGAGGTGCTGGTCCCGGCCTGACCGCCGTGGGTCCGCCCTCGGCGAATGCCCACCGCGAGTTCCGCCGAGGGCTGGCCGCGGGTGTGTCGATGGGTGATGATGTGGCGGAATGCGCCGGAAGTGAAACGGAGGTCGGCGGATGGGTGAGGTACCGGGCATCGGACGCAGGCAATTGCTCGCCGGTGCGGGCGTGCTGGCGGCGGGCGCGGGTCTGCTCGGGCTGACTCCTGCCCAGGCGGTGCCGGTGGGCGACGGCGTCGCCAAGTTCCCCCTCCCCACCGGCGGCGGCTCGGTTCGGGTGCTGGTCACCGGCGACGCGGGCACCGGAACCCGTGCCCAGTGGGCCGTCGCCGACGCGGCCAGGGCCTTCCACGCCCGCGAGCCCTTCGATCTGGCCCTCGGCCTCGGCGACAACATCTACGAGTCCGGTCCCGCCGGCGCCGACGACATCCAGTTCGGCGCCAAGTTCGAAGACCCCAACACCGGCCTCGACTTCCCCTGGCTGATGACCCTGGGCAATCACGACAACACCGCGATCTTCCCCGGGGACGGCGGCTGGCTGCTGCGCGGCGACCACGAGGTCGGCTACCACGCGCACTCGCGGCGCTGGTGGATGCCGAGCCGCTACTACTCCGTGCGGGTCCCCGAGCCCGACCCGCACGTCAAGTTCTTCGTGCTCGACCTCAACCCGCTGGCCTCCTACATCCCGCCGATCCTGTCCCCGTACTGGGCGGTCGACGGACAATACATGAACGAGCAACGCGCCTGGCTCGATCGCGCGATCGCCGAATCACCCGCGCGCTGGAAGGTGGTCTGCACCCACCACCCGTTCCTGAGCAACGGCTCCCACGGCAACGCGGGCCGCTACGAGGGCCTCGACATCGAGCCGGTCAACGGCGTGCACGTGCGCCGTTTCTTCGAGGATCACGTACTCGGCCGGTGCCAGTTCATCCTCTCCGGCCACGACCACTGCCTGCAGGTGCTCGAGCCGACGACGGCCTCCAAGGGCACCCGGCAGCTCGTGTCCGGCGCGGCGGGCAAGACCGGCGGCGCGACACCCCCCGACACGAGCGACGACACTCCCGCGCTGTTCCAGACGTTCCACCAACTCGGTTTCATGGTCATGGAATTCGGCGCGGCGGGCGTGGATCTGCGTGTGGTGACCGTGGATCCGCCCACCGGCGCGGGCACCGAGGAATTCCACCGGAAGCTGGCCTGAGCGAAGCCGTTCGCGCACCGACATCACCGAATGGCAACACCCGGTGCGCTGCGTGCGCGCGTCGCCCGTCGTGGCACTACCGTGCAGGTATGCCTCCCGGTGACGAGTCCTCCGGTGACGACGGGTCCGCAGGACCGGGCCCGCAAGCCGCCGCCGATCCTCAGGCACCCGCGCGCCCCGGCTCGGCCGACCCCGCGGTGGAATCGGTGTGGCTCGGCCGCAGGCGCCCGGCGCGCCCGCTCGGCAGGCCCAGGCTGACCACGGTGCTGATGGTCGCCGCCTTCACCGGTCTGCTCGTGCTCTACCTGGTCGTCCGCCCCGGCGGCTGACCGCCGCGCCCGCCGTCCGCGCCCAGGCGGCGGGAATAATCCGGTTGCCCCGTCACTTAGAGTTGACCGTTGTGAAGGAGATGGGGCTATGAAGGAGAAGGGGCGAAAGGTCATCGCGACCAACCGCCGGGCGCGGCACAACTACACGATCCTCGATGTCTACGAGGCCGGGATCGCGCTGGTCGGCACCGAGGTCAAGAGTCTGCGAGAGGGCAAGGCCTCGCTGGTCGACGCCTTCGCGACGGTCGACAACGGCGAGGTGTGGCTGCGTGGTCTGCACATCCCCGAGTTCAGTCACGGCACCTGGACCAATCACTCGCCGCGTCGGGTGCGGAAGCTGCTGCTGCACAAGCGCGAGATCGAACGTCTCGTCGGCAAGTCGCGGGAAGGCAATCAGACATTGGTGCCGCTGTCGATGTACTTCTCCGACGGCAAGGTGAAGGTCGAACTCGCCCTCGCTCGCGGTAAGCAGGACTACGACAAGCGTCAGGACCTGGCCAGGCGCACGGCCGAACGCGAGGTCACCCGCGAGCTCGGCCGCCGTATCAAGGGAATGAAATCCTAGGCCCGGTCGTCGTGGGCCCGGCATCACCGCCGGGCACGGTCACAGCCGCGCGCACGGACCGTCGAAGGTGATCCGCTCCAGCGTCCCGCCCCGGTACCAGGAGGCGACCGTGCGCGACCCCAGCGGCGCCGACGGATCGGGCACGCTGATCACCGCACGCTCGTTCTTGGGATCCGGGTCCACCCCGTACACCCGATCCGGCGCCATGCCCTCCGAGGTCGCGGTCAGGCCGATCATCGCCCGCCGCAGCGCGGCCCGATTCAGTGTGCCCTCTTCGGCGGCCCGGGTGAGCAGTGCCTTCACCGGATACGAGCTGGCCCACCCGAGGTTGTAGCCCCAATTCGAGGGTTCCTGCGGCGAGGCGGCACGGGCCTTGGCCGCGCCCTGGCTGGTCCCGTCCCACCCGTCGTAGGGCGAGGTGTAGTTGTAGAGCGTGGTGATCGGCTCCGCGACCGCCGACTGCAGCAGTGCCCGATTCCAGGTCGGGGTGGAGCCGAGAAACCGGCCCTGGTAACCGGCCGCGACCAGCTTGCCGATGATCTCCGCGGTCTCGCTCGGTCCGGTGGCCAGCGCCACCACGTCCGGCTGCGTGGCCATGATCGCCGCGACCGGCGCGTCCTGATTGCCGACCTCGTTGTTCGGTCCGGTGTCGAACCGGGTGGTGACCGGGATGCCGTTGGCGGCGGCCCACCGCAACGTTCCCGCGGCGTAGTCGCCGCCGTAGTGCCCGCGGAAGGCCACGATGCCGATCCCGCTGGGCAGGTAGTGCTCGGCGCTGAACCAGTCCAGCCCCAGCATCGCCTCCTCGCAGTAGGAGTAGCCGTAATCCATCACCAGGTTCCGGTCGGTCTCGTCGTACTGCCAGCCCGACCACAGCGTGCCCGCACCGGTGACGACGCCGTCGGCCTCCATATCCGGCAACACCGACACCGTCTGCGAGGTACCCATGCTCATCGCCAGCGCCAGCACGTGCGGTTCGATCCGCTCGTACTCGGCGCGATGACGCTGCGGGTCGTAGCCGGTGTTCTTGGCGTAGGTGGTGATGTCGATCTCGTATCCGCCGATCCCGCCGGACTCGTTGACCTCCCGCCAGAACGCTTGCTGGCCGTCGTCGATGGATTTGCCGAGGGCGCTGAACGGCCCGTCGGCCAGATCGGAGAGCACCCCCAGATACACGCATCCCTTGGTCTCGTCGATCGCCTGCGGGCACGGCTCGCTCGTCACCCCGGGGCCCGCCTGCTCGGCAGGGTCGGAACACCCGCTGACCAGGAGTGACCCGATGATCGTCCCGGCTACGGCGGTACGGAACAGATGGCGTCGACCGCCGGAGATACGCATTTATGACTTCCTACTCTTGCCATCGGAATCCTCGGTTGTCTCCCGTGGCCGATCGAGAAGATACCCAACGGTTGCCGGACCGGGGAAGCGGCGTGACAGGTTTGTGATTCCGAGCCGGACGAAGCTGTTCGCCGATGGCACTCGGTGTGACGCTCGACACCGCCCCCGTGGCCGGAAAATCGGGATGATCCGCTAGGTGCGCGGTGTTAAAGTAAGCAGTCCGCAAGGAGCGGACACGTACGGGGCTGAACGGTTTCGACTGCGTACGTTGATTCAGGGGAAGCGTGTCGGTGCAGGCAAGAGACCACCGTAAGCGTCGTTGCAACCAATTAAGCGCCGATTCTCATCAGCGCGAGTACGCTCTCGCTGCCTAAGCGATAGCGTCTCTGTCGGCCCGGGATAAGCCCTCGGTCCCGGTGCCGGCATCAGCTAGAGGGCTTCACCGTCCGCCTCGGTCGCGGAGATGGACGGGACAACCAACAGCGACTGGGATCGTCATCTCGGCTTGTTCGCGTGACCGAGAGATCCGAGCAGAGACACAGCGAACTGCACACGGAGAAGCCCTGAAGACGCGGCGGAGGACCCGGGTTCGATTCCCGGCAGCTCCACTCGAGGCCCCTCACCTGAAGCCCAGGTGAGGGGCCTTTTTCATGCCCCGACAGCGGTGCTCGGAGTGCTCGTGCCCACAGTTTGCCCACACTCCGCCGCAGCGTCGCGACGCAGCCGAGCTGCCCATCCGGATTGGCAACGTCGTCTAGGTGCAGCCGTGGTGGAAACGGCATTCGACGTGGATATCTTTACCGCGAGGTCGGCGGTGGCTTCCTGTACTGCTTCGGCCGACCGGCCGAAGGAGCGAGGACCCCGACCCGCAGAACCACCCGAATCGGGCACCTGCAACGGTCAATGGGGCTGCGCACCGTGCTCGGGGGCGATCCCGAGCCGCCAGGCCAAGCCCCGCAGATTACGACCACCGGCATCGCGGCGGGCCGTGCGCAACTGGTCTGCCACCGCCTCACGAACGAAGAAGTCACCACGAACCTGAAGCGGGGCGATGGTTTCCGCTTTCAAGAGCAGATCGAGACCCCTGCTCCGGTAGGCAGGTTCGGCCATGAGCACCCGCGCCGCTTCAGCGTAGTAATGAGCGCGGCGGGATGCCGAAGGGATGGCGTCGACCGGGATACCGGCCGTGTGCTCGACCGCCGCCACCCCGTCGCCGAGTTCGATGCCGATCGACGCGCGCCAGACATGCACATTGGTGCGCCCGAACCACAGCCGCCCGAAGCTGCCGATTTCATGGTCCATGCGCTCGGCCACCGCCGCGGCTTCGGCGAGGTGGGTGTCGGCGGTCGAGCGATCGTCCTGCACGGCTGCAGCCAGAGCCGCTGACAGGTTGAGCATCCCGTAGGCCTGCGCGACCTCGTCGTCATCGAGATGGGGTGCGATGCGCTCGGCCGCAGCCACCGCGCGCGCGTACTGCCGACTGCGGGACATCGACCCGGAGATCGAGCCGCGAAGCCACACTGCGAACCCGAGCCATGCCGGCGATTCGAGTTCCTCAGCGCACGCTTGCGCGGCCTTCACGATCATGATCGGTAGTCCGCGCGCACCGAGGCGCTTGGTCGTCTCGGCCAGCACGTAGTAGCACCGGATCAGGCCCACCAGCACCTCGCGACGGAGGTCTGGTCGCCGCGTGTACGCGGCATGGAGTTCGATCAACAGCTTGGGTGCCAGAGCACACACCGCCGAGTAGTCGGTCCCTTCCCGCAACTGCTGTGCCACAGCGATATCGGCGTCTATCGCGGGCCACTCCCGCATGCTTCCGCCGGGGTCTTCGCCGAGTTCGCATCTCTCGAGCGCGTGCTCGATGTCGATCAGGCCCGCGTGAGCGGCCGCCGATTGTCCTGCAGACGTTTCCCAAGGCTGTCCGTTGAACTCTGACGGTGCCACTCGCAGGGCATGTGCCAGCGCTTCCAGAGTGCGTCGTTGCGAGAGCGCTTGCTCGCCGCGCTCCAAGCGGCCGAGGTAGCCATAGGAGATCCCAGCGAGACCGGCGACTGTTTCGAGGCTCAGGCCCCGCCATGCCCGGATCTCCCGGATACGGCGACCGACTTCATTCGGCGGGACCTCGCCCATCTGGCCGGGTCCTCCGCGTTCAGGCAACCCCATATCACCTCAGGGTACGGGATGCATCTTGCCTGCGCGGCCTGTCCTTTGGAGACAGGACAGCGACCGTGCGCCTCCTAGTCTCGGCTTCGGCCCCGCCGCCGAGACACGCTCAACTGTCCAGCCATCGCGTTGAGCCATTCGGCTGGACGGCTGTACTCGGCGGCGGGTGCCCTACCAGTGACAGGGGATGAAGGGCAGGGGATGGACGCGCTCGGATGGATCGACCCGTGCTCGCCGACACCGGAATGGGATGCGGCGCAGGTGCGCCGGTTGGCGCGCCGGTTGGGGTATCCGCTTCGGTGGGGCGACCCCGCTTCCGCGCTCGGGCTGGTCGAGCAAGTCGAGGCAGCCGGTGTCGAGGTAGTCCTGTTGTCGTCGTCGGCCCATATCGACGTTGTGACGTTGGACCGGCTGATGGCGAGCGCCGATGTCGAATGCGCCGCGCCGCGAGCGTCGTTCGGCCGTTGGTCGCCGTTGAGCGGGGTTCGCCGGTGAGCGGGGCTCAGTTCGGTCTCGTCGTCGCGGTCGGGCTGCCGGTCGCCGTTGTCCTGGTGATGATCTTCTGGCCGTCCGCCTACGACGACCCGCCACCAACCGACAAGCGGTACGAGGGCCAGCGTCCGGCGCAGCCGCCCTGCCGGTCCTCGGCGGCGGGTGCTTGTCGGCAAACGCCAGGGGAAGGGCAGGGATGAACGCGCTCGGATGGATAGACCCGTGCTCGCCGACACCGGAATGGGATGCGGCGCAGGTGCGCCGGGTGGGATACCCGCTTCGGTGGACCGATCCCGCTTCCGCCCCGCAGCCACCGCCGTGGCTGGAGGCAGGGGCTATTCGGCTGTCGTCGGCGGTGTCGATGTGACCGGTGGGTGTGCGACCGTCGGAGTCGTTGGACGCGTCGGCTTCGGAGGCTCGGTCGTCGTCGTGGTCGTCGTTGCTGCTGTTGTGGTGCTCGAAGGATGCGCCGTGGTCGTTGTCGTGGTGCTTGCGGGAGCCGCGGTGGTCGTTGTCGTGGTGCTCGCGGGAGCCGCAGTGGTTGTTGTCGTGGTGCTCTGCGGCGACACCGTCACTGTGCTCGGGTCGGCCGTCGTAGTGACCGACGGAGTCGTGGTGACGGTCACCGTGGATACCGAGGTGGAAGTGTCCGTACTCGGGACCGGGACGCCGAACGTGAACTCGATCGACAGGCTCGCCGACACGGACACACTCGCGCTCACCGACGCATCCGTCGAGACCTCCGGTGGCATGGCTGTCGGCGGTTCCGTCGCAGTGTCCGTGCCGGTCTCGGGGTGGCCGGAATCGGGGGCCGGTTGGGCGCCTGCGGCATCGGTAGCCGGGTCGGTGCCCGAGGCGTAGCCCGGCACAGGAACCTCGCTCGGCGCGCCCGAGGTCGTGGTGGTGTCCGGCACGACGGCCTGGTTCTGGACAGAGCGATAGTCGACAGTCCGCATGGTGAGCCGGCCCGAGACCGACTCCCGGTCGTGCGCCTGCACCGGCGGGCTCCACTCCGCCTGCACCAGGAGCGTTATCCCGATCGCCGTGGTCGCCAACGCAGCCACCACACCCGCCCGCGACATCTGTCGGCGGAACCGACCGTCCGGCGGGCCGCACCAGCACAGAATCCGAGGCGCGGGCCCGGCGTCGTTGTCCTGCGCTGCCGGTCGGCCTTCGCTGTTGTCGATGGTTCGCATCCGGCTACTGCTTTCTCCTCGGGATATGCCGATCGGTTCGACCGGAAATGGCAGTACGCGGGCAGCGCGAACCCGAGAACCCTTACCGGAGTTCGGTGAGTGAGTTCCGGGGCGCCTCGAATTCCTGTCGCTTCGACACGGCTCAGTGGGGCAGAATTTCAGGGGCGCGGGTAGGGGGCCACGTCGCGCAGCCGCTGCCGGTGCATTCGTTGCAGTTCACCGGCGCGGGTCAGGAAGTCGGCGATTATTTCGCGTTCGGCGGAGTCGTACCATCTCAGCAACATCTTGTAGCGCTCGACGATCATGGGGAAGACGAGTTCCCGGACGCGATGGGTGGCCAATTCGGTGGCCATCACGATCACGCGACGACGATCGGTCGGGTGCAGCGAGCGGACGATGTAGCCCTGCTTCTCCAGCCGGTTGAGCATGATCGTGACGCCGGCGGCGGTGAGGCCGAGCCGTTCGGCCAGCATTCCCGGCGTCGTGGACTTCTCGTCCTCGAGCAGGATGATCTCCAGCGCACGCCGATCGGTCTCGTTCAGGCCCAGTACTCTGATCAATTCGCGAATCAGATCCTCGACGGTTCCGTGATAGAACTCCAGGGCCCTTTCGAGCTCGACCGAGATCCGGGCGGGTTCGCTTGTTCTCGGGCACACAGGCTTTCCCCTCGATCATGTGAAAGTTGAATGTGCTCAGCAGAAGTCGACGATCAGGGTGTGCTCGGTCGTCGAGCGCCCCATTCCGTCCGAGGGGTCGGGGAGTTCGGTGGCCTCGACGAATGCCGCCGGATGAGCGGAGCGGGCATGTGGGCTCCTGTCGATCGATTGGCCGACAGCCCGTACCGCGGCTGACGACATCACGAAAGCGTGCAAGGGTCCGGCCGCCGAAGCGGCCGTGCGCGGTGTAGGACATGCACTGTACGACACCTCCGCCGATGTGATGTTGCGCATCGCGGAATTGGTGTCATCACACCAAAACCGAAACAGCGCAACCACTGTCGAGGATGGTGGTCGCCCCACTCGGCTCGGGTGAGACCTGGACCGGGTTGCCGGCGCAACCCGGTCCAGGCATGTTCACCACACCCTTCCGATACGGATACCGGTCGCGATGTCGTGACGTCCGTGCGCTCAGCTCACGGTCGTGGTGGTGAGAGTCGGTGACGGGTTCGGGTAGCACGAGGTCGCGACGTTGCCGACGAAGGACACGTTGGTCGTCATGGTCATGCCGGGGTTGCTGTAGCTCGTCCCCGCGTACTTGCTGGTGATGGGCGTTCCGGCGGCGCCCGCGGTGACGTTGATGGTCACCGCGGGCGGGGTGAAGCTGGTGCCGCCGGCGATCGGACCCGGTACGGTCAGGACGACATTCCCGCCCGACGTGGAGACAGTGCCTGCCACGCTTCCGCCGGAGGCGGTGGCCGAGACCAGTGTCGAGTTCGCCGGGGTCGGGAACGTCATCTTCAGGTTGCTGATGTTGTTCACGGTGAAGCCGGAAGCGGAACTGGGAACCGACGAGGCGCCCGGGGTGAGGGTGATGGCCACCGCGGAACCCGACGCCGCCGAACTCGGCGCGGTGCCGGTGACCGTTGTGCTCATGCTCGAGGTCTGGCCGATGCCGAGGACGGTGCCCCGGCAGCTCCAGTTCACGTTCACGGTGGCGGCACTCGCGGGTGCGGCCATACTGAACACGGTGGCGACGGCGATCGGAACGAGAACGCCGGCGCGAAGAAGAGTGGATGTGTAACTCATGGCTATCTCCAGGGAATGTCGAGCAACGATCCGGCGGAATGTCGAACCGCATCAGTCGATGTTTGAAATATAACCGGTTCGCATGATTTTGTGGCCGAAATCACTAATCATGACGGGCGGAATGTAATTATTCACCATTGAATGTCAACTGTGGAAAATTAATTCTGGAAAGATTTCCCGGTGGAGTATCGGATGATATTCGTCGGTATATCGCCTAATGGTGGGTCCGCAATTCGATCGAATGTCGTCGCCGCCGACTGCCCTCTCCGGTTCCGATCACAGGGAACCGGCGCTGCGACGGTTCGCTAACCCGACAAGGTCGGCCGGGAGGGCGCGGGGTCGGGGGCGGGGAGGAAACCGGTGGTGCGGAAGGCGCGGATGTAGGTGTCGAGGTCGGCGGGGGTGAGGGCGGGGCAGGCGATGCCGGTGCCGCGCAGGGTGGTTCGGGTGTTGGTGTCGTCGAAGTCGAGGGTGGCGATGCCGTCGGTGTAGCCGGTGCTGAGCAGGGCGGCGCGGACGAGGGTGTCGTCGCCCGC
This sequence comes from Nocardia higoensis, assembly GCF_015477835.1. Taxonomy (NCBI): domain Bacteria; kingdom Bacillati; phylum Actinomycetota; class Actinomycetes; order Mycobacteriales; family Nocardiaceae; genus Nocardia; species Nocardia higoensis. The sequence continues at coordinate 2,385,797 of NZ_JADLQN010000001.1, read as the reverse complement.
GGCGTCGCGGCGGTGGGCTTCGTGGTGCAGTCGGGCGCTGATCTCGGCGGGGTCGGCGGTGGTGATGTCGAAGCCGTTGCGGCGCAGGGCGTCGAGCACCGCGGCTACGGGCACCGGGATGCGGTTGACGAGGTGGAAGGCGGTGGCGCGGGGGGCGCGCAGGGAGATCTCGACGAGAGCGCGGGCCACGTAGGTGACGGGGGTGAGAGAGACGGTGGCATCGACCACGTCGGGCGCGGCGCCGAGGAGGGCGGCGGCGCGGATCATGTTCCAGAAGCTGTCGTCGGGGTTGTGGGCGCCGAATTGCAGGTCGCCGGAAATCAATCCGGGGCGGTAGACGCGCACGGGCAGACCGCGGTCGCGGGCCTGGAACAGCAGCTGCTCGGCGGTCCACTTGCTGATGACGTAGCCGCTGTCGATGAGATCGGCTGCCGCGCGGGCGGTGTCCTCGGTGACGGGAGTGGTCTCGCCCGCCGCGACGACGGAGCCGGTGGTGGAGACGAAGTGGACGGGTTTGGCGTGGGCGGTGGTGGCCAGGCGCAGGACTTCCCTGGTGCCCTCGACATTGGCCTGTCGCAGCCGGGCATACGGTTCGAGATGGTTGACACGGGCGCCGTTGTGATAGATCACGTGGATCTGCTCGGCCAGGCGCGCGCGGTCGGGCCCGGACAGGCCGAGGTCGGGAGCGGCGAGATCACCGGGAACGGCGATGATCCTGGTCGCGAAGCCGGGCTCCCACAGTCGGTAGTTCTCGAGCGTGGTGTGGATGCGGGCCATGCCGTGTTCGACGCTCGCCGCGCGCACCAGGCACCAGACGCGGGCGGTGGTGCGGTCGAGGAGTTCACGCAGCAGGTAGGCGCCCAGGAAACCGGTGGCGCCGGTGAGCAGGACGTCGGTGGCGGGTCCGCGGTGTGCGAGCAGGCCGGCGGGAGTGATCTCGGGATCGAGCGCGGTGTCGGCGAGCGGGCCTTCGGTGCGGGTCGGCGCCGGGTTCTCGCGCAGGCGGCGGGCGAGTTCGGCGACGGTGCCCGCTTCGAGCAGAGTCGTCACCGGGACCTCGGCGTCGAGGCGGGTGGCGAGGGCCCGTTGCAGGCCGAACATCCGCAGCGAGGTGCCGCCGAGGGCGAAGAAGTCGTCGTCGACGCCGATCCGGGGCAGGCCGAGGACCTCGGCGAAGGCGGCGGCGACAGCGTGTTCCACCTCGTCGCGCGGGGCGCGGTAGGCGGTGGCGACCACGGGGGCGGGTAGGGCGGCGCGGTCGAGTTTGCCGTGGGCGGTCAGCGGCAGTGTGTCGAGGGGTACCACCGACGACGGGACCATGTGGTGCGGAAGGATTCTCGCGACGGCGTCGCGGACGGCGGCGTGATCGTCGGTGCCGGTGACGTAGGCGACCAGCTGCCGGGTGCCGCCGACATCCTCGCGGGCCAGCACGGCCGCGCTCCGTACGCCGGGCGCGGCCAGCACGGCGGCCTCGACCTCGCCGAGTTCGACCCGGAAACCGCGCACCTGCACCTGGTCGTCGGCGCGACCGAGGTAGCGCAGCGTGCCGTCGCGGCCCCAGGCGCCGAGGTCGCCGGTGCGGTAGAGGCGGACGCCCCCGCCCAGCGGGTCGGCGACGAAACGGGTCGCGGTGAGGTCGGGGCGATGGTGGTAGCCGCGGGCCACCTGGAGACCGGCCAGATAGATCTCACCGGTGACGCCGAAAGGCACCGGGTGTAGACGCTGGTCGAGGACGAGCACCCGCAGGCCGGGCAGGCCGGTGCCGATACCGCCCGGACCGGACCGGGTCAGCGCGTGATGGGTGGCGTGCACGGTGGTCTCGGTGGTGCCGTACATGTTCACCAGGCGGGGGGAGTCCTCGCCGTGGCGGTCGAACCAATCGGTGAGGCTGCGCTGGTCCAGGGCCTCGCCGCCGAAGATGATGTGGCGCAAGGACAGCGGCTCGTGACCGTGTTCACCTGCGATGTCTCTGTCGGCGGCGCACAGCTGGTGGAAGGCCGACGGGGTCTGGTTGAGCACGGTGACCTGTTCGGCGCCGAGCAGGGCGCGCAACCGGGCGGGGGAGCGGGCGGTGTCGAGGTCGACCAGGTGCAGGCGGCCGCCGTGCAGCAGCGCGCCCCACATCTCCCACACCGAGAAGTCGAAGGCGGAGGAGTGGAACATCGTCCACACGTCGGTGTGGTCGAAATCGAACAGCGCGCGGGTGCTGTCGAACAGGGCGAGCACATTGCGGTGCGGGATCTGCACGCCCTTGGGACGGCCGGTGGAGCCGGAGGTGTAGATGACGTACGCGAGATGGTCCGGACGTAGCGGGGTGCGGCGCTCCTGATCGGTGATCGGTTCGCTCGGGAAAGCGGTGTCGTCGTCGACGGTGAGAGTCGGCAGGTTGACCGGCATCTCCGCGGTGCCGTCGATGAGGGCGCATACCGGCCGTGCGTCGTCGAGCAGATAGGCGATGCGTTCGGCCGGGTAGGCGGGATCGATCGGCAGATACGCCCCGCCCGCTTTGACCACCGCCAGCAGGGCAACCACCTGGTCCACGCCACGCGGCAGCAGGACCGCGGCGATCGTCTCGGGGCCGACGCCGTGGGCGATCAGCCTGCGGGCCAGGCGATTCGCGCGCCCGTCGATTTCGGTATAGGTCCAGCGGCCGGTGTCGGAGCTGAGCGCGATCGCGTCGGGATGGCGGGCGACCACGGCGTCGAACAGACCGGCCAGCGTCTGCGGCGGGTCGGGGACCTCGGCCGGGGCGGGCCGGAAATGCCAGGAGGACAACAGCAGTCGCACCAGCCGGGTGGCGGGGTGCTCCTGCTGTTCCGCCGGTGTGAACAGGTCGAGTTCCGGCGGGACGGCATCATGCGGGGGCAGCGTGTGCGCGACCTCGTCGTGGTTCACGGTGACGATCTCGACCCCGTTCGCGCCGGTGCGGGTGTACAGCCAGGCCGGGTCCTCGGCGGTCACCGGGCGCACCCGTTCGGCTTGCACGATCGGCTCGCCGAGGTGGCGTTCGGCTTCGGCGCGCAGGCGCGGATCGTCCATGAGCAGCCAGGAGATCGAGCCCGCGGGCTCGTGGGCGAGGTCGCGGGCGGTGGTGATGCCGAGGCGGGCGCGGGCGAGCAGTTCCGGGAGTCCGGGACCGAACGCCGCCCCGGCCTTGGCCACCGCCCACATCGCCGTCACCGCGTCCACCGGCGACGACACCGACACGATCACCAGATCGCGCGCCCCGATCCCGCGCGCGAGCAGGATGCGTGCCCACCGTGTCGACCGCTTGTCGAGTTCGCGGCGGTCGACTCCGAGGGTGACCAGCACGCTGTCGGGGTCGGCTTCCACAGCGGCGCTCAATACGCGCGACAAGTTCGCATAGCGAACCCGCCGCGACATCGCGGTCCGCGCTCGTGCCGGAACCTGCCGCGGCACTCCGTCAGACCGCACTGCTCACCACTCCGAATCCCGATCAGGTCACCTGACCCGAGACGAGAAGCTACCCGGCTGGGAGCGCTCCTGCATCTCCTACGGAACGGGATCACTCGATGGTCGCGACGCGCCGTGTCCGGTGTGGTGTGCGATGACATGCGGGTCGGCGTCGGCGAGCGGGCCGAGGAGGCGACCGAGGGGATCGCGGATGTCGGTGACACGAAGCGGTTCACGACGGCGGCCGCCGCGGCCCGTGTGTGGCTGGAGATCTCGCCGGATCGGCCCTGTTATCCAGCGGCAAACTGCCTGAGCAGCGCGGATCTGGCGACTGCTGCCGAAGCGAGCCGAACAGGTCCGTATAGTCGGCGCGGATGAGTAGTTCTGTACGCGAGAGTGCGCCCAGGCCGTCGAACCGCCGCTCGAGGCGTTCGGCATGGCTGGCGCCGTTGCTGCTCGTCGTGTTCTCCACCGTGTGCCTGACCAGGCCGCTGTGGCCGTTCGAGGAGATCACCGGCGGCTTCATCGATCTGCAGGTCTACCGGCTCGGTATCGACGCCCTGCGGCACGGTGGCGACATGTACGGCCAGCTACCGCAGACCACCATAGGCATCGGGCTGCCGTTCATCTATCCGCCGTTCGCGGCACTGGTGCTCGCGCCCTTCGCGCTGCTGCCCTGGGACATCGCCGCCTTCGCCTTCTTCCTCACCTCCGTGGCGGCGCTGACGCTGACGCTGTACCTGGTGGCGCGCCGGGTATGGCCGGGAGAGGAGCAGCGGCGCACCGCCCTGTTCGCGACCGCCTGCGCGGTCCCGCTCGCGATGCTGCTCGAGCCGACCCACGCGACCCTCGACTTCGGTCAGGTCAACCTGCTGCTGATGGCGCTGGTGGCCGCCGACTGCCTGACCGAGAAGCCGAAATGGCGGCGCGGCATGCTGGTCGGCATCGCCGCGGCGGTCAAGCTGACGCCCGCGGCGTTCGTGCTGTACTTCCTGATCCGCAAGGACTACAAGGCGGCGGTCACCGCCGCGATCACCGGCGCCGTGGCGACCGCGCTGAGCTTCGCGATCCTGCCCGACGCCTCGATGACCTACTGGTTCGGCGGCATGAACGTCGACGGCCTCAGCGGCTCGGCCTTCCACACCAATCAGTCGATCCAGGCCGTGCTGGCCCGCCTGAAGGTGCCCGAGCCCGCGTTCACGGTGGTCTGGCTGGTGGTGGGTGCGCTGGTGCTGGCCCTGGTGATCACGGCGATGCGCCGGGCGGCCGGGCTGCCCGCGCTCGCGTTGGCGATCAACGCCGTGTTCACTCTGCTGGTCTCGCCGATCTCCTGGTCCCACCACTGGGTGTGGATCGCCCCGGCCCTGTTCGCAGTCGTCGCCTACGCGGTGCGGATGCCGTGGCGGCGGGCGGTTCTGCCGTGCGCGGTCGCGGTGGTGACGGCCGCGGTGTTCGTCTACGGGCCGCAGAACTGGCTGCCCAACGGCGAGGAACGGGAATCGGAGTGGACGGGGTCGCAGCATTTCGTCGGCAACACCTACGTGTGGTTGAGCGTGCTGCTGGTCGTGCTGTTCGTGCTCGCCTCCCGGCGATCGACCCACACCCCGGCCGCGGCACAGCCCGCGACCGAGCAGACGCGGGAGCCGCAGCCGGTGTCGTCCTGATCTGGTCGACGGCCTCGCGAAGCGGGAAGTTGGCGCTGCCTACCGCCCGGTCCAGAGGAAGCCGAGAGGGGCAGCCGTCGAAGAGTCAACACGGCGATCCTGAGACGACGGCCCCGGTAGCCATGAGAGTCCCCTGAGAACAGATCACCACTCGGCCACGGATTCGTCGTGGTGCCCTAGATTTCGGTGAGTTTGCTAGTAGCATGCTCGACGGCGGTTCGCGCGATCGACCGATTCCGATCTCCGGCCCGGCGTTCGACGACCGGGCAGGCAACGCGGCCGGTGGTACTCGGCGACACAGTTATATCCGCTAGGCATTCATCCCGTATGTATTCGAGCATGCTGACTTTCGAAGAGGGGTACGGCTGTGAGCACGGTTCTCTCTGCGGCGCACGACATCTACGGCACGGTTCTCGCCCAGGTCGGTAATCCGACCCCGGAGGCACCGCCGATGGCGGACAAGATCCTCGAAATGACCCGGTATTTCACCTGGTTCACGCTGCTGTCCGGCGTCAGCGCGATCACTTTCGCCGGTGGCCGCTTCGCCTGGGAGAAGTGGACCGGCGGCGCGCTGCAGTCGCCGAAGATGGTGGCCGGCGCCATGCTCGGCGGCACCGTCGCCACCAGCGCGGGCACCATCATGAACGCTGTCATGGGCTGAGGTCCGCGGGGTCGGTATTGGCCCCGCACAGCACGACACAGACCTTTTCCCCGACGGCCGGTCGATAGGCGCCGGACCGGAGCCCGGCCAGTGCGGTGGCGGCGGCGTACTCGACCGCGATCCGCCGCTCCTCCCACAACCCACGCCGGGCGGCGACGATCTGCTCGTCGGTGACCAGTATCGACACCGCGTCGCCGAGCCGAGCCGCGGTCAGCGCCATCGCGGTGGCCCGGCGGGCGCCCAGGGAATCGGCGGCGATCGAATCGACCTCCACTTCCACCGGATATCCCGTCTCGAGTGCGGCGTTCAGCGCCCGGCAGTGCACGGGTTCGACCGCGACGGTGCGTATTCCGTGCCGCGCGGCCGCGGTGGCGATCCCGGCGAACAGCCCGCCGCCCCCGGCCGCCACCACGATCGTGTCGAGATCCGGTAGCGCCTGCCGTATTTCGATGAGCAGCGTGCCCGCGCCCGCGACGATCAGCGGGTGGTCGTAGGCATGCGACTCCAGCGCGCCGGTCTCGGCGGCGAAAGCCCGGCTGGCGGCGAGTGCCTGGGCGTATTCCGTACCCTCCAGTCGCACCTGTGCGCCATAGCCGTGCAGGCGCTCCACCTTGACCGCCGGTGCGGTGGCGGGCAGGAAGACCGTCGCGGGCGCACCCCGGCGGGCCGCTGCCCACGCGCAGGCCAGGCCGGCGTTCCCGCCCGAGGCGATGGTCACGCCCGCCGTGGGAAACGCGCCCGAGGCATGCTGCGCCTCCACGAAATTCGCCGCCCCTCGTGCCTTGAACGAGCCGGTGTGCTGCAGGAATTCGAGGGCCAGCCACACATCGCCGCCGGGTTCGGCACGGGCGACGGTGATCGGGCGCACGAGCCCGGCGATGCGCGTGGCGGCGGCGTCGATGTCGTCGTAGGTCAGTTCGTCTGCCATCGGCCGATTCTGTCATCGCCGACGGCGTTCCGACGGCGCTGCGGCAGCCGGTGCGGGCCGTTGCCGCGGCAGCGTCCGCGCATCGCAGCGCGCGCACCGGGGACTCGAGCGCTTTTCGCGTGGCCGTCGGCGACGGCATGTCCGCGTGATCGGATGCGCACCGAATGCGAATTGTGTCGGTGCGGCGATAGATCTGCTGATCGGTCCAGGTAGTCCGGGCGCGGTGCTGCCATCACCACGGTGAGGTGGCCCCGAGGTGTGTTGTCGGTGGCCGGGGTTAGGGTCGGGCCGTGGTCGAACCTGCGGGCGCTTATCGCGAGTGGCCGTCGCGGCTCGACGGGGCGGTGGTCTGGACTCGCACCGTCGAGTCCGGCGACAGCTCGCCCGTCCTGCCCGACGGGTCGATCGACCTGCTGTGGCGCGAGGGCACCCTGCTGGTGGCCGGACCGGACACCGGCCCGTATCGACCCGACGCCGCGCCGGGCACCAGGTTCGCCGGGCTGCGCTTGTATCCCGGCACCGCCCCGGAACTGCTCGGCGTGCCCGCCCACGAACTACGCGACCGCCGGGTGGAGCTGACCGATCTGTGGCCCGTCGCGCGGGTGCGCGCACTCACCGTGGAGGTCGACGTCGCGTCCGACCCGGCCGCCGCACTGGAAGCCGTCGTCTTGCGCCGTGCTGCCGAGTTCGGTGCGCTCGATCCGCTGCCGCGCCTGGTCGTCGCGGCGCTGCAGGCAGGCGCGTCGGTTGCCGCCACCGCCGATGCCGCCGGAATCGGTGCCCGTGCGCTTCACCGACGTTCGCTCGCCGCGTTCGGTTACGGGCCGAAGACGCTGGCGCGCATCCTGCGCATGCACCGTGCGTTGGCGGCGGCCCGGAGCGGGATGTCGCTCGCCCTCGCCGCCGCGCACGCGGGCTACGCCGACCAGGCGCACTTCACCCGTGAGGTGACCCTGCTGGCAGGCCGCCCGCCCGGCGCGCTGATCGGCATTCCGTCGCGCTCGATCCGAGGCCCGGCTCGATACGGCTGATCTCGACACTGCTCAACCGTCGAGATCTACCTCCGGGCGCGAGTCCACGTCGTCTGCGTGCTCAGGGCGGATGGAGCTCGGCCGACGGGTCGAGATCCGCCTCCGCGCCGCTCGCGCATGTCGTTGTGCCGATCGGTGCCCGCAACGCGTCGCCCCGGCCGGACGCCACCGACCACCGCGATGCGCCGCTGGGCGGACCAGGGATGAGGGCGCCCGATTCAGCGGCGCTCAGTCCAGCGGCGCGTAGAGATCGACCCCGTTGCCGTCCGGATCGACGACGGTCGCGTAGCGCTGGCCCCAGACCGCGTTCCAGGGTTTCAGCTCGCCGGTGTATCCCGCGTCGACGAGTTCGGCGTACACGGAGTCCACCTCGGCGGCGTCGGCGCACCGGAACGCCAAGCCGATCCGGCCGCCGCCGGTGGGCGGGCGCCACTCGGGATGGAACGAGCGCACGGTGTCCTCGGTGTCGAAAGCGAGCCGGAAGCCGCCGGGAAGTGTGGCTTCGACGTGGGGCTGCTCCTCGGCGTCGGCGGGGAACTCGAGCCCGAGCTTGCGATAGAAGGCCAGCGCGGCGGCCATGTCGGAGGTGATGATGCCGAGGAAGTCCAGTTGCGGGGTCATGTTCTCACCGTAGGACGCGCCCGCGCCCTCGGTCTTGAACGAATCGGACGTCGCTTCTCGGCCTCGGCGCGGCCCCGATCAGTGGGCGTTCGAGGGGAGTAGTTCGCCGATCAGATTCTCGCCGAGGATGCGGATGCGGTCGCGGATGCCGCGGACCACCTCGATGGATTCGCCCTGCGGATCGGGCAGCATCCAGTCGCGGTAGCTGATGCCGGGGAAGTACGGGCAGGCGTCGCCGCAGCCGATGGTGACGACCACATCGGAGATGCCGACGGCCTCGTCGGTGAGCCTGCGCGGGGTGTGGTCGGACAGATCGATGCCGACCTCGGCCATGACGGCGACGACGGTCGGGTCGAGGGCGTCGGCCGGGTCGACGCCCGCCGAACGCGCCTCCAGACGGTCACCGGCGAGTGCGTCCAGAAACCCGGCGGCCATCTGCGATCGGGCCGCGTTGTGTACACAGACGAACAGCACACTGGGTTTGTGAGCCATCGGTACGCCTTTCGAGGTGGAGCGATCCAGCGGTGTGCCCGGACTCCCGTGGTGTGCCCGGGAGCCGAAACGCTGTCGTAGCGTACGGGATACGCGTGAACGCGCCCGCATTTCGGCGTATCCCCGGAGGTAGGCCCTGGACAGGCGAAGACCGCCGCGACGTCGTTGTCGCGGCGGTCGTGCGCCGGCTTCGCCGAAGCCGAAGTGCCGAAGCCGACGATCAGATGGGGCGGGTCTGGATGACCTTGCGCAGCCGGGCCTTGTCGCGTTCGACCTTGCGCGCCTCGTACGCGATCGGGAAGTAGCGCACGCGCTCCGGCAGCAGCGGGACCAGGCGCGCCAGGAACCAGCCCAGCACGACGAGCTTGCGCTCGTCGGCGGCGGTCCACTTTAGCCCGAGCTTGCGACGGGCGACCTCGGGGGTGGTGCCGACGGTGCAGAAGTACTGCATCCGGCCGACGGGGGCGGCAGCGGCCTTCCACACCGGATGCAGGAACTTCGGCAGCTGCTTGGGCGCGGCGACGGAACGGATGGTGCGCAGGTAGTCGCGCGCGGTGTCGGTGGCCTGGAGGTGGTTCTCGACCACGTCGTCGAAGAACTTCTCGAAGGCGGCGTAGTCGGCGGGGATCTCCTTGGGCGCCACCGAGAAGTTGCGCATCAGCTGCAGCCCCTCCTCGTAGTACTCCTGCTTCTCGGCGTCGGTCATCGGCTTACGGCTGAAGTACTTGGCGTTCTTGGTGAACGCGTAGGTGCCGGTGTGCAGCACCCAGGCCCAGGAGAAGGAGTTCAGCGCCTGGTGCTTGAAGCCGGAGGCATCGACAGTGTTGAGCGAGGCGTGCATGCTGCGTAGCCGGTCGGCCTCGTCGATGCCGCCCTCGCCGGCGTAGACCCACATCATGACCGAGGACAGGCTGCGCAGGGCGCGGCCCATCGGGTCGGTGCGGAAGGTCGAGTGCTCGTCGACGACGGCCGAGATGGTCGGCTCCATGGTCTGCAGCAGGAAGGCCGAGCCTGCGGTCAGGGAGAAGGTGATCAGGCCGGTTTCGTCCCACATGCGTGTGCCGGGGTGGAACGGTCGCCGGGGCGGCAGCTTCGGCGCGGTGCTCTTCTCGACTGCGGCGGACGCGGTCATCACGATCTCCTTTGATCGACCCAGATCAGAACAATGAGATAATTAGGATAGCAATCTCTCATTCTTCCGCCTAGCCACATCGTTACTCGATGCACCATCTTCGGCAAACACCTAGGCTCGACCGCATGACGACCCCATGGCGTGCGCGTCCGGGCCGCATCGGCGTGCTCACCGGCGCGGGTATCTCCACCGACTCCGGCATCCCCGACTTCCGCGGCCCGAGCGGGGTGTGGACGAAGAACCCGATCGCGGAACTGCTGTCCACCTATGACGCCTACCTGTCCGACCCCGACCTGCGGGTCCGCTCATGGGAAGCTCGCCGCGACAATCCGGCATGGCAGGCGCGGCCCAATGCCGCCCACCGTGCGCTCGTCGAGCTGGAGCGGGCCGGGCGGGCGGTCACGATCATCACCCAGAACATCGATCGCCTGCATCAGCGCGCCGGCTCCGCGCCCGACCGCGTCGTCGAGATCCACGGCAACATGTTCGAGGTGGTCTGTGTCGGCTGCCCCTACGAGGACAGCATGGAGAACACCCTCGCGCGGGTGGCCGCGGGCGAACCCGATCCGCCCTGCCCGCGCTGTGGTGGCATCCTGAAGGCGGCCACCGTCATGTTCGGTCAGCAGCTCGATCGGCGCACCGTGACCAAGGCGGTTCTGACGGCGCAGACCAGCGACATCTTCCTCGCCGTCGGCAGCTCGCTGCAGGTCGAGCCGGCCGCCTCCATGTGTTCGCTGGCCGTGGAGGCGGGTGCCGCGCTGATCATCGTCAACGCCGAGCAGACCCCCTACGACCATCTGGCCACGGAGATCTTCCGCGAGCCCATCGGTATCGCCCTGCCGCGACTGGTGAACGACATCCTCAGCGCGTGAACGCCACCGGTCGGCGGACTCAGCCGACGGGGCCCAGCACCCGGTTCAGGTAGTCGTTGGCGAACAATCCCTGTGGGTCGAAACGCTCGCGCACCCGCCGGAACCGCTCCCAGTGCGGGTAACGCTCGCGCAGCGTGTCCGCGGTCTGGAAGTGGCGCTTGCCCCAGTGCGGGCGACCATGGAACGAGTCGAACACCGACTCGCAGGCGCGGAAGAACGGCTCCCACTCCATCCCCTGGTACTGGTGCACGGCGATGTAGCAGGTCTCGCGGCCGCCAGCCGGGGAGAGCAGCGCGTCGTCGGGGGCGACCCAGCGGACCTCGATCGGCATCGGCGTGTCGAATCGGCTCGCGACATCCTTGATCGCCCGGATCGCCTCGGCGGAATGTTCGCGCGGCAGCGCGTATTCCATCTCGGTGAAGCGGACCAGCCGGGGGGAGGCGAACACCCGGTAGGAGCGGTCGATCTGACGCCGGTAGCTGCCCGCGTAGGCGGCGGCCTTGTGGATGTAGGGGATCGCGCGTGGCCTGCTGCGTCCCAGCTTGCACAGCAGGTCGAAGGCGTGGTTGTTGAGCAGGATGTCGCCGAACCAGTCGGCCAGCGCGCCGCGCGGCTGCTCGGGCAGGTCGACTCGGTTGTTGCGCTTGGTCATCGCCAGCGGGCTGTGCCCGAACATGTAGAACTCGAAGTGCTCGTTGCCGTTCACGTGGAGGTCCAGATCGGCGAGCAGGTCCTCGACGGGTTCCGGGCGTTCGACGCCCTCGAGGACGAACGAGGGCACCATGCGCAGGGTCACCGCGGTGACCACCCCGAGCGCGCCGAGCCCGACCCGCGCGGCCCGCCAGGCCTCGGGATCATCGTCCTCGTTCACCTCGACCACGCCGCCGTCGGCGCGCACGATCTGGATCGAGTGCAGCGCGGCCGAGAGGTTCTGCAGTGTGGCGCCGGTGCCGTGGGTGCCGGTAGCCGTCGCCCCGGCGATGGTCTGCACGTCGATATCGCCCAGATTCGGGAACGCGAGTCCGGCGGCGTGGGCGGCCGTGCTGATGGTGTTCAGGGTGGCGCCCGCCTCGACCCGGATCAGCCCGCTGTGCGCGTCGAGGTGGAGTACGCGGTTCATCCGGGACAGGTCGACGAGCGCGCCATCGGTGAGCACGGTGTCGGTGAAGGAGTGGCCCGCGCCCGCGACGCGCACGGTCTGTCCGTTGTCGGCGGCGCGCGCGAGGATTTCGGCCACTTCGCCGGGGTCGCCCGGCCTGGCGATGCGTGCCGGGGCGCACTGTTGATCGCCGGCCCAGTTCACCCACTTGGTCATGCGTCCAACTGTAGCGGCGCGGTGTGATGTCCGCTACTCGGGGCGTACTCGTAGCTATCGGCGTCGGGCGGTACAGGCGTGCAGCTTGGCCTGCTCGAAGTCCTCCTCGCGCAACGGCCCCACCGGCAGTTCGATGCGGGTGACCTCGCCGGCGCGCACGCCGTTCAACACGATGGCCGCATACCGTTGCCACACAACGGGATTGACCGGATTGGCGAATTCGGCGACGGCGTCGACCATGTGCACGAGCGCGAGGAAGTCCGACGGTTCGATCTCGGGCTGCAGCACTCCGGCCACCCGGGCGCGGTCGACGATCGCGGCGATGGTCGGTGTGATCCGGTCGCGCAGGTGCGCGAAGCGTTCCGATTCGTCGTGCAGTTCGAGCATGACCTCGCTGAACCCGCGATTGCAGGCCAGATGCTCGCAGGCGTATTGGAAGAATTCGACCAGACCGAGCCACGGATCGCCGTGGCGGGCCGCCTGTTCTGCCGCGACCGCGAAATCGCGCATGTTCTGCTCGAAGACCTCGGCGATGAGTTCGCGCTTGTTGGAGAACCGGCGGTAGACGGTGCCGACGCCGACGCCCGCGCGCTCGGCGACGTCGTCGAGGGTGATCTCGAGCCCGCGATCGGCGAACAGTTCGCGGGCGGCGGCGACGATGCGCTGCTGATTGCGCGCGGCGTCCGCCCGTAGACGCCGGGGTGGAGAGGGAGCCGCGACCTGATGCACCCCGCCATGCTAGCAACGCGACGGCTTAAGCGGAGGAATTCTCTCCGTTCTGTGCCGGATAGCATGGCTCCCGAACCGAACGGGTGAGGAGGTCGCGGCATGAGCGCACGACCGCCGATGCCGCCGGTGGATCCGGCACTGTTGACCGCCATCTCGCTGGGCGGCGGCCTGGGCGCGCTGCTGCGCTATGCCATCGGCGCCTGGTGGCCGACCTCGCCGGGGCACGTGCCGTGGTCGACGTTCGTGGTGAATGTCACCGGCTGTTTCGGCATCGGGGTCCTGATGACGCTGCTCCTGCAGGGCCGGGTGACCCATCGCCTGCTGCGCCCCTTCCTCGGTGTCGGTGTCCTGGGTGGTTACACCACTTTTTCGACCTACAGCCTCGAGATTCGTACACTGCTCGAGTCCGGTGCGGTGCTCGGGGCGCTCGGGTATCTGGGGGGAACATTGATTGCCGCACTCACCGGGGTGACGCTCGGTGTGGGCGCGGTGCGGTGGGTGACAGCTCGACAGGGAACGGCTCGGTAGGCAGCGGCTCGATCGGCGACAGCTCCACCGGTGCCGGGCGGATCGAGAACGGCAGAGACTGGTTGACAGGTTCGGCGACAGAACAACGGAAGGGGCCCGACGATGATCGGCCTGCGATTCGCGCCAGGTTCGCGCAAGGACGAGGTACGCCGATGAACGTCGCGCTCGTCGTAGCGGGTGGCATGGTCGGCGCACCGGCCAGATACCTGATCGACCGTGCTGTCGCCGCCCGATTCGACTCCAGGCTGCCGCTGGGGACGCTGACCGTTAATATTGTCGGTTCGGCTGTGCTGGGCGGATTGATCGGCGCGGGTGCGGGCGGCTGGCTGCTCACGGTGGCCGGCGCCGGCTTCTGCGGCGCGTTGACGACGTTCAGCACGTTCGGCTACGAGACCATCCGTCTGATCACCGACGGCGCCTACGGCATCGCCCTGGGCTACGTCGTGATCAGTGTGGCGGCCGGTCTGGGCGCGGTGTACCTCACCGCGTCCGGGATCGGCCGGCTGACGGCATGATCTCGATGACCAGCCGGGCACAGCCGACTTGGAAGGGAGACCCGAGCATGGCCCACGATCGAGCCGGGCGTCCCGCGCGCGCGAGCGATCTCGACGACATCGCGCACCTGGTGACCGCCTATTACAGCCGCGTGCCCGACCCGGCGGACCCGGCGCAGCGGGTGGTGTTCGGCACCTCCGGGCATCGCGGCTCCAGCCTGGACGGCGCGTTCAACGAACGCCACATCCTCGCCGTCACCCAGGCGATCGTGGAGTACCGCGCCACCCGGGGCATCACGGGCCCGGTCTATCTGGCCCGCGACACCCATGCGCTGTCGGAGCCCGCGTGGACCACCGCGCTGGAGGTGCTCGCGGGCAACGGCGTCACGGCGATGATCGACGCCCGCGACCGCTACACCCCCACCCCCGCGCTGAGCCATGCCGTGCTCCGCCACAACCGCGGCGGCACCAAGCATCAGGCGGACGGCATCGTCGTCACCCCCTCACACAACCCGCCTCGCGACGGCGGCTTCAAATACAACCCGCCACACGGCGGTCCCGCGGACACGACCGCCACCGATGCCATCGCCGCGCGCGCCAACGAACTGCTGGCCGCCGGCCTCGACGGCGTCGCGCGGGTCTCGCTGCGGCAGGCGCTCGCCGACCACGTCGAGCGCTACGACTATCTCGACCACTACATCGCCGACCTGCCCACTGTGCTGAACCTGGACGCGATCCGCGGCGCGGGCATCCGCCTGGGCGCGGATCCGATGGGCGGCGCGAGCGTGGACTACTGGGAGGAGATCGGCCAGCGCTACGACCTCGAACTCGAGGTGGTCAACCCGTTCGTCGACCCCACCTGGCGGTTCATGACCCTCGACAGCGACGGCAAGATCCGCATGGACCCCTCCTCCCGCTACGCCATGGCCGGGCTGGTGGCCATCAAGGACGATTACGACATCTCCACCGGCAACGACGCCGACGCCGACCGGCACGGCATCGTCACCCCCGACGGCGGATTGATGAACCCGAACCACTTCCTCGCGGTGTCGATCGAATACCTCGTCGCCAACCGGATCGGCTGGGACGCGTTGACCAAGATCGGCAAGACCGTGGTCACCTCCTCCATGGTCGACCGGGTGGTGAGTGTGCTCGGCCGCCAGGTGCACGAGGTGCCGGTCGGATTCAAATGGTTCGTGCCCGGATTGTTCAGCGGCAGCCTGGCGTTCGGCGGCGAGGAGAGCGCGGGCGCGTCCTTCCTGCGAATGGACGGCACCGTGTGGACCACCGACAAGGACGGCATCCTGCTGGCCCTGCTGGCGGCCGAGATCACCGCCGTCACCGGCCAGACCCCGTCGGCCCGCTACGGCGAACTCGAACGCCGCTACGGCAGCCCCGCCTACGCGCGCATCGACGCCCCCGCCACCGCGGCCCAGAAGAAACTGTTGTCCGAGCTGACCCCGGACATGGTCACCGGCACCGAGATCGCCGGGGAACCGATCACCGAGGTGCTCACCCGCGCGCCCGGCAACGGCGCCCCGCTGGGCGGCCTGAAGGTGACCACCGAGAACGCCTGGTTCGCCGCCCGCCCGTCGGGGACCGAGGACAAATACAAGATCTACGCCGAGTCCTTCCACGGCCCCGACCATCTCGCCCAGGTCCAAGCCGCCGCGGAGGAGATGGTGGGCAAGGCGCTATCGCGGTGAGCAGTTGTGGCACCGGCGAGATCGCGACGACCGCCGACGATCGGAAACTGCCCGTCGAGATCTGGGTGTTGATCGGCGCCGCCTTCGTGATCGCCCTCGGCTACGGCCTCGTCGCGCCGGTGCTGCCGCAGTTCGCGCGCAGTTTCGGCGTCGGGTTCACCGCCGCCTCGGCGATCATCAGCGCGTTCGCGTTGATGCGACTGCTGTTCGCGCCCTTCAGCGGCGCGCTGGTGCAGCGGCTCGGGGAGCGCTGGGTCTATCTGAGCGGGCTGGGAATCGTCGCGGTCTCGACCGGACTGTGCGCGTTGTCCCAGACCTATTGGCAGCTGCTGGTGCTGCGTTCGCTCGGCGGCATCGGCTCGACCATGTTCACCGTGTCCTCACTGGCGCTGGTCATCCGGCTCTCGCCGTTCCATCAGCGCGGTCGGGTGTCGGGCCTGTGGTCGTCGAGCTTCCTGATCGGCTCGGTCAGCGGCCCGCTCGTCGGCGGCGCGCTGGCCGGTCTCGGGCTGCGCGTGCCGTTCGTCATCTACGCCGCCGCCCTGCTGCTCGCCTGCGCGATCGTCTACGTGAGCCTGCGCGATTCGCATCTGGCCGCGCCGGAGACCGGTGGGCGAGCGCCGGAGCTGACGTTCCGGCAGGGCCTGGCCGAGCCGGCCTATCCGGCGATGCTGTGGTCGAACTTCGCCAACGGTGTGGCGGTGTTCGGCGTGCGGATGGCCTTCGTGCCGCTGATCGTCGTCGAGACCCTCGGGCAGTCGCCGGGGATGGCCGGGGTGGCGCTGACCGCGTTCGCGGTGGGCAATGTGCTGGTGCTCTTCCAGTCCGGCCGCCTGTCCGACCGGTTCGGCCGACGCCCGTTCCTCGTGGCGGGTGCGCTGGTCTGCGGCGTGGGCACCGCCGGTCTGGGCTTCGCGCCCGACCTGCTGTGGCTGCTCGCGGCGTCGGTGGTGGCGGGCATCGGCTCCGGCATGCTCACTCCCACCCAGCAAGCCGCCCTGGCCGACGTCGTCGGCTCCCAGGCGCGCAGCGGTCCGGTGCTGGCCGGTTTCCAGATGGCGGGCGACCTCGGCGCGGTGATCGGCCCTGTCGCCGCAGGCATCCTCATCGAGCACTTCGGCTACGCCGTCGGCCTGTCGGCGACCGGCGCACTGCTGCTCGTCGCCGCCGTGGCCTGGCTGGCGGTCCCCGAGACCCTGCGCCGCACCGACGCGCACGCGCACACCGGCGAACCGGCGGGCGTGCCGATCGACGACGACGAATACCAGCTGGCCCACCGCGCGGCCGTGGAGCACCTGCCCGAGGGCGGCCCGTCCCGGATGGGGCGATGGCGGCGACGCCGGCCCCCGCG
This sequence comes from Nocardia higoensis, assembly GCF_015477835.1. Lineage (NCBI taxonomy): Bacteria > Bacillati > Actinomycetota > Actinomycetes > Mycobacteriales > Nocardiaceae > Nocardia > Nocardia higoensis. Next base: position 2,368,859 of record NZ_JADLQN010000001.1, on the reverse strand, counting down.
CCTCTGAACCCCGCCGCCCGGAACCGGCCGACTCGAGGCAGAGTAGGGCGGGTGAGTCAACAGCGTCCGAATTACACCCCGCGCCCCATGTCGAGCGCCACGACGTTCGCTCTCGGCGGCATCGCCCTGGCCATGATCGTGCTGATCGTCTTCCTGGTGTTCCGCTGGGGCGCGTCCGACGCCGAGATCCGCAACGACGGCTACGGCCCCGTCCGCGAACCCGCCGTCGAGGTCACGCTGCGTGAGGACGGTGTCGTCGTCCTCGGCAGGCCGGGCGCGCAACCCGTCGTCGACATCTACGAAGATCCGCTGTGCCCCGCGTGCGGCACCCTCGAGCGCATCTACGGCCAGGAGATCGCCCAGCGGGTCGACCAGGGCGCGCTGACCGTCGCCTACCACTACGTCGCCTTCCTGAACCCGAAATCCGACAGCGGCGACTACTCCACCCGCGCCATCGCCGCCACCCGCTGCGTGGCCGCCACCGGCGACGGTCCCCTCTACGCCCGCTTCCACGACCAGCTGTTCGTCACCGACCAGCCCGCCGAAGGCAAGTCCGACCACAGCAACCAGGCCCTGGCCGACCTCGCCCGCACCGCGGGCGCCCCCGCCGACGCCGTCGACTGTGTCGCCACCGGCGCCCAGGTCGCCGCCGCCGAGAAGGCCGCCGAAACAGCCCTCGCCGACCTGAACGCCCGCCTCGACAACGACGCCGCCACACCCTCGCTGTTCCACGGCGACACCAAACTCGACGCCAACAACGCGGAGTGGGTCGCCGAACTGACCGCTCCCTGATCTAAGCTCCCCGGGCCTCGCTCGCTCGCGCCGCTCGTCTATCCCTGTTCACGCCGCTGACCAGCCGATTTGGCTGCCAACACGCCGGTGGTGTAACTTTTGTCAGGCGCGAGGGAAACCGAGCGAGACCCACCAAGGGGCTATGGCGCAGCTGGTAGCGCACCACACTGGCAGTGTGGGGGTCAGGGGTTCGAGTCCCCTTAGCTCCACTCGAACGAACAAAGGTCCGGCTTTCGAGCCGGACCTTTGTTCGTTTCGGCGCATATTTCCCGGCGGATTCCGCCTATAGCGGCCCAAGCTGTAGCCGGTCGGTCTCACGTGCGCAACCTCGACCGCTGGGAAGCGCTGATCGAGCGATCGGATGTTCCCGGCCTGCACGGAGTCCTGACCGGACTGGATCGGGAGTCGATCGAAACTGCGTGAGGTCTCGCCAATGGGTGGACTGCTTCCACACGCGCCCACAGCCATTTTGTCGGAACCACTGCCGGGCGGTGGCGGGACAGGGCGTTGCGGCCACCGTTCGGGTGACGAGGGACCGGACATGAATCGATCGGAGCGCAGCCCGAACAGACTGTCCACGTACCGATTTCAGCGGTACAGGCAAGTCCTGACAGCCAAAGGCGCGGGCGTGAGAAGCGCAACGCAAGCGTCCCGGCGCGATTCAGGACCGGAAATTACGGATGCCGATGCCCCGCGGCGCATACGAGGCCGCGGGGCATAGCCGACGGGTCAGCGGGTGCGTGGATCCTGCAGCGACGCCATCGCTTCCATGAGCGAGGAATGAATGGCTGTCAATTCCGGGGTGGCGAACGATTCCCAGGACTGCTCGCCCGTGCCTTTCTCGGCGGAATCGGCATTCCCCCAGTCGCCTTCGCCGACTCCGTCCGCCGATCCTTCATTCCAGGACGCGTTACCCGGATTGTGCTTGTACACCCACCACAGGTGGCCGAACGGGTCGGCGAAGCGGGAGAGTACGTCGCCCCAGAAATCCGTGGGCTCGGTCACGATCCGCGCACCACGCGCGGCGGCTCGTTTCAGCGTGGCGGCCGGATCGTCGACGTAGACGCGGACGAAGGACGGCGTATACGGCCAGTCCGGTTTACGATCGGCGATCGTCAGCGTCGAATCGCCTATCCGCAGCTCGGAATGCAGAATCAGGCCGTCGGTATCGGCGGTCCGCGTCTCGGGGACCTCGATCGCCCCGAACACATCGACGAGGAAGTCGAGCAGACCTGCCGCGTCGTCGGTCAAGATGAAGGGGTCGGCCGTTGCGGATCCGGCGGGTGCCGGGGGGACGGCGGGAGTGGTGGACATACTGTCTCCTTTTCGGTTGGTACCCCCAGGTTCGCCGCAGTTGCGGACAGGATATGGCCACAAGTGCGCCTAACCTCGGGACGTGTCCACCAGCACTCGCACCCTCGCGCTTCTCGGTCTACTGCAGAGCCGTCGCCACTGGACCGGTGCCGATCTCGCCCGCCGACTCGATGTCAGCGAGCGGACCGTCCGCCGCGATGTACTCGGTCTCCAGCAGATCGGCTATCCGATCGTCACGACGCGCGGAACCGGTGGCGGCTACCAGCTCAGCGCGGGGGCCTGCCTGCCGCCACTGGTACTGGGCGAGGAGGAAGCCGCCGCGACGGTGCTGGGGTTGAAGGAGATCGCCACCGGCGCCCATCCCGCCTCCGCGGAAGCCGCCATGAGCGCCATGGCCAAGATCGTCCAGGTCCTTCCCGTCCGGATCCGCCGCAGGATCGACAGTCTCCGGACTGTCGCGACCCCCACCGGTGACAAATACAACCGAGCCGGGATCGATGATGTCACCGCATTGACCACGCTGGCGCTCGCCTGCCGGGACGCCGATACCGTCTCGTTCTCCTACCGCGGCAGCGACGCGGCCACTACGCGCCGCACCGCCCAACCGCATCAGATCGTCAATATCGAAAGCCGCCTCTACCTGGTGGCCTGGGATCTCGATCGCACCGACTGGCGAACCTTCCGAATCGACCGGATCACGCAACCACGCCACACCGGCGCACGATTCGCACCACGCCGCCTGCCCGGCGGCGATCCGGTGGACTACGTCCGCGACCGGATCGGGTCGATGCCCTCCAAGTACCGGGTCCACGCCACCATCCAGGCCTCCGCCGAACGGGTCAGAGCCGAGATCGTCCACTACGGCACCGTCTCTGCCATCGACCCCGGCTCCTGCGAGGTCCACATCGCCGCCGAATCCCTGGACTGGGCGGCCTTCTGCCTCGTCTCGATCGGAGCACCGTTCATCGTGCACGGACCACCGGAAGCCGCCGACCTCATGAAGGACTGGGGATACAGGCTCCTCGCCGCTACGCGAGCGACCGGAAACGGACTCGTCTGCCACAGTTCGATCGGCGACCGGGCGTAGGACTTCGGACGTTCGTCGGTACCGGAGCTACCGCCGTGCTCCTCGCCCGGGAGACCGGGCCGCGGGTGCGCATGCGGCGGTGATCGCCGTGGTGTCCCAGAACACCCGCGTCACTCCTGCTCGTGCTGGTCCCGGACCCCCGCCGGGGTAGCGGTGTCATTTGACCCGCACACCAGTCCCCATGCCGACCGGTCCCATGGTCACGACGCAACTGATTCGACAGGGGTCAGGGCCGATGTTTATATTTGAACGATCGTACAATTAGAACTATCGTTCAAAATGGCGAGGAGGCGTGATGGTGGTGGAACAGGCCCGACGGGCAGGGGTTCGCGAGTGGATCGGTCTGGGGCTTCTGGCGCTGCCGACCGTCCTGCTCGGTCTCGATGTGACGGTGCTGTACCTGGTGCTGCCGAGCATGACCGAGGCGCTGAATCCCTCGGCGACACAGACCTTGTGGATCATGGACGCCTACGGGTTCTTCATCGCCGGTTTCCTCATCACGATGGGCACCCTGGGGGACAGGATCGGCAGGCGGCGACTGCTGGTCGTCGGGATGACAGCGTTCGCGGCGGTCTCGGTGTTCGCTGCCTTCGCGCCCAGTGCCGAACTGCTGATCCTGGCGCGCGGGCTTCTCGGCGTGGCAGGAGCCGCGCTGATGCCGTCGACTCTGTCGCTGATCTCGAACATGTTCGGTGATGCGCGCCAGCGCGCGTTGGCCATCGGTGTGTGGGCGACGATGTTCGCCCTCGGTATGGCCGCCGGGCCGGTGGTCGGCGGCCTGCTCGTGGATGCCTTCTGGTGGGGCGCGGCATTCCTGCTCGCCGTTCCGATCGCCCTGGCTGTGGTGGTCGGGGCGAGGTTCGCGCTTCCCGAGCACGCCGATCCGCACGCAGACCGGCTCGATCTGGTCAGTGTCGCCTTGTCACTGGCGGCGCTCCTGCCGGTCATCTACGTCATCAAGAGTGTCTCCGCGCACGGTATCGACCGGAGCGCCGTCGTCGGACTGCTGATCGGCACGGTCGCCGGTGTGATGTTCGTGCGGCGTCAGCGTCGTCTGACCTCCCCGTTGCTGGATGTCGGTCTGTTCGCCGACCGAGCGTTCTCGGCGGCCCTGGCCGTGCTGCTGATCGGATTGGCCGGTGTGGGCGGCGCCATGTACCTGGTCACCCAATACCTCCAGTTCGTCGAGGGCATGAGTGCGTTCACCGCGGGCTGGTGGATGGGGCCGCCTGCGCTGGCGATGTTCGTCGCCGCCATCGGTGCACCTCTGGTCGCCCGGCGGATACGTCCCGGCTCGGTCATGGCCGGCACGCTCGGACTGTCGGTGATCGGCTACGGGCTTCTGGCCACCTCCGGGACCGAGGACGCTATCCGGGTCGTCGCCGGGTTCGCGTTCGTCTACCTCGGGCTGGGCGCCATCGCGGCCCTGGGTACGGACATGGTCGTCGGCGCGGCCCCTGCGGCGAAGTCCGGGTCGGCGGCCGCGATGTCCGAGACCGTTCAAGAACTCGGCATCGCCGTCGGTGTCGCCCTGCTCGGCAGCCTGACCGCCGCCGTGTACTCGAGCCGTGTGCACCCGCCGGCGAATACCTCCCCTGAGGTCTCCGGGCGTCTCACCGACAGCCTTTCCGGTGCTCTTTCGGTCGCTGACGAGGTTCCCGGCGAGGTCGTCGGCGCTGCGAAGGCGGCCTTTGTGGTCGGCGTCAACACCGCATCGGCCGTTGCCGCCGCTGCGATCCTCGCCGCCGTGACCCTCTGCGTCGTCGCCCTGCGTCACGTGCGCCCGATCGGCGAGGATGATGATGGGGAAACAGCCGAGCGATGATGTGCTCGGTGGCCCTGGAACACGCAGGAGGGGAGCATGAGCGACGACGAAGAGCCCGTCGACGGACGAAAGGCCCGGGGCAGCAGACGCCGTGCCGAAATCATCGACGCCACCCTCGCCGTCGTCACCCGTGACGGTGCCGCCGGTGTCACCCACCGTACGGTCGCCAAGCAGGCAGGTATCGCCACCAGTCTGAGCACCTACTACTTCGCCACTCTGGACGACTTGCTCGTCGCGGCCCTGTCCAGCGTCGCCGACGACTACACCGCGTGCATCCGCGCCATCATCGACAGCCCCGGCGACAAACTGCGTGGCCTGGCCCGGCTCATCGCCGAATCCGGCGGGCCGGGGCGCGAGCGTGCCCTGGCTGAGCGCGAGCTTTCGACGCTCGCCGCTCGCCGCCCCGCCCTGGCGCCGGTCGCTCGTCGGTGGCGCGAGAATGTCGCCGAACTCGCCGCGACACTAACCGATGACGCCGATGCGATCGCCGCGGTGGTCGCCGCATCCGACGGCCTGTGCACAGCGATTCTGATCGACAACGCCCCTGCCGACCCCGACTACATTCACCGCGTTCTCACGCAGGCCATGAACGTGGGCACCGGTCCACCCGTCGCCGCGCGGTGACGCGAACGCCTTCTACGGTTGTAGCAGCGCTTGCCATGTGTCCCGCCGACTCCGCGGCGCGCCGGCCGTGAGCTCTCCGCTCACGGCCGCCACTTCGATCACGACAGGCTTCCGCGGCATGGTGCTGCCGCCATTGATGCTCGAGCCGAACGCGCTGTCGTGGAAAGACATTCGTGCCGCTACGACCATGACCCGGCGACTCGGGCCGCACAACCTCTCGGACACGACACCCACCGTCGCGCGCGGGCGACTCGCCGTGGCCCGAGATACCCGAGATCGGGCAGGAGTCCTGCTAGGAGTTCGCCATGATCATCACCCGAGAACGTCTCCACCGTGAAGCCGTCGAGCTGCGCAGTATCGACGTCGGTGACCACCGTGTCACCTACCTGCCCGACGGCGTGGCCCGCATCGATCCCCACCGCTGGCTGCCCGACGCCGGCGAAGAGATCTGGCAGCAGTTCGCCGACCTGATCGACGGCGACGGCTACCTCGCCGCCAGCGTCGGAGCGTTGTTGATCGAATACGGTGACCGCGCCATGATGATCGACGCCGGATTCGGGCCTTTGGCCGTGCCCACACAGGTCGGGTTTCTTCGCGGCGGCGCACTGCTCGACAGCCTGGCCGCCGTCGGCCGCGGCGTCGCCGACATCGAGCTCGTGGCGCTGACCCACCTGCACATGGACCACCTCGGGTGGCTGTGGCAGGCCCATCCCGGCACCACCACCAACATCTTCGCCGGCATCCCGATCCTGGTCTCCGCCGCCGAATGGCACAACCCCCACCTCGCGATCGCCGACGGCACGCCCCCGGAAGTCCTCGATGTGATTGCCGACCAGGTACGCACGATCGGGGAGGACGAGATCTTCCCGGGCGTGCACCCGATGCCCACCCCGGGCCACAGCCTCGGCCACACCGGCTACCGAGTCACCAGCGGCGATGAGCAATTGCTGGTCTTCGGCGACGCCATGACCACCCCCGTCCAGATCACCCACCCCGGCCTGACCAGCTCCGCCGACGACGACCCCGTCCGATCACGCGCCACCACCGCATGGCTCGTCGACCAGCTGACCGAGCCCGGTGTCCTCGGCTTCGGCATGCACTTCGCCGACGTCCAGTTCGGCCGCGTCACCACGACGGGCGGCGCCCACCACTGGCAACCGGTTCCGGCCGCCACTCGCTGATCCGCCCGTGCCGGAAACACCTGCCGACCGCTCCTTAGACTGATTCCGTGGGCGCGGTCGGCGGGAATCTCGAGGACGAGGTCGTCCGGTGGCTTCTGGACGGCGAGGTCGCGGTGCAGTTCCAGACCCGTCGCGACCTGCTCGACGACACGCGGCCCGATCTTCGAGCACGCATCGCATCGGAGGGGACTGGTGCGCGGATCCTCTCCGCCGGACAGCGTGGTGGCTGGGGGCGGGGTTTCTACGAGCCGAAGTGGACGTGCGCGCACTACTCGCTGCTGGAACTGCGCGACCTGGCCGTGCCGGTCGACGAGCCGATCTGTGCCCGGGCCGTGGCGTCGGCTCTGGAAGCACACAGAGGTGAGGACGGCGGGTTCAACCCGGCGGATTCGGTGAAAAACTCAGACGTCTGTATGAACGGGATGTTCCTCGCCTACTCCTGCTACTTCGGTGCGGAGTCCGCCGCCGTGGCGAGTGTGGTGGACTTCGTACTCGGGCAGCAACTGCCCGACGGGGGCTTCAACTGCCGAGCGAACAGGTCGGGCGCCGGAGTCTCCTCGGTCCACAGTACGACGAGCGTCATCGACGGATTCGCCGAATTCCTGCGTCGGGGCTACGCCTATCGCGCGGACGACGTGCGCTGCGCGATAGGCGAGGCGGCGACGGTGCTGCTCGACCGGCACCTGTACCGGCGACGATCAGACGGCGAGCCGATACGTGCGGAATTCACCCGATTCCACGAGCCTGCCCGCTGGCACTTCGATGTGCTCCGAGGGCTCGATGTGCTCCGCGGTGCGGGCATCGCCTACGACTCACGTCTCGCCGACGCGCTCGATCTCGTCCGGAAGCGACGTCGGCCCGATGGTCGGTGGGTGGGGGCCGCCCATTACCCGGGCCGAACGCACGTCTCCTATCCCCGGGCCGGGACGCCGAACCGGTGGGTCACCCTTCGGTCCCTCCGCGTGCTTCGGCACTTCGAGTCGGGCTGAGCAGAGAACTCGGGCCCGGGCCTGCGACAGGGAGGCACTGCTCGAGGGAATTCGCCGAACGGCATGGAGGGGTCCGGGGTGGTGCTCTGCGGTTACTTCCCGCCTGCGCCTGCGCCTGCGCCTGCGCCTGCGCCTGCGCCCACGGCCTGGGGCCGGTCGGCGGCGGGTGTGCGCAGGCGATCGACGATCAACCCGGTCACCGCGAGAGCCCCGGCGATGGGCCACTCGATCGCGCCGGCGACGGTGAGCGCACCGAGTCCGCCGTAATAGAGATAGCGGGTCGGTAGGGACAGCCGGACCGGCCCTGCCTTCATGTCGATGCCCTGGCCGGGGATGGCCACGCGGGCGCTGAGGAAGGGCAAGTTCAGGGTGGCCGCGGGGGGACTTTCGGTAGTCGCGGGGGACCCCGGGGCAGTGGCGGGCCGAGCCTCCAGGGCGGGCTGTTCGGCCTGCTTCCCTTTGTGATGCGAGGACATGGGCGCGATCCTCTCGTCGCCGAGAACTACGGGTTCTGTGGAGTCGCCGGCGCGCGGGAGCGGCCGGGGACAGCGAGCGCGATCACTATCGATGATCGCGCTCCGGAGGGGGGACGGCAACCCGCTCGCTCCCGGCACACCGCTGTGACGATCGCCCCGTGTTATCGTCGGCTTCGTGATGACTCATTCTGATCAGAGATTGGGGGTCCCGTTCGTGCAAGGTGAGTGCTGATGCGCACTCCGAACACGAACGGTGACGATTCCCGTCTGTCCCTCTGGCTGCGCGTGCGGGAGTTCGCCGTGCCGCCGTCCATGATCGAGACCGCGACGGCCCGGCGGCGTGCCGGGGACTGGGTGGGCGCTTGTGCCGCTGCCGGTTTCGATATCGATATCGATGCGCGGGCGCTGGCACGCAGGCACGGCCACGAGGTCGCCGCCCGAGTCGAGGATGATCTGCGCTGTCTGGCGCCTGATCTGTTGCGCTGGCATCTGCCGAGGGTCGCTCCTGAAGGATTGCTGCGGCCTGGGCTGACCATCGCGCTGGCACGGTACGGGCCATCCGACTCCGAAAGCAGCTGTCGCACAGCGAGTTCGGTGGCGCTGGTGGTGCGCACCGCGCCGGCGTGGGCCGATGCCGGGCAGCGGATCAGCCTCGCGGTGTGGGACCGATCCTGTGCCGGCCCGCACCCGCATCCCCGGCCGAACCGGCGGTTCCGCCTGGATCTGCATCGTCACCTGTGGGATGTGCGCAGCGTCGGCGAACTCGGAATACGTTCCGGGGCAGCACAATTCGACACAAGTCGCGGTATCGACCCAGCGTTGTCGGCGATAGCGCCCGATGGCTCCGCTGTCGACCGATGGGTGGCCGAAGCGGGGATACTGCTGCGCGCCGAAGGACGGCAGACCGGCGCTCTGCGGGTGCGGTTCGGGGGTCGGCGCGAGGTGGTCGTGGAGCTGTCCGTCGACCGCGACCGCCTGCCCGCGTTGCGGATCGCCGAGGCATATCCGCGCGGTGCGGTGTCCGCGCTGCCGGTGCTGCCGGATGCGGCGACCTGGGTGCTGCCCGACCTCGAATTGCTTCGCGCCGGTGCGATCACAGCCGATCGGCTGCATCCGCTGGTCGCCTCCGCGCTGGCACCGGACTGTCCGCGGCCGGGTGCAGCCCGCAGAGCCGAGGAGGCGAGCAGTCGGCAACTGGTGCGGTGCCGGGGCGAGCAGCATCGGATCGGACTGGTCGACGGCGTGCTGACCGCGCTCGACCATGATCCGGCCGAGATCCGGCGGGAGGAACTGCTGGTCGCCCTGACCGGTGTTCCGCTGCCGTGCCTGCGGGCCATCGACCGAGCGCATCGCCGTCCGGACTGCCTCGACGGTGTCCGGGAACGGTTGGATCACGGCGACACCGACGGGGCGCTGGCCGTGGTCGAGGGCCTGCTCGGTCCCGGTGCCGTGCTGCGGGACGGGCCGTTGCGGGACGCCTTGGAGGCGTTCGCGCGTCAGCGGACCACCTACGGATTGTTCCGGGCCGGGCTGACCGGTCCGGGGCCTATCCGGTCCGACGCGCGTCGCGCACATCGAGCACACCCGCGTCACGCCACCCAGCGGTGACCCCGAGACCCCGGCACTGACTCGGACATCTGGCCTCCCGCCGACCGCCGTCCCTCCCGTCCACGCCCACACCGCGCGGCACGGCCCTCATCGAGCGATCTCATTTCCCGTCCGTTCGGCGCCGAGCGCGCCGATCATCGACCACTCGAAGGTGATTCACACATGTACGCATTCATTCCGTGCGCTCCCGGTGCGGAGCGAACCCACCTCTCCCAGCTCGACGTCGCCGACGAACTGCTGTCCCTGCTGGGCGAGGTGAGGACCGAACCCCGGCCCGACACCCAACTGGAGGCGCTCACCCTGGCGGTGGCCGCGGACCTGCCGGTGCTGTTGTGGGGTGAGCCGGGGATCGGCAAGACCGCGGCGCTGACCCAGCTCGCCGAATCGCTGGAGCTGCCGTTGACCACGGTGATCGCGAGTGTGCACGAGCCGTCGGACTTTTCGGGCCTGCCCGTGCTCGGAGACGATCCCGCGGAGAACGGTGTCCCGATGGCTCCGCCGGACTGGGCAGTGCGACTCGTCCGGGCGGGTCGGGGGCTGTTGTTCCTGGACGAGCTGTCGACGGCGCCTCCGGCCGTGCAGGCCGCGCTGCTGCGCCTGGTCCTGGAACGCCGGGTCGGCGCACTTCGCCTGCCGCCGGGTGTGCGCATCGTGGCGGCCGCCAACCCGCGCTCCTCGGCGGCCGACGGGTGGGAGCTGAGCCCGCCGCTGGCGAACCGGTTCGTGCACTTGTACTGGACTCATGATCACGATGTGGTCGTGCGCGGCCTGGGCGGGACCTGGCCGCGCGCGACACTGCCCCGGCTCGATCCGGAAAAGCTGCCGCAGGCAGTGGCTTTCGCCCGTCGCGCCGTGTGCGAACTCCTCACGGCGCGACCCAAGCTCGTCCATCAGCTGCCCAGCAGTGAGACGCGCCGGGGCGGTGCCTGGCCGTCGCCACGCAGTTGGGACATGACACTGCGGTTGATCGCCTTCGCCACCGCGGCGGGCTCTTCCCCGGATGTGCTGTCCCAGCTGATCCGGGGCACGGTGGGAGACGGGCCGGGCTTCGAACTGCTGACCAGCATCGACCGGATGGACCTCCCTGACCCCGAGGTGCTGCTCGCCGACCCGGCCGCCGCCGAGCTGCCCGAGCGCGGCGATCTGCGCCAGGCCGTGCTCGACGCGGTGGTGACAGCTGTTCGCCGGCATCCGTCGCCATCCCGGTGGGATGCGGCGTGGGCGGTGCTGGTGAAGGCGGTGGAAACCGGAGCGCCGGACCTGGTGGTCGTCCCGGCGACCACCCTGGCCACCCTGCGCCAGGACGATTGGGTGGTGCCTGCCTCGATCGAGCGACTGGCGGGCATGATGTCGGTGTCCCAGGAAGCGGATCGCGCCGCGGCCCGCGTCGCCGAGCGGGCCGGACGATGACCGCAGCTGCCGCGGCGCTGGACGTCGACAAACTCTTCGCCGCCCGGCTGCTGGCTGTCAGGGCGCGCCCGTACCTCGCGACCGCCCTGTACGCGCTGCGGGTCGTCGAGTCGCGACATGTCCCGACGATGGGGGTCGACCGCTACTGGCGGTGCTACGTCTCGCCCGGGTTCGTGGCCTCCACGCCCATCGAGGACCTGGCCTCGGTACTGGTGCACGAGGTATCGCATCTGCTGCGCGACCACCACGGACGCAGTGATCGCTTCGCCCGCGAACACGATCTGACCGGTCCGGCGGAGCGGCTCCGGATGAACATCGCGGCGGATGCCGAGATCAACGACGACGCGTTCGGCGACGGGTTGGTCCAGCCCGAGGGCGCTGTCCTGCCCGCGACGCTCGGCTTGCCCGCGGGCGGACTGATGGAGGACTACCTGCGTCAGTTCCGCCTCGGCACACACACCCAGGACCTGGCCTGGCTGGACTGTGGCAGCGGCGCGGACGGACTGCACCGCGCATGGGAATGGGGACCGGACGGCGCGGACGGCCTCACCGAGCAGCAACGGGAAGCCGTCCGTTTCCGGGTGGCTCGAGGCATCGCCGGCCGCCCGGGAAAGACTCCCCAAGGGTGGCGGCGTTGGGCGGAGGAGGCGCTGCATCCGCCTCAGCCGTGGCGGGATCTGCTGGCAGCGGCGATCCGAGCGGCGGCGTCGGCCGCCGGTGCCGGCGAGGACTACACCTACGGCAGGCCGGCTCGGCGCTCGGCCGGGGTGCCCGGCGTCGTGTTGCCGAGCCTGCGCCGCACGCCGCCGCGGGTCAGCGTGATCATCGATACCTCGGCCTCGGTCAGTGACGCGGAGCTGGGCAGCGCGCTGCTGGAAGTCGCCGCCATCTCCCGCGCCGTCGGCGGTCGTCGCGATCTGGTCACCGTGCTGTCGTGTGACGCGGCGGCACGGATCGCGCATCCGCTGTGTCAGGCGGAGGGGATCGCATTGATGGGCGGTGGCGGTACGGACCTGCGCGCCGGTTTCGTCCAGGCGCTGCGCAGCCGGCCGCGTCCCGATGTGCTCGTCGTGCTGACCGACGGCCAGACACCCTGGCCGGCCAGTCGGCCGGGGTGCCGGACGGTGATCGGGCTGTTCCGCCGAGACGGCGGCCGGTGGAGCGAACGCGATACCGATTACGTCGCGACACCGGAGTGGGCGCGGATGGTCGAGATAGGGCCGACGGTCTGAGGGAGCGGCGCGGGGTAGACGGTTCTGGGTGGAGGAACTCGTCTCTTCGATTCTGTTCATAATCGAAGAGTGGGCTCGGCTTCTCGGGCCGAAGTGAGCGATTCAGGAATGGAGGGAAGAGCGTCAAGTAGCCATAGATGCGGGAGGAGCGGCAAATGTGTGCAAGCAGATCCGGCAGCGACAGTGGTGTACGTGACGAGGGAGGTCGGCCATGATCTCCTCCGATTCCGACAAGAACGCGGATGTGGTCCTCGCGGGCGGCGGAGTGAAAGGCATCGGGTTGGTGGGTGCGGTTGCCGCGCTACTCGACGCCGGATACACGTTCCATCGAGTATCCGGAACTTCGGCAGGCGCTGTCGTCGGAGCCGTCCTTGCGGCGGGGGCGAAACATCCGGACTTCAGTAGTAAGGACCTGAAGGACATTGCCTTCGATCTCGACTACCGCGAATTCCTCGACCCGGGCCCGATAGAAGCCATCCCTGTTGTCGGGCCGTTGTGGGCGCTGTTCCGCGGCACCGGCCTCTATCGGGGTGACTACGCCCACGAGTGGATCGCCGAGAAGCTACGGGACCTCGGTGTGGTCACGTTCGACGATCTGCCCAACTTCGACGACAGCCTTCCGCTACCACAGCGGTACTCCTTGGCGGTCACCGTCACCGACGTGACGACCGGGCAATTGGTGCGACTGCCCTGGGACTACGAGCGGGTCTACGGTTGCTCGCCGGGCGCGCAACGGGTCGCCGACGCCGTCCGCGCATCCATGTCGATTCCGTACTTCTTCCGACCCAGCTCGATGAGCGGCACACAGGGAGTGGTCTCCACTCTCGTGGACGGCGGGGTGCTGTCGAACTTCCCGATCGACTCGTTGGACAGGACCGACGATCGCGAACCGCGATGGCCGACATTCGGGATCACCGTGCTGCCCAACCTGCCTGCCGGGAACGACGATGTGATTCCCGGGCTCGGTATGCTCCGCTTCATCGGCGGCGTGCGTCTGCTCAGCGATCTCCTTCCCACGATGCTGGTCGGGCGGGATCAGGCATATCTGAACCAGCCCTGGGTTTCCGCGCGCGCTATTCGCGTCGACTCCACCGATGTCGGTGTGCTCGACTTCGGCATCAGCGATGAGGCGAAGGAAGCGCTGTATCGGAAGGGATATGACGCCGCGGTCGAATTCTTGCGTACCTGGGACTGGCCGAAATATCTGAAACGTTTTCGCGCCGTCCCGGTGCGGGAGTAGGAACGGAATTCATCGCAAAACACGCCCGGTTCCGGCTTCCTGCGTGAGATACGCGCGCTGGAAGATCTCGTACAGCTCGGCCGAGGTGACTTCCCGGCCGGTGGTGTCGGTGTGCGCCTGGACGATTCGGGCGAACTCGATCTGCAGGCGACGGGGCATCTCGATGCCGTAGTCGCGAGCCAGCAGGTAGGCGATGCCGCCCTTGCCGGATTGCGAGTTCACCCGGATCACCGCATCGTAGGTGCGGCCGATGTCGGCGGGGTCGATCGGCAGATAAGGGACCTGCCATGCCAGTTCGTGTTCGGGGCGGCCCTCGGCCGCGGCGCGGGCCGCGTGCTCGGCGAAGCCCTTCTTGATCGCGTCCTGGTGGGTGCCGCTGAACGCGGTGTGCACGTAATCGCCGACGTAGGGGTGGCGGGGGTGGACCTCGATCCGGTTGCAGTGTTCGACGGTGCGGCGGATCTCGTCGATGTCGGAGAAATCGATCATCGGGTCCACCCCCTGGGCGTGCAGGTTCAGCGCGAGGACGACCAGGTCGACATTGCCGGTGCGTTCGCCGTTGCCGAACAGGCAGCCTTCGACACGCTGTGCCCCGGCCAGGACCGCGAGTTCGGCGCAGGCGACGCCGGTACCGCGGTCGTTGTGCGGGTGCACCGACAGGATCACCGCGTCGCGGCGGGCGAGGTTCTTGTGCATGTACTCGATCTGATCGGCGTACACATTCGGGGTGGCGACTTCGACGGTGGCGGGAAGGTTGAGGATCACCGGCCGGTCCGGGGTCGCGGCCCAGAGATCGGTCATCGCGTCGCAGATGTCCAGGACGTAGTCCGGTTCGGTCAGGTTGAAGACCTCGGGAGAGAACTCGAAGCGCACATTCGGCAGATCGCCGGCGCAGTCGAGCACGTCGCGGCCGCCGGTCAGGATCACATCCGCGAGTTCGGCGCGTCCGTGCCCGAGTACCACGTCCCGCCAGACGGGGGCCGTCGCGGTGTACATGTGGATGATGATGTCGTTGGTGATGCCCTCGATCGAGGCGACGGTGCGCTCGATCAGATCGCGGCGGGCGGGGGTGAACACGACGATCGTGACGTCCTCGGGAGCAAGATCGCTCTCGGCGATCAGTCGCACGAAGTCGTAGTCGGTCTGCGACGCGGACGGATAGCCGACCTCGATCTCCTTGTAGCCCATGGCCACCATGAGTTCGAAGAACCTGCGCTTGCGGGCGGGGTCCATCGGCTCGGCGAGCGCCTGGTTGCCGTCGCGCAGATCCACCGGCACCCACAGCGGGGCTTCGGTCAGCTTGCGGCCGGGCCAATCGCGTTCGGCGAGTGCGACATCCACCCGGGAGTAGACGTCACGGTAGCGGTGCGAGGGCATCTGCGATCGGCGTTGGCGGTTCCAATGTGCGGCGTGTGCCGGGACAGGCCCGCTGGGTGTGACGATGGTGGGATACGACGTGTCGGTCATGACGAGTCCTTCTTCTTCGCAAGGGGTGACCGGCGCGGACGACAGCCCCACGGCGGGAGCCGGTCCGGCTAGACCCCGCCGTGGCGGCGAAGGAGGAGAAGGGAGCGATGCGCGAGCACGCGCTAGAATCTAGCACAACTCCGCAGACAAGTAGAGGAATGATGTGAGATGACGCAGGTGCGACGAGCATCGATGGCGGATCAGGCCGCCGATCTTCTGCTACAGAGGATCAGATCCGGCGAGTGGAACCTGGGCGCGCGGCTGCCGGGGGAGACGACGCTGGCCACACAGCTCGGGGTCGGCCGCTCGACGGTGCGTGAGGCGATCAGGCAACTCGCCGGGCGCGGGGTGCTCGCCTCCCGCCAAGGCGCGGGAGTGTTCGTGAACGCGCTCGATGTCCGCGAGGACTGGGACACCGTGCTGCGCCGCGCCGACATCATCGCCGTCATCGAGGCCCGCATCGCCATCGAGACCGAAGCCGCCGCCCTCGCCGCCCAGCGCCGTACCCCCGCCGACCTGCGCGCGATGCGCCGCGCGCTGGCAGGCCGGGCGGAACGCCGTTCCAGTATCGAGGAGCACGTCGACGCCGATACCGCCTTCCATCGCAGCATCGTCGTCGCCGCCCACAATCCCATCCTGGTGGAACTGTTCGACGGCTTCACCCCGCGTGTGCGCCAAGCCATGATCGAGATGCTGCGCATCCGCACCGAATTCGGCAGCGAAGCCGACCACGACGCACACGCCCTGCTGCTCGACGCCGTCGCCGATCATGACGAAGCCGCCGCCGCGCAACGTTGCCGCACCCATCTGGCGTCGCTGAAGGACGGACTGGCGTGAGCGCGACCGTCCTCGAACTGCGCGGGGTGACCTTCCGTCGTGACGGCAGGCAGATCCTGCACGGCGTCGACCTCACCGTCCGGGCGGGCGAGCACTGGGCGCTACTCGGCCCCAACGGCGCAGGCAAGTCCACCATCCTCGGCTTCTGCGGCGCCCGGACCCATCCCACCTCCGGCACGGTCGACGTGCTCGGCCGCCGCCTCGGCCGGGTCGACATGCAGCAGCTGCGGCGCGACATCGGGCACGTCGACCCGCGTCATCCGCTGCGCTCGCCGCTGTCGGTGCTGACGATCGTGCTGACCGGGATCACCGGCACCATCGAGACCCCGATGCGGTGGCAGCCGACCGCCGAGCAGATCGACAGGGCCACGATGCTCGTCGACGAGGTCGGTTTGACCGCACGACGGGAAGCGCTGTGGCCGAACCTGTCCCAGGGCGAGCGCGGCCGGGTACTGATCGCCCGCGCGCTCGTCGCCGAACCCCGGCTGCTGTTGCTCGACGAGCCGACCACCGGTCTCGACGTCGCCGCCCGCGAACAACTTCTCGAGACCATCGACGCACTATCGCGCACCGCGCCGGATCTGGCCTCCATCCTGGTCACCCACCACCTCGAGGACCTGCCCGAGACGACGAGCCACGCCCTGATCCTCGCCGACGGCAGGGCCGTCGCCGCGGGCGCGGTCGAGGACGCGGTCACCGCCGACACGATCACCCGCGCGTTCGAGCACCCCATCGACGTCACACGGACCCGTGGTCGCTGGCACGCGCGGGCGCGCCGCGGGGCCGAGCAGGCGACGATCCCGACCTAGGCCCCGACGTCGCCGACAGTGGGCTCGGCGGATCAGAACTCGACGCCGAGGTTCTCGCTGATCGGCCGGGCCTGGCAGGCCAGGATGTAGCCGTCGGCGATGTCCTGCTCGTCGAGAACCGAGGCGTTGCCCATGTCGACCTCGCCCTGCGTCAATGTGGCCGCGCAGGAACCGCATTCGCCCTCGCGGCAGGAGAACGGCACGTTCACGCCCTTGGACAGCAGGACGTCGACCAGAGTCGCCGAGCGCGGCCAGCGGAACTCCCGCGCGACGCCGTCGAGGGTGACCGAGACGGTCGCGGCGTCGGCGGCATCCGCGTCGGCTTCGGGGAGTGCCACGTCGGTGAAGGGATCACCGGAGAGGGAGGTGAAGGTTTCGGCGTGCACCCGCTCGCGCGGAATACCCGAGTGCGCGGCCGCGTCGTGGACGGTGTCCATGAACGGTTTCGGGCCGCACATGTACACCGCGTGGTCCCGATGGGCCGCGGTCAGGGCAGCCAGTTGCGCGGCGGTCGGCAGGCCCTGCACCGTTTCCAGCCAGTGCATCACCGACAGCCGGTCGCTGTGGGCGGCGGACAGTTCCCGGAGTTCGTGGGCGAAGATGACCGACTTCTCGTCCCGGTTGGCGTAGACGAGGCGCACCTTCCCGGAGCCGTGTGCCAGCGCCGATTTCAGGATCGAGATCACCGGGGTGATGCCGCTGCCCGCGGCGAACAGCAGCAGATCGTCGTCCAGGTCGGCGGGCGTGAAGACCCCCGACGGCGGCAGGACCTCGATCGTGTCGCCTGCGGTCACGTTGTCGCACAGCCAATTCGAGGCGTAGCCGTCGCGGGTGCGCTTGACGGTCACCTTCGGTGGCTCGCCGGTGAACGGGGAACTCGCCAGCGAGTAGCACCGGGCGACCGAACCCGTCCGATCGCTCGGAATCCGCAGGGTCAGGAATTGCCCCGGACGGTAGCCGAACTCGGCGCGGCGGTCGGCGGGGATGTCGAACACCAGCGACCGGGCGTCCGCGGTTTCCTCCACCACTGCCGCGACGGTCACCAGCACCGCACGCGAACTCCGCGGCGAGGCCGCGGAAGCGGGCGTCTCGATCGGTGCGGGCGCCTCGGTGGTGGTCATGTCTGTCGTTGTCTTCATCGCGGCTGCTGCCCTTCCGCGTCGGCGAACCCGGCCCGTCCACCCGAGACGACCGGCGCGCCGTCCTTGATCAGTTCGAACGAGACCTGGGGAGCCGTGCCGTAGATCGCGATCCGCGCGCGCTCGCCGGGATGGATGACGGCGGCGAACCGGCCCGCGAGACTGTTCAGATCCGCCGGATGCACACCCGTCAGTCGCGCCACCTCCAGCGCTGCCGCGCCCAGCGTGCACAGGCCGTGCATGATCGGGCGCGGCTGCCCGATCCGTGCCGCCGCCTGGGGATCGATGTGGATGTGGTGCCGGTCGCCGGTCAGCCGGTACAGCGCCGCCTGATTCTCCGTGGTGGTCAGAACACCGTCGATGGCCGGATCGCCTGCGGGGCCTGCGGGCCCGGTCGGTCCGCGGTCACCACCGAAGCCGCCCGCCCCCGGGGCGAACAGCGACCAGGTGGCGACGAAGTACTCGCTGCGCACGACTATCTCGAAGATCGCTGCGGTGCCCTTGTCCCACACCCGGCCGACCGACGCCGACATCGTCACCTCGCCGCTGCGCGGCAGCGGTGCCGCGACGGCGAGCTGCTGTGCGCCGTGCATCGCGGTCCGCGTATCGAACGCCCCCAGGGAGCCGAGAGTGTCGGGCGCCCACTGCGCCAGGGTCAGGGCGAAGGTCGGCAACACCCGGAGCCGGTCTTCGAAGACGAGGTCGAGTTCGCTCGCCCGCGCGCCGACCGCGAGCGCGTAGAGGATAGCGTCGCGCTCGCTGTAGGACACGGTGCGGCTGCCGAGAAACGTGCCGGCGTACCGGCATGCGGTCGTGTCGGCGGAGGGGGTCGCTGTCACAGGCATCTCCTTTGTCGTCACCGACGGGTCAGCGCGCACCGGGTTCACGGCGCACACCGAAGCCGGGGAATTCGAGCACCAGGCATCGGAAGTGCGCGGCGAGATCGGCGAGCACCCCGCGGGAAGTGCGCCATCCGGTCACTCCCGGCCCGGATCCGTGCAGCAGCAACAGCGGAGGACCTCGCCCGCCCCGTGACAGCGCAGCACTCCCGGTCGCGTGGCGAGTTCTCTGCGGCAGTGCTCATGGCTCACCTCGGTGCTCATGAGCGAGAGCGTGCCAGGACAGCGGCACGCGCCACAGCACGGCTTCCGTTGAGCGAGACGGTTGATCCTCCCCATTCCCGGCCCGGCCGCGGCTTCCACTGAGCGAGAGCAGGCTGGGAACGATGCCCGGGCGGCCATACGCTCGCAGCTGTCAAGGCAGGTCTCGACCACAACGAATCGGAGGTAGGTCGGATGACCATGGAGTCGGTGTCACCGGCCGAGATGCGCAGCGCATTGGGCCAGTTCGCCAGCGGGGTGACAGTGGTGACCGGGATGGACGAGCAGGGCCCGATCGGGTTCGCGTGCCAGTCCTTCGCGTCGGTCTCGCTCGACCCGCCACTCGTTCTCTTCTGCGCCGATCACCGGGGACGCTCCTGGCCGCGGATCCGCGCGGCCGGACGATTCACCGTCAATGTGCTCAACGCGGAGCAGACCGACCTGTGCACGCGATTCGGCTCGCGCGACGGCCGCAAGTTCGACGACCTCGAGTGCGAGATCTCGACGTGGTCGACACCATCGCTGCCCGGCGTGCTCATGCGGTTGCACGCAGAGGTGCACGAGGTGCACGCGGCCGGCGATCACGACGTGGTGATCGGGCGGGTGCTCGAACTGGAGACCCTCACCCAGGCGCCGCCGATGATCTTCTTCCGGGGCGAGTTCGGCATCGGCACGCCCGCGAATCTGCTCAGCGCCTAGAGAGGTTCTCCCATGACGGATCACACGACGAATTCCCTGCCGCTCGGCCTCTCGGCGGCCGACGCGGCGCTGGCCACCGAGCAGATCAAGCGCGTTTTCGCCGCCCGCCTGCGGTATATGGACACCAAGCAATGGCACCGGTACGCCCAGTTGCACACCGAGGACGTCGTCAGCGAGACCTGGGGCGGGCTGCCCGACGACAAACAACCCCGAAGCGGCGGCGCCGCGAACCGTGTGGTCGGCAACCACATCTTGGCCGACACGATTCGTACCCTGCTCGACGGACCGGTTCCGGTGACCACCGTGCATCACGGGCACACCCCGGAGATCGAGCTGCTCTCGGCCACCACCGCCCGCGGTGTCTGGGCGATGGAGGACCTGCTCTGGTGGTCCGACGGCGAGCGGGAAATGCACCTGCACGGGTACGGCCACTATCACGAGGAATACCGCAAGGTGGACGGACAGTGGCTGATCAGCTACCGCAAGCTCACCCGTCTGCGGGTCGACGCCCCGCCGGATTTCTTCCGCTTCACGAAAGCCCTGTGACCATGACGACCACGAGGACCAGGACGACCGATCACCACGCCGCGCTCTTCGAGCCGCTGAGCATCCGCTCGCTGCGACTCCCGAACCGGATCGTCATGTCCGCGATGACCCGGTCGGCGTCTCCGGGCGGAGTCCCCGGAGCCGATGTCGCGCACTACTACCGCCGCCGGGCCGAGGGCGGCACCGGGCTGATCGTCACCGAGGGCGTCGGCATCGACCATCCCGGTGCCGTCGACAACCCGCGGGTGCCCCGCATGTACGGCGCGGACGCGCTGGCCGGGTGGCGGGCCGTGGTGGAGCAGGTGCACGCGGCGGGCGGGCGGATCGTTCCGCAGCTGTGGCACGTCGGGCCGCTCTGGGGCGCGATGAGCGAGGTCGACGCGGCGATCACGCCGATGCGGCCGTCCGGACGGTGGGGCACCGCCGGTGTCACCTCCTATTCCGACGAGTACGTCGCGCGTGCCGCGCGACCCACCCGGCCGATGACCGAGGACGACATCGCCGAGATCATCGAGGCCTTCGTCCGCGCCGCGGTCGCCGCGGCCGACCTCGGTTTCGACGGCATCGCACTGCACGGAGGTCACGGCTATCTGCTGGATTCGTTCCTGTGGCGCGACACCAACACCCGCGACGACCGGTGGGGCGGAGACGGCCTGGCGCGCAGCCGTTTCCCCGCGGAGGTGGTCCGGTCCATCCGGGCCGCGGTCGGCGAGGACCTGCCCCTGTTCTTCCGCTTCTCCCAGCACAAGCAGCAGGACTACACCGCTCGCATCGCCGAGACCCCCGACGAGTTGCAGGCGCTCCTCGGGCCGCTCGCCGACGCCGGTGTCGATGTGTTCGACGCGAGTATCCGGCGCTTCGACCTGCCCGTGTTCGAGGGCAGCGACCTGTCGCTGGCAGGCTGGGCCAAGAAGCTCACCGGCGCGCACGCGATGGCGGTGGGCAGTGTCGGTCTCGGGACATCGATGCGCGACAGTCGTGCCGAGGGCGCCGCCGAGGTGGTCGACAACATCGGCGAGGTCGAACGCCGGATCGAGTCCGGCGAGTTCGACCTGATCGCGATCGGGCGCCTGCACCTGGCCGACCCCGCTCTGGCGACGACCCTGCGCACCGGCGCACCGTTGACGCCGTTCGACCGCGCGCTCCACGAAGGCAGTCTGCACTGACCTGGCGGGTGCTCTGCGGGGACGACACCGGCACCACGAGTCGCCGGCATCGGCCCGGCCGGATCAGCAGAAGGCCGGGCCGGATCGTGCGGGCTCGGCCGGCGGCTGGGCGGGGGCGGCCGGATCAGCCGGCGCTCGGTGGGGTCAGCCGGCGGCTCGGCCGAGCAGGTCGCGCGCGGCCGCGCTGCCGTCGAGCAGCCGGGCCGTGCGGCGCGTGATGAGCCACGTCCCGTCGATGCGGGCGAGTTCGAAACGGTTGGCGCTCACTCGCCACACCCGGAACGAATCCTCGTCGTCGTTGTGGCGCAGCAACAGCGAATGGCAGGTCGCCAGCGCGGTGTCGCCGTCCACACGGATGTGGACGGGGTCGAGTAGGTGCCCGCATCCCTCGTGGATGTAGTCCTGGTGCGGTGCGGTGCGGACCATCTCGGTGATCGCCTCGCGTCCCCGCATCACCCGGATGTCGATGTCGTACACGGCGTCCTCGGCCCACAACCGGCCCACGGCCTCGGCGTCACCGGCGTCGACGGCGGGACCGTAGGCGGTGAGGACGTCGTGGACGGCGGCTTTGTCCTCGAGGGCCCGCACCCGGTCGAGCAGGTCGGCCACCAGGTCTGCGGTGTCGGTCATAACGGTCCTTTCCGGAGAGTGCGGGCCCCGCTTCGGCGGGGCCGTTTCCCGTTCTACCGGTACCGGCCCGTCCGGACCTCGAGGGTTCCGCTCAACGGAAAGCGGGGTGTGCGATCACATTCGCGCTGGGAGTGTTTGTCGCATCACACCCGCGCGGTGCGCGGGGCCGAGCAGTTTCCGTCCCTCGTCGACGGGGCCGAATTCCAGGAGAGACACCATGGGCCACGTATTGGACAACATCATGCGGCACGCGGAGGAGATCCGCGCCGGAGCCGCCGAAGGCGAGTCGCTGATGCGGCTTCCCGACGCGACCGCCAGGCACCTGCGTGACTCGGGCATCGTGCGGATGTTCCAGCCGGCAGAGTACGGCGGCTTGGAAGGCCATCCCCGCGAGGCCGCCGAAACGATCATGGCTCTCGGCGCGCTCGACGGCGCGGCGGGCTGGGTGGCGGGCATCGTGGGCGTGCATCCCTGGGAACTGGCCTTCTTCGATCCCAAGGCGCAGGAGGAGATCTGGGGCGAGGACAACGACATGTGGATGGCCTCGCCGTACGCGCCGATGGGCGTGGCCGTCCCCGTGGAGGGCGGCTACATCCTCAACGGCCGGTGGTCGTTCTCCTCCGGCACCGACCACTGTGGCTGGGTCATGATCGGCGCCGCCGTCGGTGACAAGGACGGCAACCGCACCGGCCAGGTGCTGCACGTGGTGCTCCCGCGTTCGGATTACGAGATCGATCACGACAGCTGGAATGTGATCGGTCTGCGCGGTACCGGTTCCAAGGATCTGGTCGTCAAGGACGCCTTTCTGCCGGAACATCGCACGATCGACGCCGAGATCGTGCTCAGCGGCAACGGCTGGCGGCACGCGGGTCGTGACGAGACGCTGTACCGCTTCCCGTTCTCTTACCTCTTCCCGCTGGGCATCACCTCGTCGCTGATCGGTATGACCGAGGGCGCGTTGGCTTGCTACATCGCGGCGCAGAAAGAGCGCGTCCAGGTCACCGGCGTTCCCATCAGGGAGGATCCCTATGTCCTGTTCGCCCTCAGCGAGGCGGCGGCGGAAATCGCCGCGTCCCGCGTGACGCTGCTCGACACGGTCGATCGGTTCTGGGACAGGGTCGACCGTGGCGAGGAGATCGAATTCGAGGAACGCGCCATCGGTCGGCGCACCCAGATTTCGGCGGCATGGCGCGCGGTGCGTGCGATGGACGAGGTCTTCGCCCGGGCCGGCGGCGCGGCGGCGCACCTGAAGACGCCGATGCAGCGGTTCTGGCGCGACGCCCATGTCGGCCTGACACACGCCATCCACGTGCCGGGCACGATCTACCACTCTGCCGCTCTCACGCAGCTCGGCGGTGACCCGCAGGGTCCGTACCGCGCGATGATCTGACGCCGCTTCATTTTTCGTGGAAGAGAACTTCGAGGAAGAGAACAATGCCTGAATCCGCTGTGCCCGAACTTCCCGAGACCGAACCTCCTGTCACCGAATTGCGTGGCCTCGGCTATCTCCGGGTCCAGAGCCGGGACGTGCCGCGTTGGCGTGAACTGCTCATCGACGGCCTCGGCATGGCCGTGGGCTCCGGCCCCGACCCGGAGGCGCTCTACGCCCGCGTCGACGAACGCCGCGCTCGCATCGCGGTGCTGCCCGGTGATTCCGACCGGGCGCTGGCCGTCGGTTGGGAGGTCCGCGACGAATTCGCGCTCCAGCGGGTGCGTGAGGCGGTGGAGAAGTCCGGACGCGCTGTCGAGGTGCTCTCGCGCACGGAATGCGGCTATCTGGACGTCGAGCAGGCCATCGCGTTCGACGATCCGGCCGGAACTCGCCTCGAGGCGTTCTTCGGACCGGTTCTCGACCACAGTCCGCTGGTGACTCCATACGCTGGGCGATGGGTGACCGGTGCGCACGGTCTCGGCCACGTGGTGCTGCCCTCGGCGAAGTTCGCCGAGTCGTACGCGTTCTACACCCGGGTGCTGGGCTTCCTGCCCCGCGGGTCGATCCGCCTGGACGAAGAGGGCCTGAACCGGGTGCGCTTCCTCGGTATCAACCAGCGCCATCACAGTCTCGCGCTGTGCCCGGCCCCGCCGACGGACGAGCCCGGCCTGGTGCATCTGATGACCGAGGTCGACACCCTCGACGCGGTCGGCCAGGCCTTGGATCGCGTGAACCGGCAGAAGTTCTCGATCTCCTCGACGCTGGGCAGGCACACCAACGACAAGATGATCTCGTTCTATGTCCGCGCCCCCGGCGGCTGGGATCTGGAGTTCGGCACCGACGGCATGCTCGTGGACGAGCGCTACTACACCTCCGAGGAAATCACCGCGGACGCGTACTGGGGCCACGACCAGTCGGGTTCGGAGCCGTTGAAGGCGTTCGTTCCGCAGGCAGGCTGATCCTCGCCCGCGGCGCTGGGCGCATGTCGGAAGAAGCACCGCGGCGGTAGCCGCGGTGCTTCTTCCGTGTCGCCGATCTCCGGAGCGCCCTCGCTCACCGGCAGTGATTCCCTTCACAGCGACCCCGCGGCTAGGGTATGGTCAGTTCATTGATTGTCTGATCAATCAATGACTATCCGTTGTGTTTCTGGAGTGCACGTGACCGCTGTAGCCGATCGATCTCAGACCGTCATGGGGCGGGTTCTCCTGCTTCTCGAACCTTTCCGCGAACGCGATGGCTTGACGCTCACCGAGCTTGCCGAGCGCGCGGGCTTCCCCCGTTCTTCGGCCCACCGGATGCTGTCGCAGCTGGTCGATGTCGGTTGGCTGCGCCGCAACGGCACCAGTTATCACCTCGGTCCGAAGATGGTCGAGCTCGGCTCCGAGGCGCGCGCTCACGACCGGATCTACCGAGCTGCCGCCCCGCTCATGTACCGGTTGCACAAACGCACCGGGATGGCTGTTCGTCTGATCGTCCTCGAGGGTGACGAGCTGCTGGTCCTGGAGCAGATCGGTGGACGCTGGGCGGCGGCGGCGTTGCGCACCCGGCCCGGGCAGCGCCGTCGTGCCCAGGGCGCTGTCGAGGGTGCCGCCCTGCTCGCGGTGCGCGCGGGGCGCGGGCCGGTCCTGCGGGAGTGTGTCGTGCCGGGTGGTTCGGGCGGGCAGGTGCGCTGTCTGACCGTCGGCTTCGAGGCGGGGCGAGATGAGATCGCCGCGCTGTCGCTGAGCGGTCCGGCCGGGCGAAAGCTGGACGGCGCCGTCCGCGACCTCGCCTCGGCCGTCGATTCGTTGGCCTCCGAGCTCGCCCGAGGCGCAGGTCGCGACATCGCTTCTCGCCGGCGCTGTGCTCCTGCTGTCGTCGGCTCGGTCAGTGATTGATCGATTGATCTATGACCTGCTCTTCCAGGCCCCGCCGGCCTGCTCACCGATGGAGGTTTCCGTGAAGAACGGCGACGACTTCTCCCCGGCCGTCATCGACCGCGTCGCGGCTCTACTCGACGAGTTGCGTGACGGCGGCGAGATGACCCTGTCCCAGTTGGCGGGCCGGACCGGATTGCCTCGGTCCTCGACGCACCGGTTGCTTTCCCGGCTCGTCGAACTGGAGTGGGTCAGTAGGAACGGTCAGGCCTACGCGCTGAGCCGCAGGATGTTCGAATGGGGCGCTCTCGCACAGCAACACGACAGCTTGCACCGAGCTGCCCATCCGGTCCTGCACGAACTGCACGCGACGAGCGGTTTGATCGTTCACTTGGCCGTGCTCGACGGCAATGACGTGCGTTACCTCGACAAGGTCGGCTATGGTCGGGTCCCGATTCCTTCTCGCATCGGAGGGCGGCAGCCGGCTCTGCGGACCGCGTTGGGCAAGGCGCTCGTCGCGCATTCCCGGAGCGGTCCGGCGGTCGACGGCTCGGCCGACGGGGCGCCGAGGTCGACGGGTATCCCTGCGCTGCCGCGCCATGAGATCGCCCGGATCCGTCAGCAGCGCGTGGCCTACGAACGCGAGGAGTGTGTCGCGGGCGTCGCGTGTGTGGCCGCTGCCATCGGCAACGGCCGCACCTGTGTGGGCGCGGTCTCGGTAACCGGCCCGGTTGACCACGTGGACAGCGTGACTTTGGCCGGGGCGGTGCGATCCGCGGCGCACGTGATCTGGCAGAGTCTCGGCGGGGACGGCTCTGGGCGACGAGCGGGATGATGCGCCCGGGTCGGCGCAGGAGCGACGGCCCGCCGTCGACTGCCGGGGTGTGGCCGGTGATGCGATCGAATCCGCCAGTGACATCCTCATTTCGAAGCCCATTGACCACTTGATCAATGGATGTGGCACAATTCAGCTCCCAGGCACGCCGCGCCCGTATCCGACCGCGCCGAATCCGACAGGGGAAAGACCGTGGACCCGCAGGAACGCAAAAGGCTGATCCTCGACCGTTCGGCTGAGATCTTCGCTCGCAAGGGAGTTTCCGCGACGACCATCCGTGAGATCGCCGATGCGGTAGGGGTGTATTCGGGCGCGCTCTATCACTACTTCCCGTCCAAGGAAGCGATCGTCACGGAGCTCATCCGCGAGTACATCGAGGATCTGTCGAACCGGTGCAAGCAGGTGCTGGCGCGGAATCTGCCGCCCGTGCAGCGGCTCGAGGCGCTCGCCGAGATCGCGCTGGCGACCAGCGAGGACTACCACGGTGCCACCTCGATCTGGCGCCGCGAAGGCGAATACATGCGTGAACGTGTGGTGGAGGCCGATATGGCGGCCACCGCGGACATGATGGAGATCGCCTGGCGTGATGCCATCAGCGACGGCGTCGCGGCGGGGGATCTCCGCGCGGACATCGATCCGGAGGTCTTCCGTGAACTCGTCTACGACGCGGTCTGGCATGCCTCGCGCTGGTTCCGGCCGTCCCCCGAGTACACCCTGTCCGACCTCGCCCGGACCGTGATCTCGGTGTTCGTCGACGGCATGCGACCCCGCTCCGCCCCGATCGGGGCGGAGCGGGAAACGAGCTCACTCGCCGGAGGCTGAGAGGTTCTCCGCGACCTCCCTGTGCCAGGACTCCAACGCGCGAGAGGTGTCGACCTCGAATTCGAAGCGTTGGGTCATCTCCGGAGTGACGTCCTCGAGATCGACGTAGAACTGGCTGTACCAGCGGCGGAGCTGGTAGACGGGCCCGTCCTCTTCGGTGAGCAGCGGGTTCTCGATGCGGGTCTTGTGTTTCCAGATCTCGATGTCCTGCGTGAACTGCTCTTCGAGACCATCGGTGAACAGTGTGGCCATCTCCGCGGTCTGTTCCTCGGTCATCCCGTCGATCTTCTTGACAATCGTGCCGAACTGGAGGACGAAGGAGTTCGAGGTCACCGGATAATGGCAGTTGATGAGCTTGGATTCGACGGTGGCGCCCTCGGCGACGGTGTGGATCGTGTCGAGCATGAAGGAAGGACCGTAGTAGAACGCGTCCGAAATGGTCTGCGCCTCCGGAAGATCCATCTGCACACCGGTCTTGATGTCGTCGCGGCCGTAGGAGCGCATGTGCTGTCCGGCGATGTGACCGTCGAAGACGTTCTTGAAGTATTCGGGCATCTGGTAGTGCACGTAGAAGAAGTGCGCCATGTCGACGACGTTGTCGACGATCTCACGGCAGTGTGAACCCTCGACGTGGATCGTCGTCCAGGTCCAATCGCTCCACAGCCCGTCGTCGTAGCCCTCGATCTCCGGGATCGCCAGTTCCGCGGGCGGTTGCGAATCCTGGGGGCAGTGCCACACCAGCAGCACGCCGTTGCGTTCCATCGTGGTCCAGGCCCGGGTGCGGGCGACCTTGGGCGTGCGGCGCGCGTAGGGAACCGACTCGCATCGGCCCTTGCCGTTCCACCGCCAGTCGTGGAACGGGCAGGCGATCGTGTCGCCCTTGATCTCGCCACGCGCGAGATTGCCGCCCATGTGCCTGCAGTAGGCGTCGAGCACGTGGATCTCGCCGGCAGAGTCGGCGAACACCACGACCTCGGTGCCGAACACCTTGACCTGGTGCGGCGTGCCGTCACGGAAGTTCTTGGCCAACCCGATGCAGTGCCAGCCCCGCGCGAAACGCGTCGGATTGGCTCCGGTATCGATATTGCGGATTTCGATCCGCTCCTGCTCGACGGTCATGGGCGTCTCCAGTGATGTGTAGGTACTCGAACGGGCACGGGGTGTGCGGTCTGTGGTCACCGGCGGGAAGTGGGGATCTCCGGCGACGCGAGGGGCGCGACGGCCGGCTCGGTGCGCGTGGTCATGGCGATCTCGCCCCGGGCCACGGCGTCGTCGACCGTGCGGTCGAGCGCTGCACAGCGCAGCAGATAGCCGCCGCGGCCGACGGTCCCCGCCGCGACCATCTCCTGGCAGGTTCGGGAGGCCCCGGCGGTCCATTGGATGCTCGTGTGAGCGGGGCTGTACTTCGCGACGGATACGCGAGCGTCACAGGTGCGACAGGCGAGCGGCTGCAATTTCCGGATCCCTTTCCTCGGATGGAACGAGGCTAGGAACCGTGATGTGGCGGAAGCCACAGCAATTCGGTCCAGCGGAACAGTCGGTCGGCGGCGGCGCGTGACAGCGCTCGCCCAGCGTGTCGTGCGGGGGACCCTCAGCGTGCGATGCCGGTGCCGAACACCGTGAACCCTGTTTCGTCGAGCAGACTCTCGTCGAGCAGGTTGCGGGTGTCGACGACAACCGCTCGCTCGACGGCGTCGGCCGGCCTCGGCCAGTCGAGAGCACGGAATTCGGGCCATTCGGTGAGTACGACGAGGGCGCGGGCCTCCTCGGCGACGAGGTACGGATCGTCCACGACGCGAAGCTCGTCCAAGTCGGGATGATTCGAGGCGGGGACCCGCGGATCGTAGGCGGTGACGGCGGCCTTGGGTTCGACGAGCCGGTGCGCGATGGCGAGGGCGGGAGATTCGCGGAGGTCACCGGTTCCGGCTGTGAACGCGGGCGGCGACACGCCTCCGCTGGACGCCCACGCAGGCGGGCCGCGGCGGATCCACGAATTCACCACCGGGATCGGCGCCGCGGACCTGGTCGATCGACGCGAACACCGGGAAGCGGCGCCACTCGGATAGGGGATCAGTGATCGCGGTGGGCGCAGCGCTGCGCCACCTGCCGCAGTGCCGAGGTGAGAGCAGGATCGAGGCCGCTGCGCGCGAGGAAGGATTCCGCGCGCTGCACCCGGTCGCTGATCATCTGCTCCGCCCGCTGCGGTGCGCCGCTGTCGACGATCACGGTGAGGGCCGCGGTCACCGCGTCGTCGTCGAATTCGCCACGTGCCCAGAGTTCGTGCAGCCGAGCGCGCTCCGGAGCGGATGCCAGCTGATCGGCCAGCACGATGACCGTGGTGGCCTTGCGTTCACGCAGGTCGGCGCCCGCGGGCTTGCCGGTGACCGCGGGATGGCCGAACAGGCCGAGCAGGTCGTCGCGGATCTGGAAGGCTTCGCCGATGAGCGAGCCGTAGCCGCCGAGCGCCTCCAGCACCGGCGGGGCGCAGCCTGCCATGGCCGCACCCAGCTCCAAGGGTCGGCGCACGGTGTAGTTGCCGGATTTGCGGCGGGCGATGTCGAGGACCTGATCCAGCGAGGGCAGCCGCGCCGCGTCGTTGAGCAGGTCGGCGAGTTGCCCGACCGCCAGCTCGGCGCGCATCGCGTCGTAGTGCGGCCACATGCGTGCCAGTGCCGCGTCGCCGACGCCGCTTTCGCGCAGCATCCGTTCGGCCCACACCAGGCACAGATCGCCCAGCAATACCGCCGCCGACTCTCCGAAGCGCGACGAGGACCCCGACCGCGCCTGCTCGGCATGCCGGCGTGCCAGTCGGACGTGTGCCGACGGACGACCCCGGCGCGAGTCGGATTCGTCCATCACGTCGTCCTGCAGCAGCGCGAACGCGTGCAACAACTCGAGACTGGCCGCCGCGCGCAACGCGGCGTCGGACTCCGCGGCACCGCACCGCCAGCCGAGATACATCAATGTCGGTCGCAGACCTTTGCCGCCCGCGACGATGTCGCCCACCGCGTGCATCGGCTCGTCGAAGCCGAGCGTCGCCAGATCCTCGGCGCAGCGCGCGGCCACGAACTCGACGGTGTGGGCGCGCAGCGTATCCGCCACCCGCGCGAACCAGGCCGGTTCGCCGACGGCAGGCTCGCCGGTACGTGGCGACGGCGCGGGCCGTGGCAACTGCGCGGTTCCAGACAGCTGCGCGGTGCGTTGTGCGTTCACCCTTCGAGCCTGACACATCGCGGCGAAATTTGCATCGTTTCTGAATCGAAGATGCTCATCGGTCTCTCTCCTGTTCGGCGGTCTCGTCAGCCGCGTTCGTGGGGGGCGCGCGCCGTGCGTTCGATGTGGTGGACGGCGTCTTCGAGTGTGTGCACACGCAGAGCGCCCGCGTCGGCGTCCGTGCCGGCCCATCCCGGTCCGGCCAGCAGCAACTGCGCGGGCGGTGGGGTGAGGTCGGAAACGTCGTGTGCCGTGCGCTTGCGCTGCGACCACAGCAGCAGGATCGGGCTGCGGGTCTGTTTGGCCACCGCGTCGGCCAGCGCGGCGCCGGGGACCGAGGCGCCGAGCAGCAACGACGGGATCGAGCTCTCGGCGAGTGCCGCCCGCAGGATCTCCAGCGGCAGGACGTGGTTCTCGCCCGCGGTGCAGGCCAGCAGTACGGGGGTGATGTCGTGCCGGTCGCGCACCGGTGGCGCGGTGCGGTGCAGGGCGGTGGTGATCGCCCAGGACAGCACGTGCTCCACGTCGACCAATCCCTCGTCGCGGAGCTGGCGGGTCACCAGATCCGCGAAGGCCGGACGGCACAGCCGGTTCCAGGTGGTGGCCACGCCGAAGTGTGCGAAATGGGCGGTGAGGAGGGCGAGCAGTTCGGTGGCGCGCAGCCCCTCCGCGGCGGTCAGCACCGCCCGCACGTCGCCGAGTTCGGGCGCCGGATCGGCTGCGGCTCGGGCCGCCGCCGCCGCGCTGGCCGTGCTGACGCCGGTTCTGACCAGCTCGACCATGCGGGCGAGCACCGCGATGTCCCGCGGTGCGTAGGTGCGGTGGCTGCCCGGCCGGTGATTCGACGGGCCCAGGTCGTAGCGCTGGTTCCAGCTGCGCAGCGTGGCGACCGGAATGCCGAGGGCGTGAGCCGCCGCGCTGACGGTCAACTCGGCCTCGGCGTTGCCTGCTGTCGGGCCGGGGCCGGTCATGTCCGCCCCTGCGTCGTACGCGACCACGGGCTCACCCGGCCGACCCGGCGCGGCGGACGCCCGGCGGCTCCGTGTTCGCCCGTGCGAGCCATCCGAGCGAGCCCGCGGTGGCGAAGTACGGCATGACGGTCTCCTCCATGTCGATGGTGTCGATCGGTCGGGTGTGGGTATTCGGGTCGGTGGGCCTTCCTCCCGCGGGCTTCACAATACTCGCAAAATGATGCACTATCGATGCAGTGGGCACATTGTTCACGGGGCGTGACAGACCGCACGCGACGCCCCGCCCCTTCGAGAAAGGCATGACATGAGGACTCGCAAATCCCGCGTTGCACTGATCGCGGCGCTCTCGGCGGTCGCGATCGCCAGTGCCGCCTGTGGTGATGACGACGACACCACGACGGATGCCACGACCACCACGACCGGTGCGATGACGACCACGATGATGATGACGACGACGGCGGAGGGACAGGCCGCGGCCGCCGCGCCGGTCGGCCCGGGATGCGCCGCCTACGCCGAGCAGGTCCCGAGCGGTCCCGGCTCGCTCGAGTCGATGGCCACGCAGCCGGTGACGGCGGCCGCGGCCGACAGCCCGTTGCTGAACACGCTCACCGCGGCGGTTTCCGGTCAGCTCAATCCGCAGGTCAATCTGGCCGCCACCCTCGACGGCGGCGAGTTCACGATCTTCGCGCCGGTGGACAGCGCGTTCGAAGCGCTCGACCCGGCCACCCTCGAGAGCCTGAAGACCGACTCGGCGGCGCTGACCGCGATCCTGACCTACCATGCCGTGCCGGGCCGCGTCGGGCCGGATGACATCGCGGGCACGCACACCACCGTGGAGGGGTCCGACGTCACCGTGACCCGTGACGGCGACGAGATCGAGGTCAACGATGTGTCCGTGGTCTGCGGCGGCATCCAGACCGCGAACGCCACGGTGTATCTCATCGATCAGGTCCTGACGCCGCCCGCGGAGGGCTGACAGGCGCGGCTCAGGCAATAACGGGCGGGGCCGGTTGCCGGCTCCGCCCGTTGTCGGCTCACTCCGGCCGGGTCGTGGGTGTCAGTCGTCGGATCCGGCGATCCGGGCGACCGCGTCGGCGAGCGTGTGCACCGCGATCGCCTCCTCGGGCAGGATCGCCAGATCCCAGCCGGGACCGCCGACGAACACCCGGGCGCCCGCGTCGGCGCAGACCCGGACGGCCGAGGTCAGGGCGGTGGACTCCTGGTGAGACCACAGCACCACGTCGGGGTTGCCGTCGATACGCGCGACAGCGTCGGCGACGGCGGCGGTGGGGACGTCGGCACCGAGCATCCACGCGTTGACACCCCGCTCGACGAGCGCGGCCCGCAGGGCTTCCAAGGCGAGGGCGTGGGTCTCGCCGCTCGTGCAGGCCAGGACCGCGGCCGGAGGCTCTCCCGAGGCGGTGGGCGGTACGCAGGCGTGCAGGGCTGCCGTGATCGACCAGGACAGCAGATGCTCGACATCGATGCACCCTTCGCCGCCCAGCTGGCGCGCGACGATCTCCGCGAACGCCGGTCGGCACAACAGCTCCCAGGTGTCGAAGACGCCGTAGGTCTCCAGGTGCGCGGTGAGCAGAGCCGACACCGCGCGGGCGTCGAGGGCGAATGCCGCGGTGAGCAGCGGCTCCCGATCCCCCCGTGTCGGCGGGGCGGGTCGTTCGGTCACCGCGGCCGCCGCGCCCGCCGGACTCGCGCCCGTCCGGATCAAGGCGAGCATCCGCTCCAGGGTCGCGATATCGGACTCGGTGTAGAGGCGGTGCTTCCCCGGTCGCTGCTGGCTGGGGCCGATGCCGTAGCGGCGGGTCCAGCTGCGCAGTGTCGCTGTCGGTATCCCGAGGCGTTCAGCTGCCACCCGCACCGTGAATCCGGCCGCACCAGGATCCGGAGCGGATTCCCGAACATCACCGTCCGGTGACACAACCCCCTCCTCAGCCGGGTGAAACCGTTCACGCGACGCAGCACCTACTCTGCGTCGGCCCACGGTACCGCAACCGCGCGGAGCGGTTCACGATGCCGGAATCCGGCTCCGCGCGGGACGCCTCACCGACCGGCGGCTTCTCGCTCGTAGTGGGCCTGGGCCTCGGCCTTGATCCGCTCGAACTGCGCACCCATGCGTTCGGCCAGGGCCTGCGCCGCGGATAGCGGGCGCACCATGACCATGAAGTCGTCGATCTTGCCCTCCTCGTCGACGTGCAGGAAATCGCATCCGGTGAGTTTCTTGCCGTCGACGGTGGCCTCGAACACCAGGGCGTGGTCGCGCCCGCCCGGATCGGCGATCTCGCGCACGTACCGGAAGTCCTCGAAGACCCGGACGACCGCGCGCAGGATGGCCGCGGTGAGCGGTTTGCCCGGGTAGGGCTTGAACGCCACCGGGCTGGTGAAGACCACATCGTCGGCGAGCAGCGCCTCCATCGCCGCCTCGTCACGAGCTTCCACGGCTGCCCGGAAAGCGTGCATATTCCACCTCGCATTGTCGAATGATCGATCGACCCGCCACCGTAGCGCTGTTCGC
Source organism: Nocardia higoensis (assembly GCF_015477835.1). Classification (NCBI taxonomy): domain Bacteria; kingdom Bacillati; phylum Actinomycetota; class Actinomycetes; order Mycobacteriales; family Nocardiaceae; genus Nocardia; species Nocardia higoensis. The sequence continues at coordinate 2,335,029 of NZ_JADLQN010000001.1, read as the reverse complement.
GTAGCCGGGAGGCCACATCGAGGACTCCGGTGGCAATCCTCCCCGGATCGGCCGCCGCCCACACCCCTGGACACGTGTCTATACAACTGTACCGGCCGCGTGTACCGTGATCGCTGCTGTCTGGAACGCCTTCGAGCGCCCGGAGTCCGCTGCACAGATCGGAGCAGATGTTCATGTCCTTTCCCCGCGCCGAACTCGACGAGATGATCCGCCGCTGGCTGCAGGCGAACGACGAGTGTGAACAAGCAGGAGACTGGCGGCCGCTGGCGGAGTTCTACACCGAGGACGCCACCTACGGCTGGAACTACGGGCAGGCTCACGACTTCATGGCGGTCGGCCGCGACGAGATCCGCGACTACGCCATCGGCCTGGAGATGGACGGCCTCGACGGCTGGACCTACCCCTATCAGTCCTGGGTCGTCGACGAGGCCACCGGCGACATGATCGGTCTGTGGAAGCAGATCTGCGACGTCAAGCGCCCCGACGGAACGAACTACGCCCTCGACGGCATCCAGGGCAGCTGGTTCAAATACGCGGGCGACTACCAGTGGGGCTGGCAGCGCGACTTCTTCGACTACGGCAACGTGACGGCGCTGTTCACCGAGATGATCTCCAACGGCGACCTCACGCCCGGCATCCACAAGCGCATCGATCGCGTGGTGAATTCCGGGGGCGAGCTGCCCGGTTGGTACCCGCTGGGTGGCACCCCGGTTCCCATGTGGTGACTCGGCGCCGCCGGGCCCCACCTGGGTGGTGATTCGTTCCACCTCGGGGAACGATCCCAGCACCCGAGGCCCCTGATGCGCGGCGGCGGTCTGCCGGAGAGTGGGAACTCCAGTAGTCCGAGAGAACCGGAGCCCGCGATGTCCACCACCCGCACGATCGCCGCCACGCCGGGGCGTCGCGTCACGGTCGTCGCCGACGACGGTGTGGCGCTCGCGGTGCGGGAATACGGTCCGCGCGATGCCGAGCTCACCGTCGTCCTCGCGCACGGTCATTGCCTGCGCACCGAATCCTGGGCCGATGTCCGCGACGCGCTGCTGCGCGAATACGCGGGGGCCCGGGTGGTCTGCTACGACCATCGCGGCCACGGCGCCTCGGCGGCCGCGCCGTATCAGAGCTACCACCTCGACCAGCTCGGCCGTGACCTGCGCGCGGTGCTCGACGCGGTGGCCCCGGCCGGGCCGGTCGTGCTGGCCGGGCATTCGATGGGCGGAATGACGGTGCTCACCTACGCCGCGCAGAACCCGGAGGAGATCGGCACCAGGATCGTCGGGGTCGCGCTGCTGGCGACAGCGGCGAGCGGGATCGCGGACGCCGGCTTCGGGCGGCTGCTGCGCAATCCGGCCATCCCGTGGTTCCAGCGAGCGGTGCGCCGCGCGCCCGGCGCGATGCATCGCGCGAAACTGCTGGCCTGCAAGCTGTTCGCCCCGGTGATCCGGTCGGCGGAGTTCGGCAACCGCCGCGTCGGCCCGCAGGTGCTCGCGCTCGCGAACGCCATGCACAACGAGACCTCCATCGTGACCATGGCCAGCTTCCTCAGCGCCTTCCTCACCTACGACCGCACCGAAGCGCTGCCGTTGCTCTCGCGCATACCGACGGTGGTGCTGTGCGGGTCGGCGGACCTGATGACTCCGCCCTCGCACGCCCTGGCGATGGCCGCCGAGGTCGAGAACTCGGCGCTGGTGATCCTCGAGGGCGCGGGGCATTCGGTGATCCTGGAACAGCCGACAGAGGTGGCCGAGGTCCTCGCACGGCTGCTCGCGCGCGTGCGCCGAGAGGGACGGATCGGATATGTGGCGGCGTGACCGAGCGGGAACGTGGCGTGCTCCTCACGACGCAGCCTGCCGGAGGACGGAGGCCGGAAACATCGACCGGAACGGCGAATCGACGTAGTTTCGATGGGGTGACGGCTCCCACAGATCTGCCCACCACCGCCGGTGACCTGCGCGCGGCCGGCTACCGGCCGCGCGGGGTGAAGTCCGAGATCCGGGACAACCTGCTCGCGAAGCTGCGGGCCGGGCAGGACCCGTGGCCGGGCATCGTCGGCTTCGATCGCACCGTGCTGCCGCAACTGGAACGGGCGCTGCTGGCGGGCCACGATGTGGTGTTGCTGGGGGAGCGCGGCCAGGGCAAGACGCGGCTGCTGCGTACTCTCGCCGGCCTGCTCGACGAATGGACGCCGGTGATCGCCGGGGCCGAACTCGGCGAGCATCCGCTCGACCCGATCAGCCCGGCCGGGCGCAGACTGGCCGCCGAACTCGGCGACGACCTGCCGGTCGCGTGGCGGCACCGATCCGAGCGATACGCGGAGAAGCTCGCCACCCCGGACACCTCGGTGGGGGACCTGATCGGTGACGTCGACCCGGTCAAGGTCGCCGAAGGACGCAGCCTCGGCGACCCGGAGACCATCCACTTCGGCCTGGTGCCGCGCGCGCACCGCGGCATCGTCGCGATCAACGAGCTGCCCGACCTGGCCGAACGCATCCAGGTCGCGCTGCTCAATGTGATGGAGGAGCGTGACATCCAGATCCGCGGCTACACCCTGCGCCTGCCCTTGGATGTGCTGCTGGTGGCCACCGCCAACCCCGAGGACTACACCAACCGCGGCCGCATCATCACCCCGCTGAAGGACCGGTTCGGCGCCGAGATCCGCACCCACTACCCGCTGGACGTGGCCGCCGAGATCGCGCTGGTCCGGCAGGAGGCCGATCTGGTCGCCGAGGTCGGGGAACCGCTGATCGAGGTGCTCGCCAGATTCGTCCGGCACCTGCGGGACTCCCCGGCGATCGACCAGCGCTCGGGTGTGTCGGCGCGGTTCGCGGTGGCGGCCGCGGAGACGGTCGCCGCCGCCGCGCTGCGCCGGTCCGCGCTGACCGGAGAGCATCCGGCCGTGGCACGGCCGGTCGATCTGGATTCGGTGGCGGCGGTGTTGCGCGGCAAGCTGGAATTCGAATCCGGTGAGGAAGGCCGCGAACAGGAACACCTCGCGCATCTGCTGCGCCGCGCGTTCGCCGAGACCGCCCGCGACCGGCTCGGCGGTCTGAATCTGCGGCCGCTGGTGGAAGCCGTCGCCGCAGGCCATCAGGTGACCACCGGCGACCGGGTGCCCGGCGCGGAAGTATTGTCCGCCCTGCCCGAGCTGCCGGTGCTGCACGAGGTCGCCGAACGGCTCGACGTGGTCGCCTCCGATCAGCCCGCGCGCATCGCCTCGGCCGTTGAATTCGCCTTGGAGTCCTTGTTTCTCGCTCGCGAGATCGCGAAGGACACCGGTTCCGCCGAGGGGCCCACCGGTGATCCGGCCGACGGCGCCACCGTATACCGCCGGCCATGACCAGCGCCGACCGCTACTCCTACGGCCCGTATCACGACGGACCGGACCCGCTCGCGCCGCCGGTCGACCTGCGCGCCGCGCTCGACATGGTCGGGCAGGAAGTCATGGCGGGCAGTTCGCCGCGCTCGGCGCTCGCGGAACTGCTGCGCCGCGGCACTCGCGAGATGCGCGGGCTCGAGGACCTGACCAGGCGGTTGTGGCGCAAGCGCGCCGCGATCACCCGCGATCACCGGCTGGACGGCACGCTGCGCCGGGTGCGCGAACTGCTCGACGAGGCGCTGGAAGCCGAACGGCGCGTGCTGTTTCCCGACCCGTCCGACGAGGCGCGCTTCGCCGAAGCGCGCCTGGACGCCCTGCCGTCGAGCACCGCCGCGGCGGTCGGCGAACTCTCCGAATATCCCTGGCGGTCGGAGACCGGCCGGGAGAACTATCAGGCCATCCGCGAGCTGCTCGGCCGCGAACTGCTCGAGTCGCGGTTCGACAGCATGAAGCAGGCGCTGCGCAGCGCCACCCCCGAGGATCTCGAACGGGTCCGCCGGATGATGACCGACCTCAACGACCTGCTCGCCGCCCACGCGCGCGGCGAGGACGTCGAGCGGCAGTTCGCCGAATTCATGACCGAGCACGGTGAGTACTTCCCCGAGAATCCCCGCGACATCGAGGAATTGATCGACGCGCTCGCCGCCAGGGCCGCCGCCGCGCAACGCATGATGAACTCGATGTCGCAGCAGCAGCGCGCGGAACTCGAGCAGCTGATCGACCAGGCCTTCGGCGATCCCCGGCTGGCCGAGCAGGTCGGCGCGCTCGACGCCCACCTGCGGCAGCTGCGCCCCGACGCGGACTGGGACTCCGCGCGCGGGTTCCGTGGCGACGACCCGCTCGGCATGGGCGAGGGCGCGCGGGCTCTGCAGGATCTCGCCGAGCTGGACGCCCTCGCGGAACAACTCTCTCAGGCATATCCTGGGGCTCAGCTCGAGGACATCGACCTGGAGGCGCTGGCCCGCCACCTCGGCGAAGACGCCCGTGTCGATGCCGCGCGGCTGGCCGAACTGGAACGCGAACTGCGTCGTCAGGGGATGTTCGAGCGGGCGCCGGACGGGTCGCTGCGGTTGACACCCAAGGCATTGCGCCGCCTCGGCGAGATGGCGCTGCGGGACGTGGTCGGACAGTTACGGGCCAGGCGCGGTGAACGTGACACGGCCAGGGCCGGTGCGGCGGGCGAGCCGACCGGGTCGTCGCGGCACTGGCGGTTCGGCGACACCGAGCCGTGGGACGTGTCGCGGACGGTGCGCAACGCGGTGCTGCGTTCGGCCTCGGCGGGCAGCCGGAGCGTGCGGCTGGACGTGACGGATGTGGAGATCATGGAAACCGAGCAGCGTTCCCGCGCGGCGGTCGCGCTGTGTGTGGACACGTCCTGGTCGATGGTGCAGGACGGTCGCTGGGTGCCGATGAAACGCACCGCGCTGGCGCTGCACCAGCTGATCACCACCCGATTCCGTTCCGACGCACTCGATCTCATCACCTTCGGCCGCCAGGCCACGACCGTCGACATCGGCGAGCTGACCGCGCTGGACGCGGTGTGGGAGCAGGGCACCAATCTGCACCACGCCCTGCTGCTGGCGGGCCGCCACCTGCGCAGGCATCCGGACGCGGTGCCGGTGGTGCTGGTCGTCACCGACGGCGAGCCCACCGCCCACCTGGAACCCGACGGCGCGGCGTACTTCCAGTGGCCGCCCGCGCCCCGCACCCTGGCGGTGACCATGGCCCAGGTCGACTCGCTGGCCCGGCTGGGCGCCTCGGTGTCGGTATTCGTGCTCGGCGAGAATCCCCGCCTGGCCGCGTTCGTCGATCTGATCGCGCGGCGCGGCGGGGGCCGGGTGATCGCTCCCGACCTCGACGGATTGGGGGCCGCCGTGGTGTCGGACTACCTGCGGGGCAGGCGCGGCTGAGCGGCAGGCTCTCGCCCTCAGTTCGACGCTGTCAGGCGAAGTATGGGACCGAGGCCGCTGCCAGCAGGAGGAACCCTGCCGGGAACGCCAGATTGTGGAGCACGCGCGCCCGGATGTGGACGGCCATCGCTCCGATGAAGAAGGCCACGAGACCCAGCGCTGCGGCTGCGCCGATGATCGGCACTCCGGCGAGCCCGAGCATCAGTCCCACCACTCCGGCCCCCTCGATCACCGCGAGGTAGGGGATCCATTTCCGGTCCACCCCTACTTCGGCACAATTGCGCACCACGAACTGCGCGCGCGTCGCCTTGGCGACGACCTCGAATCCGTTGGCGATGACGCAGCCGATGGTCGCGCCGAGCAACGCGACCTCGATCGCGGTCATCGGACGCACCGCCTCTCGACGGTGCCGTGCGGAAGTAGACTCATGATGTCTCCTCGGAAGTCTTCATCGGTCGGATCGGTCTCTCACCCCTCTTGACGCTCGGTACGAAGAAAAGGGGACACCCGCGTGAGTCTCTCCATGGAAATCGTCGATCAGTTCGAGGCCGCCCGGCCCAAGCTGACCTCCCTGGCCCACCGCATCGTCGGATCGCATCACGACGCCGAGGACGTAGTGCAGGCCGCCTGGCTGCGCATCCAGAGCGCGCGGCAGACCGACGTGGACAACCCCGACGGCTGGTTCACCACGATCACCGCCAGGCTGTGCCTGGATCTGTTGCGCAGCCGCGAGCGCCGGGACGAGGTCTTCCGGCCCGCCGCCGAGCTCCCCGGCGAACAACTGGCCGCCGACGAGGAGTTCCTGCGACGCGAGGACGTCTCGAGAGCGCTGCTCGTCCTTCTCGACCGGCTCTCGCCTCGCCGACGAGTCGCCTACGTCCTGCACGACCTGTTCGCCGTGCCGTTCGACCAGGTCGCCGCTGTCCTCGGTACCAGTACCGACGCCGCCAAGAAGCTCGCGGGCCGCGCCCGCGCCGACCTCCGCCCTGCCGAGCCCGCCCGGGCGGCGGTCGGCGCCGACCATCTCGCGATCGTCGAGGCATTCCTGGCCGCCGCTCGGGGCGGCGACATCGATCGTCTCGTGACACTGCTGGCCCCTGATGCCGTTCGCACCGCCGACGTCCGGCTACTTCCGCGCGGAGCCGCGACCACGGTGCGCGGCGCCCGCGCGATCGCGGAGGAGACGAGGTACTTCCTGGATCGGATCGCTGTCACCACACCAGTTTTCGTGGACGGTGTCGCCGGTGCGGTCATCGCGCCGGGCGGGCATCCGTACGCCGTCCTCCGCTTCCGGTTCCGCGAGGCGACGATTACGGAGGTCGACATCACGTCGTACGCGGCCGACGAGGCGCAACCGGTCCTGCACGGGACGCAGATCGCGTCGGACCCGGACCGATGGCCCGCGCCCGGGCGAGCGACGGGCGCCTGATCCGGATGGTGCCCGCGCGGTCGACCGGCTGCGCCGACGCGGTGATTACTGCACTCGCTCCCACCCGCGCCGCGGCGCGCGGGCGCCGAGTTGCTCGTCGCGGCTGCGGTAGACGATGTAGGGCCGGGTCAGATAGCCCAGGGGCATGGAGAACACGTGGACCAACCGGCTGAAGGGCCAGAAGGCGAACAGGATCCAGGCGGACAGGACGTGCAGTTGGAAGCCGAGTGGGGCCGCGAGGATGAGGGCGGTGTCGGGCTGGAAGGCGAAGATCGAGCGGAACCAGGGGGCGACGGTCTCGCGGTAGTTGTGCGGTTCGTCGGTGAGGTTGGCCAGCACGGTGGTGCCGAGGCCGAGCACGAGGGTGCCGACCAGCAGGACGTACATGATCTTGTCGTTACGGGTGGTGGCGGAGAAGACGGGGCCCACCGTGCGGCGGCGATAGATGAGGATGGCGGCGCCGGTGAGCGTCGCGACACCGGCGATCACGCCCAGGGTGACCGCGATGACGTGATACGCGGTCTCGCTGATGCCGACGGCATCGGTCAACGACTCCGGGATCAGCAGTCCGACGACGTGGCCGACGATGACGACCAGGATGCCGAAATGGAACAGCGGGCTGCCCAGGCGCAGCAGCCGGTTCTCGTAGAGCTGGGACGAGCGGGTGGTCCAGCCGAACTTGTCGTAGCGGTAGCGCCAGTAGTGGCCGACGACGAAGATCGCCAGGCTCGCATAGGGCACGGCGACCCACAGCAGGGTCTCGGCGGCGGTGGGGTCGGCGGCGCCGGCGAGATGTGCGGTCATCGGCTGGCCTCCAGTGGATCGGGCATGTGCGGGTCGGGCAGGAACAACCGAGCGGTGCTCTCGCCCTGCGAGGGCAGATAGTGCGAAGGGGCGTAGGGCGCGAGCCCGACCTGTTCCTCGGGCGGCCCCTCGGCGACGAGCCGAGCCACCGCGTCGGCTTCCGAGCCCTTCAACGCGGGCAGGGTCGCCGAGACGGAGTCGAGCACATGGCCCCACGGCGAGCCGGTCTCGTGCAGACCGAGCCGCATGACCTCCAGTCCCGCGCGATGCTCGGTGAGCAGCCGCAGCCCGGTCTCGGCGTCGCCGGAGGCGGCGAATTCCAGTACCACCGCGAGGTGATCGGGCAGTTCGCCGTCGGAGAGGTCGAGTCCGGCCGCGCGGTAGACCTGTTTGAAGCGCAGCAGCGCCACCCCGCGCTTGCGGGTGTCGCCGTAGGCGAAGTAGGTGAGGTAGGGACTGAACCGTTTGCGGTGGTCGAAGGTGGCGACGTAGTCGGCGGCCAGCTCCTCGCGGCCGACGGCGTCGACGTGGGCCAGGAACAAGCCGAGCGGTGCGCCCAGCGGTCGCGGCAGCGCGGCGGCGACGCGGCACAGGGTCGGCAGGTGCGCGGCGAAGTGATCATCGGGATAGTTCATCAGCAGCGACTGGGCCTGCCAGGCGGCCGAGCGGGTGGCGGGATCGATCTTCATCGGCCGCCGTCCCCGTCGGTCTCGCGCTCGGGCGGGAACAGGCCCTCTTCGGCGCGGCCGTCCCAGTTGAGCAGGTTCACCTGTGCGCGGTTGCCCGCCGGTGTGGTGTCCTCGGTGGTCTGGCGCTCGCGCAGCATCCGGAAGTTCTCCACCGCGATCGGGGAGACCCCGCCGGAGCTCTCACCGAACGGACCGGAGGTCATGCCGGGTCCGCCCTCGTAGTCGAGGCTGCACTCGGTCGCGAGTTCTTCCAGACCGTGCGCCTGTTCGGCGTGCGCGGCCGGAATGACGTAGCGCTCGTCGTATTTGGCCAGCGCCAGCAGCCGGAACATGTCGTAGACCTGCTCGCCGCTCATACCGACCGCGTTCGCCACCTCCTCCCTGGGCTCGCGGCCGAGGTTGATGTCGCGCATGTAGCTGCGCATGGCGGCGAGCTTGCGCAATACCTCGACCACCGGCGCCGGATCGCCCGCGGTGAACAGCTGGGCCAGATAGTCCACCGGAATGCGCAGGGCCTCGATGGCGGCGAAGAGATTGCCGTGGTCCTCGGCGTCGTGACCGGTATCGCGGACCACGTCGACGACCGGGGACAGCGGCGGGATGTACCAGACCATCGGCAGCGTGCGGTATTCCGGATGCAGGGGCAGCGCCACCCGATAGGTGTTGATCAGCGAGTAGATCGGCGACCGGCGCGCGGCCTCGACCCAGTCGTGCGGAATGCCCGCCCGCTCGGCCTCCCGGCGCACTCGTGGATCCTCCGGGTCGAGGAAGACCTCGCGCTGCGCGTCGTAGAGATCCCGCTCGTTCGGGGTCGACGCCGCCTCGAGCACCTTGTCGGCGTCGTAGAGGACCAGGCCGATGTAGCGCAGCCGTCCCACGCAGGTCTCGGCGCACACGGTCGGCAGACCGACCTCCACGCGCGGAAAACAGAACGTGCACTTCTCCGCTTTGCCGGTGCGGTGATTGAAATAGACCTTCTTGTAGGGGCAGCCCGAGACGCACATGCGCCAGCCGCGGCAGCGGTCCTGGTCGACGAGCACGATGCCGTCCTCGGAGCGCTTGTAGATCGCGCCCGAGGGGCACGAGGCCGCGCACGAGGGATTGAGGCAGTGCTCGCAGATCCGGGGCAGATAGAACATGAAGGTCTGCTCGAACTCGAACTTCACCTGGTCGGCGATCTTCGCCAGCATCGGGTCCTTGTGGCCGTGCTCGGGTGCGCCGCCGAGGTCGTCGTCCCAGTTGGCCGACCAGGAGATCTTGGTGTCCTTGCCGGTGATGAGAGATTTCGGCCTGGCCACCGGGGTGTGCTCCTGGGCGGGCGCGGTGGTGAGATTGCGGTAGTCGTAGGTCCACGGCTCGTAGTAGTCGCCGAGCGCGGGCAGTTTCGGATTGCTGAAGATGGTGAGCAGCTTGCGCAACCGGCCGCCGCCCTTCAACCGCAGCCTGCCCCTGCGGTCCAGCGACCAGCCGCCGCGCCACTGCTCCTGATCCTCGTATGTGCGTGGATATCCTTGGCCCGGACGGGTTTCCACATTGTTGAACCAGACGTACTCCACCCCGGAGCGGTTGGTCCACGCCTGTTTGCAGGTGACCGAACAGGTGTGGCAGCCGATGCACTTGTCGAGGTTCATCACCATCGCCATCTGCGCCATGATTCGCATCAGTAGCTCACTTCCTGGCTGCGCTTGCGGATGACGGTCACTTCGTCCCGCTGGTTGCCGGTCGGGCCGAGATAGTTGAACGCGAAACTCAATTGGGCGTAGCCGCCGATGAGGTGGCTGGGTTTGACCAGCAGGCGGGTCAGCGAGTTGTGGATGCCGCCGCGGCGGCCGGTGGTCTCGCTGAGCGGCACGTCGATCAGCCGTTCCTGCGCGTGGTACATGTACACCGTGCCCTCGGGCATGCGGTGCGAGACGATCGCGCGGGCCACCACGACGCCGTTGCGGTTCACCGCCTCGATCCAATCGTTGTCGGCGATGCCGACTTTCGCCGCGTCCAGCGGTGACATCCAGATCGTCGGGCCGCCGCGCGAGAGGCTGAGCATGAACAGGTTGTCCTGGTACTCGGAGTGGATCGACCACTTGCTGTGCGGGGTGAGATAGCGCACCGCGATGCCCAGTTCGCCGGTCTCGCCCACGCCGGGTTCGCCGAACAGTTCGTGCATCGACAGTGGCGGCCGGAAGACCGGCAGGTTCTCGCCGAGTTCGCTCATCCAGTCGTGATCGAGATAGAAGTGCTGGCGGCCGGTGAGGGTGTGCCAGGGCTTGTCGCGTTCGACATTGATGGTGAACGGCGAGTAGCGGCGCCCGCCGGTCTCCGACCCCGACCACTCCGGGGAGGTGATCACCGGCACCGGCGCGGCCTGGGTGTCGGCGAAGGTGATGCGCTTGCCCTCGTGCTCGGCGGCCAGATCGGCCAGTTCCGTGCCGGTGCGGCGCTCGAGCGCGCGGAAACCCTGGGTGGCCAGATGTCCGTTGGTGGTGCCGGACAGGGCGAGGATGGCCTCGCAGGCGTGCACGTCGCGCAGCAGCGAGGGACGCCCGTCGGCGGGCCCGCCGCGGATCGTGCCGTTCTTCTCCCGCAGGTAGGCCACCTCGCGTTCCAGGTCGTAGGTGATGCCCTTGGTGGTCGCGCCGAGGGTGTCGGCGAGCGGGCCCAGTGCGCGCATCTTGTCCGCCACCGCGCCGTAGTCACGCTCCACGACAACGAATTTCGGCATGTTCTTGCCGGGCACCGGCTCGTGTTCGCCGTCGCGCCAGTCGGCCACCCGGCCGTGCGGTGTCGCCAGCTCGTCGGGGGTGTCGTGCAGCAGGGGGACCGCGACCGCGTCCTTGCGCACGCCGAGCCGATCGCGAGCCAGCGCGCTGAAGGTCTCGGCGATGGTCTGGAAGGCGTCCCAGTCGGTGCGGGTCTGCCACGGCGGGGCGATCGCCGGATTGAACGAGTGCACGAACGGGTGCATGTCGGTCGTGTTCAGGTCGTGCTTCTCGTACCAGGTGGCGGCGGGCAGCACGACATCGGAGAAGACGGTGGTGCTGGTCATCCGGAAGTCCAGGCACAACAGCAGATCGAGCTTGCCGCGCGGGGCCTGCTCCTGCCAGACCACATCGCGCGGGCGCGCGCCCGGCGGCGCCTCCGAGGCTCGCAGCGAGGAATCGGTGCCGAGCAGGTGTTCGAGGAAGTACTCGTTGCCCTTGCCGGACGAGCCGAGCAGATTGGCGCGCCAGACGGTGAGCACGCGCGGGAAGTTGGCCGGGGCATCAGGGTCCTCACAGGCGAATCGCAGCCGTCCCGCCCGCAATTCCCCGACGATGTACTCCCCGACGGGCACCCCGAGACGCTCTGCCGCCACGGCGATGTCCAGCGGATTGCGGTCGAAGGTCGGATAGGACGGCATCCAGCCCAGGCGTGCCGCCTGCGCGATGACGTCGGCGGTGCTCATGCCCGCCAGCTGTCCGTCGGCGTGCGCGGCGGACAGCGTGTCGGCGCCGAACGGGTCGTACCGGAACTGGTCGGTGTGCAGATACCAGTAGGCGGTCTGGATCATCTGCCGCGGCGGGCGGGTCCAGTCCAGCGCGAACGCCAGCTGCGACCACCCGGTGACCGGCCTGCACTTCTCCTGCCCCACATAGTGCGCCCATCCGCCGCCGTTGACGCCCTGGCAGCCGGTCAGCGTGGTCAGGGTGAGGAAGGCGCGATAGATGGTGTCGGAGTGGAACCAGTGATTGGTGCCCGCGCCCATCACGATCATCGACCGGCCACGGCTCTCTTCGGCATTGGCCGCGAACTCCCGGCCGATGCGCGCGGCGGCCGCCGCGGGCACGCCGGTGATCTTTTCCTGCCAGGCAGGGGTACAGGGCTCGGAGGGGTCGTCATAGCCGGTGGGCCACTGACCGGGCAGGCCGTCGCGACGCACGCCGTACTGGGCGAGCAGCAGGTCGAAGACCGTGGTCACCAGGTGCCCGTTCACCCGGGTCACCGGGACGCCGCGGCGCAGCAGGGCGGGCGAGCCATCAGCGGAGTCGAAACGCGGCAGTGTCACCGTGACCGCCTCCTCGCCCAGCACGGTGAGCCGGGGGACGACCTCGCCGAGCCGCAGGTTCCAGCGGCCCGCGCCCTGATCGCCGTAGCGGAAGCCCAGCGAGCCGTTCGGCACCACCGGACGCCCGGTCGCGTCGTCGAGCAGCACCGTCTTGAACTCGGCGTTGTCGTGAGCCGTGTCGTCCCCGGCGACTGTCCGGCGTGCCTCGTCTCCGGGGCGAACCTCGCCCAGGTCGGCAGCCGTGAGGAACTTGCCCGGCCGGTACCCGCCGTCGTGTTCGTCGATCCGGACCAGGAAGGGCAGGTCGGTGAAGCGACGGACGTAGTCGGTGAAATAGGAGACCTGACGGTCGACGAAGAACTCCCGCAGCACCACGTGCCCCATGGCCAGCGCCAGCGCGCCGTCGGTGCCGGGCACGGGAGCGAGCCATTCGTCGGCGAACTTCACGTTGTCGGCGTAGTCGGGGGAGACCGCGATGACCTTCTGCCCCCGGTAGCGCGCCTCGGCCATCCAGTGCGCGTCGGGGGTGCGGGTCACCGGCAGGTTGGAGCCCCACATGATCAGATAACCCGCGTCCCACCAGTCTCCGGATTCGGGCACGTCGGTCTGGTCGCCGAACACCTGCGGCGAGGCGACGGGAAGATCGGCGTACCAGTCGTAGAACGAGAGCATCGTGCCGCCCAGCAGGGAGACGAACCGGGCGCCCGAGGCGTGCGAGACCATCGACATGGCCGGAATCGGCGAGAAGCCGGCGACGCGGTCGGGCCCGTAGGCCGCGATGGTGTGCACATGCGCGGCGGCGACGATCTCGGCGGCCTCGTCCCAGCTCGCGCGGACCAGCCCGCCCTTGCCGCGGGCCGACTTGTAGCGCCGGGCCTTCTCCGGGTCTTCGACGATCTCCGCCCACGCCGCCACCGGATCACCGGTGCGCGCCTTGGCCTCCCGGTACATCTCGAGCAGCACACCGCGCACATACGGGTAGCGGACCCGGGTGGGGGAGTAGGTGTACCAGGAGAACGCTGCGCCGCGCGGGCAGCCGCGCGGCTCGTATTCGGGTTTGTCGGGACCGACCGAGGGATAGTCGGTCTGCTGGGTTTCCCAGGTGATGATCCCGTCCTTGACGTAGATCTTCCAGGAGCACGAGCCGGTGCAGTTCACGCCGTGGGTCGAGCGCACCACCTTGTCGTGGCTCCAGCGGTCCCGGTAGAACTGGTCGGCCGCTCTGCCGCCGGACTGGTACATCGCCCGCAGGTCCGGCGACACCTCCGTTCCGGTGCGCAGTGTCCGGTTGAAGAACCGGCGTGTGCGGACCAGGGCATCGGTCAGTTCGGTGTCCAGCTGCGGGGCGGGTGCGCCCTTCCGGGAACCGGCCATGGGTATTCCTTCCGTCGCGGGGGACAGCTCACGCGTTGGCTGCCACGGCTTTTCGCACCACGGTGAGAGTGAAGATCATCGCGGCCAGCGCCACGACCGCCAGCGCGAGCAGGCCGGGGCCGTAATCGGAGATCGCGCCGTAGATCGCGCCCATCACCAGCGGCGGCACGAATCCGCCGAGCCCGCCCGCCGCGCCGACGACGCCGGTGACCGCGCCGACCTTGCCCGGCGGCGCGAGCAAGGCCACCAGCGCGAAGGTCGCGCCGCTGCCGGTGCCCAGCGCGGCCGCCATCGCCAGGAACGCGATGGTGCCGATCGGCATGAGAGCGGGAGTGAAGGAGTCCGCGAACGCGCCGACCGCGACGATGCCCAGGGCGACCGTCAGCACGGTGACCGCGCCGAACCGGTCCGACAGCCAGCCGCCGACCGGACGCATGACCACTGCCAGCAGCACGAATCCGGCCATCCGGTTGGCCGCGTCGGATTGGGTCAGCTCGTAGGCGCTCTTGAGGTAGGAGGGCAGATAGACCGAGAACGCGACGAAACCGCCGAAGGTCACCGCGTAGAGCACCGAGGCCTGCCAGGTGGCGGGCAGTCGCAGGGCCTGGCCCAGACGGGTGAGCATCGGCTCGGCCGGTGCGGTACGGCCGGGCGCGTCGCGCAGCAGCAGCCATGCCACGACCGCGTAGATCGACAGCGTGGCGGCGCACAGCAGGAACGGGGTCGACAGACCGCCCGCTTCGACCAGGGGAACCGTGGTCAGCGCGCTGATCGCGGTGCCGCCCATGCCCGCGCCGTACACCCCGATCGCCAGCCCCTGCCGCTGCGGCGGGAACCACCTGCTGACGAACGGCACGCCGATGGCGAAGGTGGTGCCGCCGAGACCGAGGAAGAAGCCGCCGATCAACAGCCCCGCCAGGGAGTCGTGGCCGATCAGCCCGAGGAACAGCACCGGCACGACGGTGATCAGCGAGACCAGCGGGAACATCACCCGGCCGCCGAACCGGTCGGTCAGCGCGCCCACCGGGATCCGGCCCAGCGCGCCGACGATCACCGGCACCGCCACCACCAGCGACTCGGCGAACGCGCCCAGTCCCAGCGACTCCTCGAATCGGGGAGCCAGCGGGCTCAGCAATGCCCAGGCCCAGAAATTGAGGGCGAAGCCGACGGTCGCCAGCACCAGCATGAGTGTGCGGCCGCCGACCGCGCTCCTGGTCCGGCCCGTGGCCGAAGTATCCACCGCTCCCATCGTCGCTCCCTCGACTCGTTCGCGTGCGGGCGGGTGTTGTCCGGAACCGGAAGATGTCCGCGGCATCGGCTCATCCGGAGACCGACGGAAACCGTCTCGGGTCCGGCGGAACGGATGAGCTGCCGGGCGTGCGATGTCGGGAAGACGACGCGGATTCCGGCTGTCCGGTGGCTTCCGGAAGTCCGCGGCGCATTCCTGCTGGCAGGGGCCAGCGTACCCCCGGAGAGTGGAACGGCCGGTGAACGCTGCACAGAGAGTTGCCATCCGGCGGATGATTCGGGCCTCCGCCGCGAAAACCGTTCCTGCGGAGAGTCTTATGCCTCTGGAAGTTCCGCCCGGTCGTCGGATCGGTATGCGCCCGGCGACAGCGCCCGCGAGGTGTCGTTCGCCCGGCTGATCTGCGGCGGATACCTCCGATTGCGCCGTGTGTTCGGCCGGGACAGGGTCAGCTCGCCGACGAGCGCAGCCGGAACGCGAAGGCCGCGGCGATCAGCAGCACCGCCGCGACACCCGCGGTGGCCGAATGGATGCCGGTGACGAATGCCTCGTGTACCGAGGTGAGGACTGTCTCGGCGGTCGCTTCCGGTAGTCCGTGGGCGAATGCGGTCGCGGCGGACAGCGATTCGCCCGCCTCGCCGGGTAGGCCCGCGGGGCGCAGGGTATTGCGGAAGATGGCCATCACCATGCTGCCGAGCAGGGCGACGCCCAGCGCGAGGCCGGTCTCGTAGGCGGTTTCCGACACCGCCGCCGCCGCGCCGGCGCGCTCGGCCGGGGCCGAGCTGATCACCAGGTCCGCGGAGACCGTCAGTGCCACGCCCACGCCCGCGCCGATACCGAGGAAACCGAGGACGAAGGGCGCGGTAGCCGCGGTGGCGTCGGAGCCCAGCAGCAGCAACAGTGCCGCGCCTGCGGCGGCGGTCGCCAGCGCACCGGCCAGCACGGTGCCCGGACGCAGTCGTCTCACCAGCCACGCGGCGGCGAGCGAGCCGAGCACCCCGGCGATCAGGCCGGGCAGCAACAGCACGCCCGCGCGCAGCGGCGAGTGGCCGAGCACGAGCTGCAGGTACTGCGAGCCGAAGAACAGCACGCCGGCCAGGGCGAAGACGGCCAGCAGGTTGGTCAGCACGGCGGTACGGAAGGCGGGCCGGTCGAACAGGGTCAGATCCAGCATCGGCCGCGCGAGCCGTCGCTGCCTGCGCACGAACAGTGTGCCTGCGAGCAGGCCCGCGGTGGCGGCCACGGCGAGTATCGGCCGCGGGCCGTGCGCGGCGGTCTCCTTCACCGCGTAGACGATCGGCACCAGGGTGAGCATCGACAGCGCCGCGCTCGGCAGGTCGAACCGGCCGGGGGCGGGATCGCGCGATTCGGGGATCAACACCGGGGCCAGCGCGACCAGAACGAGCATGACCGGCAGGTTCACCAAGAACACCGAACCCCACCAGTAGTGCTCGAGCAGCCATCCGCCCAGCAGCGGACCGGCGGCCGCGCCACCTCCGGCCATCGCGCTCCACACCGCGATGGCGACGGTGCGCTGGCGCGGATCGTGGAACATCGACCGGATCAGGCCCAATGTGGCGGGCATCAGCGTCGCGCCCGCGACACCCTGCAACACGCGGGCGGCGATGAGCATGGCGGGCGAGACAGCCCACGCTGCCACCGCCGACGCCAGCCCGAATCCGACGGCGCCGATGATCAGCAGCTTACGGCGGCCGATGCGGTCGCCGAGATCGCCCATCACCACCAGCAGTCCGGCGAGCACGAACGAGTACACGTCGATGATCCACAGCAACTGCGGGGTGGTGGGCGCGAGGTCGGCGCTGAGGGCCGGCACCGCGAGGTCGAGCACGGTGGCGTCGACGGCCAGCAGCAGCAGGGCGAGGGCGAGGACAGCCAGCCCCGCCCAGTCGCGCGGGGTGGCGCGCGGGGGGAGGGTGTGGTCGGGAGAGGTGCGGGTGGGAGAGGGGGGTGTGGAGGACGCCGGGGCGTTCATGACTTTCTCGACTTCCGTCGCTCGAAGGGCCGGACTATTTACCGTCCAGACGGTACAGTACTACGCAGCACCGGCCGGCCGGTATAGTCGTGCGCCGTGACATCCAGCACTCGCGACCGGATTCTGGACGCGCTCGAGGCCGTCCTGCTGGACAAAGGCATGTCCCGGGTGACCCTGGAGAACGTCGCCGCCGCGGCGGGCGTCTCCAAAGGCGGCTTGCTCTACCACTTCAAGAGCAAGGAGGCGCTGCTCACCGGCCTGGTCGGGCGATTGGGCGCGCGCGTCGAACAGCAGCTGGCCGAGACCCGCGCCAAAGGCGGCGGCGTCGCCGAGTGGTACCTGCAGACTCCCGATCCACAGGACACGAGCGAGGCCGTGGAACTCGAGCTGTACCGCTCGATGCTGGCCACCATGCGCACCGTCGACGCCACCTCGGGTTCGGGCGGTGAAAGCATCCAGCGGGCCCTGGCCGATCTCATGGCCTCCTGGTCGGACGGCTTGGAGGCCGAGGTCGGCGACCAGGTGCGCGCCGACCTGATCCGCCTGGTCGGCGACGGCGTCTACCTGCGTGCCCTGCTCGGCATCGCGCCCATGGACCCGCAGCGGTACCGGCGGGTGGTCGAGCGCTTGCTGGGGCGCTGAGACCTCGCCCGCCACGCGCGGTCGATCGGTTCCGGGGTGCCCCGGAACCGATCGCAATCCGCGAGGTGATCAGCCGCCGACGTACTCGGCCAGATGCTTGCCGGTGAGGGTGGTCCCGTCGGCGATCAGCTCGGCGGGGGTGCCTTCGAAGACGACCTTGCCGCCGTCGTGACCCGCGCCGGGGCCGAGGTCGATGATCCAGTCGGCGTGGGCCATGACGGCCTGGTGGTGTTCGATGACGATGACCGTCTTGCCCGCGTCGACGAGACGGTCGAGCAGCCCGAGCAGATTGGCGACATCGGCGAGGTGCAGGCCGGTGGTGGGTTCGTCGAGGATGTAGATCTCGCCCTTGTCGGCCATCTGGCTCGCCAGCTTGAGGCGCTGGCGTTCGCCGCCGGACAGGGTGGTCAGGGGCTGGCCGAGGGTGATGTAGCCGAGGCCGACGTCGGTGATGCGCTGCAGGATCTTGTGCGCGGCGGGGGTGCGGGCCTCGCCCGTGCCGAAGAAATCGGCGGCTTCGGCGGCGGGCATCGAGAGGACTTCGCTGATGTCGCGGCCGCCGAGGCGGTAGTCGAGCACCGAGGCGTCGAAGCGTTTGCCCTCGCACAGTTCACACACCGTGGACACGCTCGCCATCGGGCCGAGGTCGGTGTAGACGACGCCCGCGCCGTTGCAGGTGGGGCAGGCGCCTTCCGAATTCGGGCTGAACAGAGCGGGTTTCACGCCGTTGGCCTTGGCGAAGGCTTTGCGGATGGGGTCGAGCAGGCCGGTGTAGGTGGCGGGGTTGGAGCGGCGCGAGCCCTTGATGGCGGTCTGGTCGACCACCACGACGCCGTCGCGCTTGCCGAGGTTGCCGTGGATCAGGGAACTCTTGCCCGAGCCCGCGACGCCGGTGACGACGGTGAGGATACCGGTGGGGACGTCGACGTCGACGTCGCGCAGATTGTTCTGGTTCGCGCCGCGGATCTCGAGCACTCCGGTGGCCTCGCGGACGGTGTCCTTCGGCGTGGCGCGGTATCCGAGGTGGCGTCCGGTGCGGGTGTCGGACCTGTGCAGGCCGTCGACATCGCCTTGGTAGCAGATGGTGCCGCCGTCGGTGCCCGCGCCGGGACCGAGGTCGACCACATGGTCGGCGATCACGATGGTCTCGGGCTTGTGCTCGACCACCAGCACGGTATTGCCTTTGTCGCGCAGGCGGATCAGCAGTTCGTTCATACGCTGGATGTCGTGCGGGTGCAGGCCGATGGTCGGCTCGTCGAAGACGTAGGTGACGTCGGTGAGCGCCGAGCCGAGATGACGAATCATCTTGGTGCGCTGGGCTTCACCGCCGGACAGGGTGCCCGCGGGGCGGTCCAGCGACAGGTAACCCAGGCCGATCTCGACGAAGCCGTCGAGGGTGTGGCGCAGGGTCCTCAGCAGCGGCGCGACCGACGGCTCGTCGAGATCACGCACCCAGTCGGCGAGATCGGTAATCTGCATGGCGCACGCGTCGGCGATGCTGATGCCCTTGATCTTCGACGAGCGGGTCAGCTCGCTCAGCCGGGTGCCCTCGCATTCGGGACAGGAGGCGAAGGTGATGGCCCGATCGACGAAGGCGCGGATGTGCGGCTGCATCGCCTCGCGGTCCTTGGACAGGAACGACTTCTGGATGCGCGGGATCAGGCCCTCGTAGGTGACATTGATGTTGTCGACCTTGATCTTGGTCGGCTCCTTGTAGAGCAGATCGTTGAGCTCGCGCTTGGTGTACTTGCGGATCGGCTTGTTCGGGTCGAGGAAGCCCGAGCCCATGAAGATGCGGCCGTACCAGCCGTCCATGCTGTAGCCGGGAATGGTGAGCGCGCCCTCGGCCAGCGATTTGCCGTCGTCGTAGAGGGCGGTCAGGTCGAAGTCGGAGACCTTGCCCATGCCCTCGCAGCGCGGACACATCCCGCCGGTGACGCTGAACTCGCGCCGTTCACGGATCTCGCGTCCGCCCTTCTCCACGGTGACCGCGCCCGCGCCGCTGATGGAGGCGACGTTGAACGAGAAGGCCTGCGGGCCACCGATGTGCGGGGTGCCCAGGCGGCTGAACAGGATGCGCAGCAGCGCGTTGGCGTCGGTGGCGGTGCCGACGGTGGAGCGGACATTGGCGCCCATCCGCTCCTGATCGACGATGATCGCGGTGGTCAGCCCCTCGAGCAGATCCACCTCGGGACGGGCCAGGGTCGGCATGAACCCCTGCACGAAAGCGCTGTAGGTCTCGTTGATCATCCGCTGTGATTCGGCGGCGATGGTGCCGAAGACCAGCGAGCTCTTGCCCGATCCGGACACGCCGGTGAAGACCGTGAGCCTGCGTTTGGGGATCTCGACGCTGACGTCCTTCAGATTGTTCTCGCGCGCGCCCTGCACGCGGATCACATCGTGGGTGTCGGCAACGTGCGGGGTGTCCGTGGCGGGGGCCGGGCTCATCGGATCTCCATCGGTCGGCAGATCGGGCTGTCAGTCGGTGAACTGGCAGGGGCGGTACGCGCAGGCAGGGTACCGGCTGGCGGGGACAGAAAGGGCAGAGTCAGCGACGCTGCTGGATGCGGATCATGTTGCCCGCCGGATCGCGCAGGGCGAAGTCGCGCACGCCGTAGGGCTGGTCGATCGGCTCCTGCACGATCTCCACATCGCGCGCCTGCAGCTTTTCGAAGGCGGCGTCGACGTCGTCGGAGGCGAGCAGGATCGACCCGTAGGTGCCCTTGGCCATCATTTCGGTGATGGTCCGGCGCTCCTCCTCGGTGATACCGGGGTCGGCGGCGGGCGGATGCAGCACGATGGAGGTGCTGGGCTGTCCGGGCGGGCCGACGGTGAGCCAGCGCATGCCCTCGTAGCCGACGTCCTGGCGCAGTTCGAAGCCGAGGGCGTCGCGGTAGAAGGCCAGCGCGGCCTCGGCGTCGTCGTGGGGAAGGAAGCTGGAAGCGATGGTGATGTCCATGACGATCACGCTAGTTGCGGCGGATGCGCCGGCGCTTCTCGATTCCTGACCGGTCTGGTGACTTTCTTGACCACGAGCGAGGGCAGATCCACCGGCGCTTCGGCGGCCTGTTTGCGGTAGGCGCTGGGGGACATGCCGACCAGCTCGGTGAAACGGGTGCTGAAGGTACCCAGCGAGGAGCAGCCGACTTCGAAGCAGACCTCGGTGACGCTGAGGTCGCCGCGGCGCAGCAGGGCCATGGCGCGCTCGATGCGGCGGGTCATCAGATAGCTGTAGGGAGATTCGCCGTACGCGGCGCGGAACTGCCTGCTCAGGTGTCCCGCGGACATGTGCGCGTCGCGCGCGAGCGCCTCCACGTCGAGCGGGCGGGCGTATTCACGGTCGATGCGGTCGCGCACCCGGCGCAATCGGGCGAGATCACGGAGGCGCTGTTCAGAGCCGTTCTTACCGGTCACCTGCCCCATCGTCGCACATCAGGCGACGGCGCCCAGCGGGGCGCGACACGCGCCCGGTGCCCCCGGTCCGCCCGGTGCGATTCCGCACGGCCGGAGCCGCTGCGCTCGGCCGGTCCCGGCCGCGGCCGCGATCGGCGAAACCGGACATTTCCACGGTCCCCGGGACTATCCTGAGCGCCACCGACGCCCGTCCGGCCGAGCCGGTGACGGCCGGACGGGCGGTGTCGTCATCGGTCAGGAGGTCGCGATGTCGAAGCGCATCACCGCTCGCACGGTCTGGCGGTACTTCATGCGGGGGTTCCTGCTCTACGGCGCGGGTGTCGGCGGCCTGATGCCCTGCTACGACGAATGGCTGCGTCGCTCCCAGGACGAGGAACTGGCCGACGCGCTGGGGCACGCCGCGCAGTGGGACTGGTCCGTGCCGCACCGGTGGTACGACGCCGCGCACGGACCCAGGCAGAACTGAGCGGCTCGGGAATCGTACTCGTCGAGCAACCGAACCCTCAGCGCTCGCTGCCCCGGACCGGCGCCGGACCCGGGGCCGACGCGGCATGTTCGGAGTCCGCGACCACCCCCGGCACACCGTTCTCGACGACATAGGTTGCCCTGGTGTGGATCGGCGCGCCCTTGCGGTCGATGTAGGGGACGACCCGGAAGTCGTTGCGCCAGAGCCGATGATCCAGATCCACCCGCACGTAACCGCGCTGTGAGTTGAAGAACTGCAGGTCCGGATTGGCGGCGAGCAGCATGCGCCCGATGCCGTCCAGATCGTGGCCGTTGCCACCGGTGGTGATCGAGGTGCCGGTGAATTCCGCCGCGACCACGGGTGACCCGGGGTCGGAGTAGTCCGCGCGCAGGTTCGAGGCCTGGTTGTGGTGGCGGTCACCGGTGATCACGACGAGGTTGCCGACGCCGCTCTCGGCGGCTGTGCCCAGGACCAGATCGCGGTCGGCGGTGTAGCCGTCCCAGGAGTCGGTCGAGATCGTCAGTCCGGGGCCGGGATCGATGTCGGTTTCGCTCATGCCGACCTGATTGCCCAGGATCTGCCAGCGGGCCCTGGAATCCGTCAGTCCGTCGAGCAGCCAGTCGCGTTGCGGGGCACCGAGAATGCTGCGCTCGGGGTCGGCGACCTCGGGGCAGTCCGAGGTGGTGTTCTCACTGCAGACCTGGGCCGAGCGGTACTGGCGGGTGTCGAGCATGGTGAGTTCGGCCAGATCTCCCCAGCCGAAACGGCGGTGCATCAGCATCGACGGCCCGTTCGGCAGCTGTGCCCGGCGCAGTGGTTGATGCTCGTACATGGCCTGGAACGCGGCGGCCCTGCGGCGGCGGAACAACGCGGGCAGGCGGTAGATGTCGAAGCCGAGACCAGGATGGTCGGCGGCCCAGTTGTTGTCGACCTCGTGATCATCGAAGGTGACGATCCACGGGAAGGCGGCGTGCGCGTCGCGCAGCGGCTGCTCGGCCTTGCCTTGGGCGTAGCGGAGACGGTAGCCGGTCAGGTCGGTGGCTTCGCCGGTGAGGACCGCGGGCTCGTCGAGCCGATTGTGCCGCCAGCTCTTCTCGTAGATGTAGTCGCCCAGGTGCACCACCAGCTCCAGATCCTCGGCGGCCAGATGCTCGTAGGCGGTGAAGTAGCCGGCGCTCCAGGCCTGGCAGGACGCGAAGGCGAAGCGCAGCCTCTCGACGGCCTGGCCGCGGGCGGGCGCGGTGCGGGTGCGGCCTACCGGGGAGATCACCGATCCGGCGCGAAATCGATAGTGGTACCAGCGATCCGGCTCCAGGCCATGGATCTCCGGATGCACCGAATGCGCCAGTTCCCTGGTGGCCACGGCGGTGCCGCGCCGCACCACCGAGCGGAAGTGCTCGTCGTGGGCGATCTCGTAATCGACCGAGACCGGAGCGTTCATCATGCCGCCGTGCCCGTCGGGAGCCAGCGGGTCGGGGGCGAGCCTGGTCCACAACACGACACTGTCGGGAGCGGGGTCGCCGGAGGCGACACCCAGGGTGAACGGGTCCGCCGACCATCGCGGAGCACGGAACCGGCCGCTGCTCGCCGCCGACGTTCCCACCAGCACGGCGACCGACCCGGTGGCGGCCAGGCGCAGCGCCTGCCTGCGGGGGATTGCCATATCGCCACGGTACCGCCACCGGAGGCGCCGACGCGGGCCGTCATGAGCTCGACCGGCAGGTGTGGCCGTGCTCGCTTCCTGGTTGACCGCGGCGGTGCTGGGTAAGCCCGAACGTGACACCGTCCGACGATCGGAAAGGCATCAGATGTCCCAGCCCATCACCAGTACCCTCGATTCCGAGCAGCGGCGCATCGCGGGCGACGCCTTGCGCGCGACGGTGGCCGATCTGATCGATCTGTCGCTGATCGCCAAGCAAGCGCACTGGAACGTCATCGGCCCGAACTTCCGTTCGGTGCACCTGGCGCTGGACGAGCTCGTCACCGCGGCCCGTGACTTCACCGACTCGGCCGCCGAGCGCGCCACCGCCATCGGCGTCAGCCCCGACGGCCGGGCCGCCAGCGTGGCCCGTGATTCCGGCGCGCCGGGCATCGGCGACAGCTGGCTCGAGGACACCGCCGTGATCGACTCGATCGTGGCCAATCTCGCCGCGGTCATCAGCCGATTGCGTGAGCGCATCGACGCCACCGAGAAGGCAGATCCGGTCACCCAGGACCTGTTCATCGCGATCGCCGCGCGACTCGAGCAACTGCACTGGATGTGGCAGGCACAGGTCGCCACTGTTCGAACCACCTCGGCCTGATCGCTTCATCTCCCGCGCCCCGAAGACTGCGCCCGCTGCCGACCGCACGGCGGCGGGCGCCATCGGGTCTGCTCCCATCTCGGCCGGACCCGTGCTGGTTAAACCGCACAATCTTTCCGGTGTGGGCTATCGCGCGCGGCGACTCATGACGTTCACTCGGAGTTCGGCACCGTATCCTCGGCGGTGCCGCACATATCTGCGTCACCGGAAAGGAATGCCATGGTCGGATTCGGGTTCACGGGACGCCGGTCTTTCGGTGCGGCGGTAGCCGCGGCGGCGCTGTTCCTCGGCGGACTCGGGCCCGCGCGAGCAGAGGGGCCCGAACCCGCCGTCACCGACATCCGGCAGGGGACCGAGCGAGCGCTGACAGTCGAGGTGTTCTCGCCCGCCATGAAGGGCACCACCGAAGTGCTCGTCCTGCGCGCGGCCGACCCGACCCGGCCCGCACCCACCCTCTACCTGCTCAACGGCGCCTCCGGCCACGTCGACGGCAGCTGGCACGACAGCACCGATTACCAGAGCTATTTCGCGGGCAAGCAGGTCAACGTCGTCATTCCCCTGGGCGGCGCGGGCAGCTACTTCACCGATTGGCGGTCCGAGGATCCGGTGCTGGGCACCCAGCGCTGGGGGACCTTCCTCACCGAGGAACTCCCGCCGCTCATCGACGAGAAGTTCGGCGGGAACGGCGCAAACGCGGTCGTCGGGGTCTCCATGTCGGGCACCTCGGTCTTCCAGCTCGCGCTCGGCGCACCGGGTCTGTATCGCGCGATCGGTTCGTTCAGCGGTTGCGTGCGCACCAGTGATCTGCAGGGCCAGGTGATGGTCAATGCCGTCGTGGCGGCGCATCGCGGGAATCCGGTGAACATGTGGGGCCCGCCCGACGACCCGACCTGGCAGGCCAACGACCCCTATCTGCACGCGGAAGGTCTGCGCGGCACCGAGATCTACATCTCCAGCGGCTCCGGCATCCCCGGCCCGTACGACTCGCCCACCGCGGTGGGCGGCGACCAGTCCGAACTGGGCTACCGCCTGTTGTTCGGCGCGCCGCTGGAGGCGGTCACCAATATGTGCACCCTGCAGCTGCGAGAGCGGTTGCGGGAGCTGGGGATACCGGCCACCATCGATCTGCGGCCCACCGGCACGCACGCCTGGGACTACTGGCAGGAAGACCTGCACAAGGCGTGGCCGGTCTTCGAAGCGGCCCTGAACCGCTAGCCGGCGGCGGCCGAACGACGCTCAGCCGAGGAGGCCGCCCATGAATCCGCTGGTCTGACCGGATTCCTGACCGCTGCCGGTGCCTGCGATGAACCCACCGGGCGGAAGTTCCGAAGGCTGCACGACGACGAAGCCGCGTCCGCTGAACGCCAGCGTCAGCCCTTCTCCGGTGGTGCGGCCGAGCAACGTACCCAGACCGAACGAGTCGTTGCGCTTGATGCCGGTCTGCAGGCTCGACGACCATGCCACCGCGGCTTGCGGGTCGGCGTAGGTCGGCTGATCCACGTTCAGCACCACGGGGGTGCCCTCGGTCGTGATGGCGATCCGCCCGCGCCCGGTGAACACACAGTTGAAAAGGCCCGCGTTACTGGCGAATCCGGCCGCGCCCTGCACCCGCTTGATGTCGAAGCGCAGCGAGCTGTCGAAGGCGAGCACATTGGCACCGTTGACGGTGAGCCCGTCGGAGCCGTCCAGATCGATCAGGTGCACGTCGGCGGCGGCGTTGGCCAGGAACAGATCACCGCGCCCGGAGACCTTCATCAGCGGCACGCCCTCACCGGTGAGCCGCGCCTGGATCGCACGCCCGATGCCACCGGAACCCTGTGCCTGGAAACGCAATTCGCCCTGGTAGGCCACCATCGAGCCGGATCTGGCCATGACCTCGCCGTTGACTCCGACCTTGATCATCTTGCCGCCCTGCTTCTGGATGCCGAGACCGCTGACCTCGGCGTGGCGGGCGTCGAACAGATCGCTCTGCATCGGTAGTGCTCCTTGCTGTGGGGCGACCGGTGGTGGGGCCGGGTGGGACGGCTGGGGGTGCGCGGGCGGCGCGCCGTACGGCGGCTGCCCGGGTGCGTCCGCGGGCGGGTGGCCCGGCGCCCCGGACCCGGGCTGTCCTGGGGTTCCCGGGAACGCGGATGGGTAGCCGGGCACGGCCGGAGGGCGATGACTTCCCCCGGGCGCACCAGGCGGTGGCGGGTGGCCGGGCGCGCCGTGCGGAGGCGGGCCCGCGGCGGGCACGTGTTGCGGGTGACCGGCTGTGCCCCGCGCGGGGGCGTGAGGCGGGGGTGGGCTGTGCGGAGGCGAGAGATAGCCGCCGGGCGCGGCGGCCCCCGGTGACTGCGCGGCGGTCGGCGGGGTGGCCCCGCGCGGTGCTCCCGGTGTGTGGGGCGGCGGTGCCGCAGGTGCGGGTGCGGGCGGCGGGGGAGCCGGTTCGTCGTCGACGTTCACCCCGAACGCGGTGGCGATTCCCGCCAGACCGTTGTCGTATCCCTGGCCGACGGCACGGATCTTCCACGCGCCCGCGCGTCGGTAGATCTCCACGCAGACCACGGCGGTCTCGGTGGTCAGCCCGGTGACGGGGAAAGTCATTGTGCCCGTATCGGATCCGATGGTCACCGTGAGACCGCCCGCCGCGGCCAAGGCGGTGGCGCCGCCACGTCCGGCCGGACTCGCCGCGACCACCACGGTCTCGATGTCCGGCGGCAGCGCCGAGGTCTGTACGTCGATCACGTCCGGCCCGCCGCGCCCGTGCCGCAGAAGCACACCGTCGCCGGCGGGCTGGTTGAAGAACACGAAATCGCCGTCGGCCCGCACTCGCCCAGACGCATTCAGCAGCAGCGCCGATACGTCCAGCGGGGCGGCGCTGGTGACGGTGACCGTCATCCGATCCCCGGGCGCGGGACGGTTCTCTCCGCGGGCCAGCGCCGTCACGACGCGCTCCCGGCGTCACCGTTCGATATCGCCTTCACGATTCCAAGTCTGTCCCGGATCTCGATTTCGCGCCATGTCCTCCCTCGGGCGCGCCGGTTGACCCGCCGGCAGCCGAAGGGCAGGGTGGGGCGATGGGCAGCGAGGAGGAACGCGCGGGCGTCCCCATGACGAATATGGATCAGCCGCTGTTCGACGGGGCGGGCGCCACCAAGCGCGACCTGATCGATTATCTGGAGGCTGTTGCCGATCCGTTGATCGGGCAGTTGCGGGATCGGCCGCTGTCGGTGGTGCGGGTGCGGGTGGGGCAGGACCCCTTCATGCAGAAGAATCTGCCCGAGTACGCGCCGGATTTCGTGCCCCGGGTGACCATGTGGGCGGCGAGCGTGCACCGGAAGATCACCTATCCGCTCTGCCAGGATCGGCGCACCCTGTTGTGGCTGGGCAATCAGCGTGCCGTCGAGTACCACCCGACGCTGCTCACCACCGACACCGAGGCCGGGCAGACGCACCTGGTCCTCGATCTGGATCCTTCGCCGGGGCAGACGTTCCGGCACGCGGTGCTCGCCGCCCAGCTCATCCGGGACGCACTCACCGCCGACGGGCTGCGCGGCGTGGTGAAGACCAGCGGCTCGAAGGGGGTGCACGTCTTCGTTCCCGTCGAGCCGGGCATCCCGGTCGAGGACGCGGCCGCCGCCACCCGGGCGATCGCGGCCCGCGCCGAACGGCTCGATCCGGGTCTGGCGACCACCGCCTTCATCCGGGAGGACCGGGAAGGCAAGGTGTTCCTCGACTCCACCCGTTCCGGTGGCGCGACGGTGGTCTCGGTCTACAGTCCTCGCGTGCGGCCCGGGGTGCCGGTGTCGTTTCCGGTGAGCTGGCCCGACCTGCCCGAGGTCGCGCCCGCCGACTTCACCATCCGCACCGCGCCCGGGCTTCTCGCCGGGACCGACCCCTGGCAGGACGACATGCCCGCGCCGCAAGCGCTTCCGGCGGACCTCGTCGAGGAGGGGCACACGATCCCGGTCGCGCGTGTGCACGCCATGCACGAGGGCAAGCGCCGAGCCCGTGCCCGCCGCGAGGGCTCATGAGTACGCCGTCGCTGTATCAGCGTTTCCCCGAATTGCGCGCGAGCTTGCCGAGGCTGCCGCTCGGCACCGCGCCCACACCGGTCAGGGAACTCACCGCGCTGTCCGGCCGAACTCCCGTGTGGCTCAAAGACGACGGC
Source organism: Nocardia higoensis (assembly GCF_015477835.1). Lineage (NCBI taxonomy): Bacteria > Bacillati > Actinomycetota > Actinomycetes > Mycobacteriales > Nocardiaceae > Nocardia > Nocardia higoensis. Next base: position 2,307,191 of record NZ_JADLQN010000001.1, on the reverse strand, counting down.
GCGTTCGGCGACGGCGGCTGGGGCGGCAACAAAGTGCGCAAGCTCGAATGGCTGCTGGCCGAGGCGGTGCGCCGCGAGAAGCGCACGGTGCTGACCTTCGGCGCCCTCGGCACCAACTGGGGCCTGGCCACCGCCCGCTATGCCCGCGACCACGGCCTGGACACCGCGCTCGCCCTGGTCGATCAGCCGCTCGACGACCATGTGCGCGCACAACTGGAGCGTCTGCGCGAATCCGGTGCCCGGCTGTACTTCACCCACACCAAGGCTCGCACCTATGCGGCGGCGCCGTACCTGATGCTGCGACATCGGCCCTCGTACCTGGTGCCGCCCGGGGGTTCCAACGAGTTCGGGGTGCTCGGCTATGTCGAGGCCGCCTTCGAGATCGCTGCACAGATCGAGGCCGGACAGCTGCCGCGTCCCGGTCGTGTCGTGGTGCCTGTCGGTTCCGGTGGCACGGCCGCCGGGTTGTGGCTCGGTCTCGAGCTCGCCGGGCTGGCCGATGTCACGGTCGTCGCGGTGGTCGTCAACGACACGCTGCGACTTAACCACCGGTCCCTGGGTGGGCTCGCCGGTCGGTGCGTGCGACTGCTGCGCGCCCGCGGCGCGGTGTTCCCGACCCCGGCCTTGCGCCCGGACCGGTTGCTCGTCACCCGGGAATGGCTCGGTCCCGGTTACGGGCATTCCACGCCGGAAGGAGCCGTCGCCGTGCGCACGGCGCGCGACCGGGAAGGACTATGGCTCGAACCGGTCTACACAGGCAAGGCCATGGCCGCGACGCTGGAGTTCGCCGCGTCGCGTGTCGAAGACGACCGGCCGGTGCTGTTCGTGAACACGAACGGCCCACGATGACCGCCCGGTCGGGTCGGCGCGGTGAGCGCGACCGCCGCCTGCGGCGCTGTCCGCGATAGCGGCGCGGCTCCTGCCTGGCACACGTTCGTCGGGTGGTGCGGCCCCTGGGTGCTGCGCGCCGGGTGCGCGGCGCGGACCCCTGATGCGGATGGAGTCACATATGGGAGGGATGCGCGTGCGGCTGGAGATACGGGGACTGGCGAAACGGTTCGGTGCGGTGACCGCGCTGACCGATGTGGGTTTCGAGGTCGGGTCGGGGGAGATCTTCGGGTTCGTCGGCAGCAACGGCGCGGGTAAGTCGACCACCATGCGGATCGTGCTCGGCGTTCTCGCCGCCGACGCCGGTGAAGTCCGATTCGACGGCGCGACGGTCGATTTCGCGTTGCGCAGGCAGTTCGGATACATGCCGGAGGAGCGAGGGGAGGAAAGCCGCAACCCGACCGGTTGGAAATGGAGTACCGAATAAATGGCGGCAAAATAAGACATGAGAGGTTTAATAATGTGTAGCGATGAAGGTGTTGGTGCTCTTCCTGTGGTTCGACAAGGGGAGTTGATCTCGGAGATAGGTGGCATACTGGTCGAAGAATACGGAACCGAGTGGGACAAAATGTGGCTCGAGAGCCGCACGCTCGGGCCTGAGTCGGAGGACGACGTGTACATAGAGCGCGCAGCGTCGGACACTGTCAATTGTTCCGTTCCGATGAGAGCAGGTGGTCTTTTGGGGGAACTCAGGGACGTTATGGCGACTCCCGAGGGTGGGGCGTGGTATTCGATGACGCTCACTATTACTCCTGATATGCGGGTTGTCGCGAGATTCGATTACGAGAACGAACCGGAGTGGAGCGGCTTCGGTCCGGCCTACAACAGCTTCGTGAGGGAACTCGAAAGATTTCCGCGGTCGGAGGAGAAATTGCCCGCCTGGTTCCGTCCCCGGATGGAAGAGGCGCGCCTGAAGGCATTGGAGTATGAGGCCATACTTGCCGAGGACGACTGAGCCCTTGCCGTAACTGAATGGCGGCGGAATAGAACATGAGGAGTCCGACGATGTGCAGCGATGAAGATCCGGGTGCCCTGCCGATGGTTCGACAAGGGGAGTTGATCTCGGAGATCGGTGGCATACTGGTCGAAGAATACGGAACCGAGTGGGTCGAAATGCGACTCGAGCGCCGCACGCTCGGGCCTTGGTCGCAAAGTCAAGTGTACATAGAGCGTGCACCGTCGGACACTGTCAGTTGTTCCGTTCCGATGAGAGCAGGTGGTCTTTTGGGGGAACTCAGGAAGGTTATGGCGACTCCCGATGGTGGGGCGTGGTATTCGATGACGCTCACTATTATTTCTGATATGCGGGTTGTCGCGAGATTCGATTACGAGAACGAACCGGAGTGGAGCGGCTTCGGTCCGGCCTACAACAGCTTCGTGAGGGAACTCGAACGGTTTCCGCGGTCGGAGGAGAAATTGCCCGCCTGGTTCCGTCCTCGGATGGAACAGGCGCGCCTCGAGGCGTTGGAGGACGAGGCCATACTTGCTGAGGACGACTGATTCTGGATTCGCCTTCTTGGGGATGCGGGCGGCTCGGGTGTAGCTCTTCATCGGGGGATGGGGCCGCCAGCGGCATCGAGAACGGACTATCGCCGATGTCGGGTGTCACGGCGGGGCGGTCATCGCCCGGGCGAGCCTGCGATTGGTGGCTCGCAGTTGCTGTTCGGTGCTGATTGCCAGCGCTCGCGCTCGGGTGCGGGTCAGTCGGCCGCACAGTCGGTTCCAGTGCAGTGCGACGAGTTGGCCCGGCGCCGCGTCGGGCACCGCGGCGTAGCCGTCCGTCCATATCGGGATCGACCGGGTCTCGGGTGTGCTCAGGGCCAACCGGTGGCCGTCGAACTCCAGCCGCGGGCACTCGACGACGACGTGGTCGTCTTCACGCGCCTTGATTGTGCCCCAGGTGATCCGGCAGTTGTCGAGCACGCGGACCGGGTGGTCGCCGCCCCGGCCGAGCAGGCGGGTCCAGGGATAGACACCGAAGACGTGGAAACAGTGATTCGCCGCCGCCTCCTCGATCAGCGAACCATCGGTGAGGTACTTCCAGTAGTGCCCCGCGGCCGGACCTATCACCGCCAGCAACTCGTCGACGAAGGTCGCGGGGTCCAGCCGCGCACCGATGCCGCCTCCGAGCCAATACGACTCGACCAGGCGGTGATCCAATGGATCGTCGATGCCGGTCATGCGCGACATGACCTGCAGGTAGGGCCATGCTCCGGTGAAGCTGCGCGCGACGGCCCGCACGTCCTCGGCGGACCCGTCACGCAGCGCCGTCGTTCCCGATGGGCCGCAGTACCCCAGGGAATTCGGCGCGTAGGCGAACCTGGCGAACATGTCCGCGCCGCGGGTCGCCGCGGCATGCGTGGTCACGGATCCACCGGCGATTCGGGCTGCCAGCGCCGTTCGACATCACCGAGACGCCAGACCGCCACCGCGATCGCCCAGGTGAGGACGAACAATCCGACGATGATGAAACCCATTGCCCCGAGATCGAGTTCGGCGACCCAGGCCAGCGGTCCCGAGGTGAGGTCGAGTTTCTCGGTCATGATCGAGATGATCTCCTGCACGCCGATCAACAGCGCCACCGCGACCGACAGACCGGTCACCACGATGTTGTAGTACACCTTGCGCACCGGCCCGGCGAATGCCCACCCGTAGGCGTAGTTCATGAGTGTCCCGTCCAGCGCGTCGAACAGCGTCATGCCCGCCGAGAACAGCACGGGCAGAACGAGGATCGCGTACCACGGCAGGTCGGTGGCCGCCGCGCCGCCCGCGATGACGAGCAGACTCACTTCGGTGACCGTGTCGAAGCCCAGCCCGAACAGCAATCCGACCGGATACATCTGCCTGGGTGTTCGGACCGCGCGCATCAGCGGTCCGAACACCCGGTTCAGCGCGCCTCGATCAGTGAGGTGGCGTTCGAGTTCCGCCTCGTCGAAACGGCCCTGCCGCATGCCGCGGAATACCCGCCAGATTCCGATCAGGGAGATCAGGTTCAGCAGACCGATCAGGATGAGGAAGGTGCCCGAGACGCCGGTGCCGAAGACACCCGTCCACTGCTGTAACCGCGAGTTCTCGTCCTCGAGGTCGGCCGCCAGCGCCTTCACTCCGGCCGCCAGCAGTGCGACCAGGACGAAGACGACGGTGGAGTGGCCCAGCGCGAACCAGAATCCGACCGACATCGGTTTGCGGTTCTCCGCCAGAAGTTTTCGCGTCGTATTGTCGATGGCGGCGATATGGTCGGCATCGAACGCGTGCCGCGCGCCCAGGGTATAGGCGGTGATCCCGAGGCCGACGCCGAAGACCGCCCCGTCCACGAGGTAGCCGCCGGGAACCACGAGCAACAGCAGTGTCGCGAAGCCGAGCAAGTGCAGCGCCACGATCGTGAGGGTCATACCCGTGACGCTGCGCCGCTGCGCCGGATCCAGATCCGACCATCCGGCCCGTATCGCTGCCGCCGATATCCGCACTGTCGGGTACCTCGTTTCTTTCCCGGGCCGGCGAACCGGACGACCCACCGCGTCAGCATATGCGCGGCAACTGCTCCCCGGCCGGTAGGTCCACCACCCTGGTACCGCCGAGTGCGGTCCGCGCCACGACCATTCCGGGATGCTCCTCGACGCAGACGCCGATCACCGCCGCGTGAGCGCCCAGCGGGTGCGCGCGCATCGCCTCCAGCACCCGATCCGCGTCCTCGGGAGCGACGAAGGCGATCAGTTTGCCCTCGTTGGCCACGTACATCGGGTCGAGGCCGAGCAGCCCGCAAGCATCGCGCACCGCGGCGGGCACCGGCAGCGCCGTCTCGTCCAGCGACACCCCGATGCCGGCGGCGCGGGCGATTTCGTTCACCGTGGCCGCCACTCCACCCCGGGTCGGATCGCGCAAGGTGTGCACGTCGGCGCCGCTGGTGAGCATCGCGGCCACCAGACCGTTCAGCGGAGCGGTGTCGCTGAGCACCGTCGTCCCGAATTCCAGCCCCTCCCGGCAGCTCATCACGGCGATACCGTGGACCCCGATATCGCCGCTGACCAGGACGACATCGCCGGGCCGCGCGCGCTGGGGCCGGATGTCGACCCCGCGGTCGATGACGCCGATACCTGTGGTGTTGACGAAGATGCCGTCACCGTGCCCGGCGTCGACCACCTTGGTGTCACCGGTCACCAAGGTCACTCCCGCGGCCGACGCCGCGGTGCCGATCGCCTGGGCCACCGCGGCGATCTCGGACAGCGCGGTGCCCTCCTCGAGGATGAAGGCGGTGGACAGCACCAGCGGGCGCGCACCGGCCATCGCCAGATCGTTGACGGTGCCGTTCACGGCCAGTTCGCCGAGCGAACCGCCGGGAAAAGTGCGCGGTTTCACGACGAAGGAGTCGGTCGAGAACGCGAGCCGGGTATCGCCGAGGGTGACCACGGCCGAATCCCCCAGACCCGCGTCGGCCGCGGGGCCGAAGGCGGGCAGGAACAGATGCTCGATCAGTTCGCCCGACATCGCCCCACCGCCGCCGTGACCCATCACGATATTCGGCGAATCGCGCAGCGGCATCGGACAGACCCACCCGTCCGCATCGATCGTCGCCGGTGCGGGCATGATCGGGTCCTCACGCATGGGCCACCTCCGCGGGCTGATCCAGGCGCCGATAGAGGTAGTAGGCCGCGCACGCGCCCTCCGAGGACACCATGGTGGCGCCCAGCGGGTTGCGCGGCGTGCACTGGGTGCCGAACGCGGCGCACTCGTGGGGCTTGATCAGGCCCTGTAGTACCTCGCCCGAGCGGCAGACCGCCGATTCGGCGGTGTGCAGATCGCCTACGGAGAAGCGGTATTCGGCATCGTAGTCGCGGTAGCGCGGCGAGAGCCGCCACCCGCTGTCCGGAATCACCCCGATGCCGCGCCAGGCCCGGTCGGTGACCTCGAAGACGTCGGCCAGCATGGCTTTGGCCGCCGGATTGCCCTCCTCCGAGACCGCCCGCCGATAGGCGTTGTCCACCTCGTGACGGCCGGATTCCAGCTGCGCCACGGTGCGACGGATACCTTCCAGGATGTCCAAGGGTTCGAAACCGGTGACCACCATCGGGACCTGGTACCGCTGCGCCAGCGGCGGGTACTCCTGGGTGCCCATCACCGTGCAGACGTGCCCGGCCAGCAGAAAGGCCTGTACCCGGCACTGCGGCGACTCCATGATCGCGGCGATCGCCGGTGGCACCAGCACATGCGAGACCAGCAGCGAGAAATTCTCGATGCCGAGCCGCCGGGCCTGGTACACGGTCATCGCGTTGGCGGGGGCGGTGGTCTCGAAGCCGATACCGAAGAAGACGACCTGCCGATCCGGATTGGCCCTGGCCAGTTCCAGCGCGTCCAGCGGCGAGTAGACGACTCGGACGTCCCCGCCTTCGCTCTTGACGCGGAACAGATCCTTCTCGCTGCCCGGGACCCGGAGCATATCGCCGAACGAACAGAAGATGACCCCGGGCCGCGCCGCGATCTCGAGCGCCTTGTCGATCACCTCGAGCGGGGTGACGCACACCGGGCAGCCCGGACCGTGGATCATCTCGATCCGGTCCGGCAGCAATTGGTCGATCCCGTGCCGGATGATCGAATGTGTCTGTCCGCCACACACTTCCATGATCGCCCAGCGGCGGTCCGTGGTGGCCCGGATCCGTTCGAGAAGACGCTTGGCCAGCTCCGGGTCGCTGAATTCGTCGAGATATTTCACAGCTCCTCCTCGGGGGCGTGCTCGGGGGCATCCTGATGTGCCTTCTCCGGGTTCTCCTCTCCCGCCTGCGCGGCCGCGACGGCGAAACCGTCCGCGAACTCCTCCTTCAGCACGCCGAGGTGTTCGAACTCGGCCAGGGTCTGCAACGCGGACTCCTCGTCCAGCCGCTGGATGGCGAATCCGACGTGCACGACGACGTAGTCGCCGATCGCCGCGTCCGGGATGTACTGCAGGCACACGTCCTTGTGCACGCCGCCGAAGTCGACGACCGACATCAGGGTGCCGTCACGCTCCTCGAGGCTGAGCACCTTTCCGGGAACTGCCAAGCACATGTCTGCTCCTTTCCGCTCAGCCCGCGGCGACCGCGAGCACCTGCCCGAATGCGAGGCCACCGTCGTTGGGTGGCAGTCTGCTGTGCGTGAGCGCGGTGAATCCGTTGTCGCGCAGAAGTCTTCGGGTACCCGACAGCAGCAGCGCGTTCTGGAACACGCCGCCCGAGAGCGCCACCACCCGGTCCGTCGCCGCGAACTCCCGGGCGATGTCGAGCACCAGACTCGCGACGGCGGCGTGGAAGCGGGCGCCGATCACCGCCGCCGCAACACCGGCCACTGCGTCGGCGACGACGGCGGCGATCACCGGGCCGGGGTCGATCAGCGCGGGATCCGCACCGGAACCGACGGTGAACCGATACGCGCTGTCACCGGGATCCCCGCCTCGGGAAAGTCCTTCGAGTTCGATGGCCGCCTGCGCCTCGTAATCCACGACGTGGCGGACCCCGGCCAGCGAGGACACCGCGTCGAACAATCTGCCCATGCTGGAGGTCGGCACACAGCCCAGGCCGGTGCCGAACTGGTGCGCGAGCACCGCGCGCTCCTCGGCCGGGCAGGCGGCCACCGACCCGATCACCGGCGACCACTCGACACCGGCGGCCCACAGATGCGCCAGCGCCATGCGGTACGGCCGGTGCACCGACGTGTCGCCACCGGCCAGCGGCACATACCTCAGGTGGGCCAGCCGTTGGTAGCCCTTGTATCCCGCGGCGAGGATCTCACCGCCCCACACCGCGCCGTCGGGTCCGAACCCGGTGCCGTCGAAGGCGATTCCGAGGACGGTATCGGTGAGACCGAGCCCGTGCTCGCCCATGACGGCGGCGATATGCGCGTGGTGGTGCTGGACCGTGCGCACCGGGCGCTCGCCCGCGTGCCTGCGAGCCCACGCGGTGGATCGATAACCCGGATGCGCGTCGGCGACGAGTTGGGCGGGGCGCACCCCGGTCAGCTCCTCCAGGTGCCGTTGCGTGCCGTCGAAAGCGCGCAGGGTGGCCAGATCGTCCATATCGCCGACATGCTGGCTCAGCCAGGCGTAGCGGCCGTCGGCGACGGCACAGACGTTCTTCAGGTCGGCGCCCACGGCGAGCGTCGGCGGCAGCGGCGCCGGAAGGGCCAGTGGCAGCGGCGCGTACCCGCGCGAGCGGCGTACCGGTGACTCGATGCCGTCGACCAGGCGAACCACCGAATCGTCACAGGGCACCAGGATGCGGCGGTCGTGCCACAGCCAGCCGTCCGCCAGCCCGGCGAGGCGCTCGCGCGCATCGGCGTCGTCGTAGCAGATCGGTTCACTGCTGCGGTTGCCCGAGGTCATCACCAGCACATCCGGGCCGACCGGGTCGCCGGCCAGGCCGAACAGCAGCACGTGCAGCGGGGTATAGGCCAGCATCACACCGAGGTCGGGGTTGTCCGGCGCGACGGACTCGGCGAGCGGTCTGCCCCCGCGGGCGAGCAGCACGATGGGCCGCTGCGGGCCGGTCAGCAGTCCGGCGGCCGCGGAGTCGACGACAGCGATCTCGCGCGCGAGCGCGATGTCCGGCGCCATCACGGCGAAAGGCTTGCTGCTTCGGCGTTTACGGCGTCGCAGTTCGGCCACTGCCGTCTCGTTCGCCGCGTCGCAGGCCAGGTGATAGCCGCCGACGCCCTTCACCGCCAGGATTCCGCCCGACCGCAACAGTTCGCGGGCCGCGGCGAGCGGCTCGCCGCGGCCGGGGCCGGTGTAGAACAGGCGCGGGCCGCACTCGGGGCACGCGATCGGCTGCGCGTGGAAACGGCGGTCGGTGGGATCGTGGTACTCGCGGGCGCAGCGCTCGCACATGGGGAATTCGGCCATGGAGGTGCGGGCCCGGTCGTAGGGCAACGCGGCGATGATGGTGAACCGGGGACCGCAGTTGGTGCAGTTCACGAACGGGTGGCGGTAGCGCCGGTCGGACGGGTCGCGCAGTTCCGCCTCGCACGCGGCGCAGAGGGCGATATCCGGTGAGGCGAGGGTGCGGCCGCCGCCGCGAGTGGTGTCGGCGATATGGAATCCGGTGCCGCCGCGCACCGGGATCTCGCAGCGCTCCACCGATTCGACGACCGCCAGCGGTGGCGGCGCGCACCGCAGCCGCCGCTCGAACTCGACCAGATCCGCCGGGGTGCCCTCGGTTTCGACGATGACGCCACTGCTGTCGTTGGATACCCGCCCGCTCAGCGACAGTTCGGCCGCGGTGGTGTAGACGAACGGCCGGAAGCCCACGCCCTGCACCACACCGCGCACCACGAACCGGCGGCGGGCCCGGTCGGCGGTCACTGCTGCTCACCACTGCCGAGGATGCGCAACCCGGCCATGGCCGCTGCCGCACCGGCCGCGTCGGTCTTCTCGATCCCGAAGCCCATGTGGATGATCACCCAATCGCCGGGTCCTACCGGATCGTCGTCGAGCAGCCCGATGTTCACACGTCGCTTCTCGCCGGAGACATCGACGAGGGCGATCTGGCCGTAGTAGCCGTCCGGGATCTCCAGCACGAGGCCGGGAATTCCGAGGCACATGCTCATACCTCCTGCTTCGTCCGCAGCAGATCGGCGACCACCCGGTACACCGCGCGCACCGCCGGGTCCACCGCCGCCGCGACCGGGTCGGACAGGCCGATCCGCTCCGCGGCCGATACCACCTGACAGCCGACGACGACGGTGGGCGGCACCCGGCCGCCCAGGGCTTGCACAGCCGCGAAGACGGCCGTCGGGTGCATGGCGTGCGCATCGAGCCCGGGGGCGCCCGCCTCGTCGGGTTCGGCTCGCAACACCTCCACCTGTCCCTGCGATCCGCGGTCGGGCAGTGCGTCGATCAGCACCAGCGCATCCCATCCCGCGAGCAGGTCGTAGGCCAGGTGCATACCGCGGATGCCGTAATCGACCACCCGCACACGCGGCTCCTCCTCGAAGCGCAGCCTGCGCGCCACCTCGGAGCCGAATCCGTCGTCGCCGAGAAAGATGTTGCCGATCCCGGCGACCAATACCCGGTCCGCCATCTCACATACGGCGCATTCGCAGGTACCGGCGCATGTCCGGCACCGATCGGACGCCGATGTACACGCCGATCGCCGCCACCACCGCGACGATTGCGGTCGCGATCGCTCCCACGGTTGCCATAATCGGCCTTCCTTTCCGTTGTCTCGGGCCGCCGATCCCGCCGGTCGGCGGGCGGGTCATCCCTGCCCTTCGGTGGGCGCAGTGGCGCCGCCGACATCCGCGTCGTCGACGGTGCCGGTCGCGGTCTCGTCGGAGTCGTTCGCGGTCTTCTCCCGGTCGTCGTAGGGCGGGACCGGCGGTTCGCTGCCGGGGACCGGCTCCGAGACGAAATGGGCCTCGCGCTCGGCAGCGGTTCCGGGCGCGGAGGTCGTCTCCTCGTGGCCGATATCGCCCGGCTCACGGTCGGTGCTGCCCGCGGCCGCGGTATCCGCGCCGGTGTCGCGCGACCCCGGCTGCCCGCGCGCCTCCTGCGGTTCTTCGCTGCGGTCCTGCATGGTGTCTCCTTCCGGTTCTCGGGGGCTGTCGAGCGGTTCGAGTTCGTCGGGTGCGAAATAGAGATAGCGGCCGAACCATTCGTGCAGATCGGCCGCCGGATCGTCGTCCAGCACGACACCGACGTGTGTCTGTCCGTCCACGTCCTCGTGGACCGAGACGACGCGGGCGGACCGGCCCGCGGTGAACAGATCCTGGGCATCGGCCCGGCGGGACGGGTGCAGCCTGACCCTGCTGCCCGCGCGCACCAGCACGCCCGACACCGGCACCGCGTCGGCCTCCGGGCGCACGGCGCCGTCGGCCGCCGGATCCCACCAATCGATGCCCTCGGGGACCTCGGGTATCAGGGGCGAGCGGCCGGACTGCGGATCGCGCAGCACGCCGTGCAGCTGCCGCATCGCCTCCGGGGTGATGGCGTCGCAGCGGTCGATGATCTCGCCGGCCCGCGCGTCGGTCGCACGGGCCTGCGCCTTCTCGTCGTCGGTCATGGTCATCACGCGCAGCGTGAGGATCTCGTCGATCTCGGTGGAGTCGAACAGCGCTTGCTCGCTCTGCTCGGCGATCTCGGGATGGTCGTAGAGGATGATCGGTGAGATCAGCAGCAGGTCGCGGTCGCCGGGCGGGCCGGCGAGCACCGGGAAGCACCGGTGCCGGTCGCAGCGCTCGACCGCGGCCGCGGCCCCCGCCGGTGGTTCGAGCGCGGAAACGAACTGTCCCCCGGTGGCTTCGGCGATGATGTGTGCGCCGATCAGCGAGCGGGCGAGCGCGTCGTCGGTGTCGGTCGCGGGTGCGGCCACGTTGCGGACCTCGGCGGCGAGCCGCAGGAATCGGCCGTCCCGCTCGACGTCGAGGGCGAGTTCACCGGCCAGCGGCTGCCTGGTCCGCACCAGCGCGCCGACGGCCTCGCCTGCCGCGCCGACGATCTCCTCGGTGTCGGAGCCACCGGGAACCGTCAGTGCGCGCACCAGGTTCCCGGGCGCTGCGGGGCCGACGACGATCTCCCGCGCGACCGCTTCGTCCCAGGACAGCCAGGATCGATCCCCGACGGCGAGTTCGGCGCGCGCCACACCGGCACCGTCGATCACCTGACGGCGCTGGAGCTGGAGGAACCGGACCGTCCATGTCAGCACAGGGTCCGTACCCGGCTCGAAGACGAACTCGGCCGACAACGAGGGCTCTTCGCCGAGCCCGGACGCGGCGGCCCCGGGCGGACCCAGCACGCCGAACTGCCAGCGCGACCGATTCTTGGGGCTGTTCGCCCGATAGGGATAGAGCAGGTAGCCCTCGTAGAGCACCGCGTCGGCGACGGCGCGGGCCCGGGCGATCCCCGCGGCGGTCACGATGATTCTCCGGCGTGGGTGAGCAGGCGGGTCACGGCCTCGTCGAAGCCGAGCAGGCCGTGGCCGGATTTGTAGGCAGTCAGCGCGTCGAGGGTGTCCCGGTGCAGGCGCAGCCAGCCGGTGTTCGGGAAATGCGCGGCCATCACGTCCTGCCATACCGAGACCGGCATGTCGTAGGTGTCCTCACGATCCCAGGGGATCTGCTGGATCGCGAAGCCGCCGCTGCCCCGGATGAAGACCGTGCCGCTGAACAAGAACACCAGCGGCACCGTGCCCGCACGTAGCGCGTGCAGGTACTTCGACCCGGTCACCTCGAAGTCGTAGGTGCACGGCATCGGCAGATCCACCTCCGCGCCACCGGCGAATCCGGGAACCATGGTGGCGCAGTGCATCCAGAGGAAGGAGCGCTGGGTGTCCCGCCAGCGTTCGCGGGCACCGAACAGATCGGTCAGACCCGCGCCCTCCTCGTCGGAGTAGCGGCGGCGCGACGGCTGGATCCGCACCTGCGCGCGTAACGCGACGGCGTGCACGGGTTCCTCGGCGAGCGCGGCGAGACCGACCCGTGCGGTCAGGGTCGGCGCCACCGCGTACGGCTCCGGCTTGATCTCGAGCACGGCGAAGGTCATCGAATGGACCGGACTCATGGCGCGCCGCCCGTCCGCGCTCGGGCCGAGACCGTCGCGAAGAACTCGTCCAGATAGCGGCGCACCTCGGCCCCGCCGTCGAAGCCGCGCCAGAGCAACCGCATCCGGCCGACGAATTCGTAGCACGCGTCGATCGGCAGCAGCAGACAGCTCGCGGCCGCGGCCCCCTTCTCCGGGACCCGGATCAGCAGGGCCTCGACATCGGCCGCGAGGGTGTCCAGTTCCGGATGCCGCCGCACGATCGTGTTCCACTGCGCCAACGGCAATTCCGATTCGGTCGCGCCCGCCGGTCCGGGATAGAAAGCGACGGTCCGGCCCAGTGCGGAGTTGCGGAACAAGAACGCCAGGCCCACCGGAATCTCCAACGCGTCCCACTCGCCCTGGCCGATCTCGACATCGGGGAAGGCGAGGTAGCGGTCGGGCACCGCCCGGTAACGCAGCGCCGCCTCCTGGTCCACGAACAGCAGGTAGCAGGCGCGGCATACGCACAACAGCTGCCTGCCCTCGATATTCACGACGTGCTGGTGTTCGCCGGCAATGGGATCGGCGCACATCTCACACCGGTCACCCGTCCGCCGCTGGGGCGGGCGCTCGGCGGTGATCCGCTGCAACGTTCGGAACGGTGTGTTCACCCGTGCACCCCCACCGGCACCGCCATCGACAGCACACCGTCACGCACCAGCACCGGGATCGGCTCGAGGTGACCGTCGCCGTCGATACGCGCACCGGCCGCGACGACGTCGAAATGCGTGCGGCAGGTCGGGCAGCGCAGGACCGCGTCGCCGACCGGGAAACCCGGCCGCCGGTGCAGGGCGGCCCCGGCGAGCGAATGCGCGCAGACCGGGCAGAGGTCCCGGTAGGCGAATACGTGCTCACCCACCCGGCAGGCCAACACCGGGAGCCCGGCCACGGCGAACCCGCCCACCTCGCCGGGGACCAGCTCGGCCAGTTCGGGAGCCGGGACCCACTGGCCTGACGCATCGCTCGAACGCACCCGCGAGAACAGCGAATCGGCGGGGATCGGCGCCGCGGGCTCGGTGGGCGCGGCGACGACCTCGATGGCCTCGATCTCCGGCGCCGCCGCGCGGACCGCGTCCTGCACCGCCAGCTCCAGGGTCACCGACGAGGACGGGCAGCCGCGGCAGCTGCCGGTCAGTTCCAGGCGGACCACCGCGTCCACGATCTCGACCAATTCCACGTCGCCGCCGTGCGAACCCAGGTAGGGCCGCACGCTGTCCAGCGCTGACCGCACTCTGGTGTCCACGTCGTGCGGGTGCAGCCCGTGGACGAGCAGCAGACTCGCGACCAGGTCGTCGCGTGCCAGCCGTTCCAGCATCCCGGCGTCCAGCAGTGCGACCACCCGCGCCAGCCCGGCCCCGTACAGGTCGACGACCTCGCGCACCAGCTGTTCGGCGCGTTCACGAGCCACCGCGCCGCCCGCCGAACTGGCCTCGAGCAGCGTCTCTATCCGATCACCCGCCGTACGCCACCGGCTCTCGCCGGGGTGCGCGTCGACCTGTTCTGCCGGGCGGACATCCACCGCCACCCTCCCGTCGCCGGTACCGATACGGATTCACTCCGGGGTGAGCGCCTGCGTCGGCGAGTGCAGTTTCCGCAGCGTCTGCCCCTTGCCGAGATACATGTGCACACCGCACGGCAGGCACGGGTCGAAACTGCGCACCGTGCGCATGATGTCGATGCCCTTGAAGTGCTCGCGGTCGTTCTCCTCGAAGATCGGCTGCCCTTGCACCGCGTCCTCGTAGGGGCCCGGGGTGCCGTAGGCATCGCGCGGGCTGGCGTTCCACGGGGTCGGCGGATACGGGTGGTAGTTCGCGATCTTCCCGTCCCGGATCACCATGTGGTGTGAGAGCACACCGCGCACCGCCTCGGTGAAACCACAGCCGATGCCCTCCTCGGGCACCTCGAACGGCTCCCAGGTCTTGGTGTGGCCCGCCCGGATCTCCGCCAGCGCCTTCTCCGCGAAATGCAGGGCGCAGGCCGCCGCGTAGGCCTGGAAGTAGGTGCGGGCACGGTCGCGTTCGATGGTGTTGCTGCCGTGCACGGGGATCTTCCACTCGAGCGTGACCGGCCCCTTCAGCGCGGTCTTCGGCAGATTGATCCGGACGCTGTGACCGGTGGCCTGCACGTAGCCGATATCGACCAGGTTCGCCAATGCCGTCGACCACAGCCGGGCCAGCGGGCCGCCGCCGGTGTCCAGCGCGAGGTGGTCGGTGCCGTCGAACCAGCGCGGTGACATGACCCAGCTGTACTTGTCGTCCAGGTCGCGTTTCTGTGGCTTGGGATTGGTGTGCTGGTTCCAGGGGTGGCGCCGGTCCACCGGATTGCCCAGTGGGTCGGTGGTCACGAACATCTCCTGGTCGGTCCAGTCCTCGTAGTAGGAACTGCCGAGCAGGATCCGCAGACCGAGGTTGATGTCGACCAGGGAGGTGGTGACCAGTCTGCCGTCCACCACGACTCCCGGCGTGACGAACATCTTGCGACCCCAGTCCTCCATGTCCTTGTACTCGAAATTGCAGACCTCGGGGTCCTGGAACGAACCCCAGCAGCCGAGCAGCGTCCGCCGCAGGCCGACTTTCTCGTAGCCGGGCAACGCCTCGTAGAAGAAATCGAACAGGTCGTCGTGCATCGGAACGACGCGCTTCATGAACTCGACGTAGCGCATCAATCTGGTCATGTAGTCGGTCATCAACTGCACCGTCGCCACCGTGCCCGGACCGCCGGGATACAGCGTCGACGGATGCACATGCCTGCCCTCCATGAGGCAGAACATCTCGCGGGTGTACCGGCTGACCTGCAGGGCTTCCCGGTAGAACTCCCCGGTGAACGGGTTGAGGGCGCGCATGATGTCGGCGATGGTGCGGTAGCCGTGGGCCTCGGCGTGCGGCGCCTCGGTCCGCTCGGCCACCGCGAGCACTCCCGGATTGGTCTCCGCGACCATCTTCTCGCAGAAATCCACCCCGACCAGGTTCTCCTGGAAGATGTTGTGGTCGAACATGTACTCGGCGGCCTCGCCGAGATTGACGATCCATTCGCCCAGGTGCGGCGGCTGGACTCGGTAGGCCATGTTCTGGGCGTAGCAGGAGCACGTCGCGTGGTTGTCGCCGCAGATCCCGCATATCCGGCTGGTGATGAAATGGGCGTCGCGCGGGTCCTTGCCGCGCATGAAGATCGAGTAACCGCGGAAGATGGACGAGGTGCTGTGGCACTCGACCACTTCCCGGTTCGCGAAGTCGATCTTGGTATAGATGCCGAGGCTGCCGACGATACGAGTGATCGGATCCCACGCCATGTCGACGAGGCTGTCCGGTTCGATCGTGCGGTGCGAGGGCTCGGGGATGATCTGGGTCATCGGAGCTTCTCCTACCAGGTGCGGGTGGCGCCGGTCTCGAGCTTGTCGCCGCGATGCCGCCAGCGCGGCTCTTTGTCCACGGTGCGGCCGGTGATGGTCCGCAGGCTGCGGATCACCGATCCATAGACGCCCGAGGCAGCGGAGGAGAGCTTCCCGCCGGGCGGCTCGTCCATGAACGGCATGAATTTGTCGGGGAATCCGGGCATCGTGCAGCCGATGCAGATACCGCCCACGTTCGGGCAGCCGCCCACCCCGTTGATCCACCCGCGCTTGGGCACGTTGCACTTGACCACCGGACCCCAGCATCCGAGCTTGACGATGCATTTCGGCGAGCCGTATTCGGTGGCGAAATCGCCCTGCTCGTAATAGCCCGCACGATCGCAACCCTCGTGCACGGTCGCGCCGAACAGCCATTTCGGCCGCAGCGCCTCGTCGAGCGGAATCATCGGCGCCTGGCCGGTGGCCAGGTAGAGCAGGTAGGTAAGCGTCTCGGACAGGTTGTCCGGGTGGATGGGGCAGCCGGGCACGCAGACGATCGGGATGTCCGCCTTGCTCTTCCACTCCCAGCCGAGGTAGTCGGGTACGCCCATCGCGCCGGTCGGGTTGCCCGCCATCGCGTGGATTCCGCCGTAGGTCGCGCAGGTACCGACCGCCACCACCGCGGTGGCCTTCGGCGCGAGCCTGTCCAGCCATGCGCTGGTCGTGATCGGCTGGCCGGTGGCGGGGTCGTTGCCGAATCCGCACCAGTAACCTTCGTCGTGCACCTTTTCGTTCGGTATCGATCCCTCCACCACCAGGACGAAGGGGTCGAGTTCGCCCCGGTCCGCGCGGAAGAACCATTGCAGGAAATCGTCGGCTCCGCCGTTGGGGCCGCACTCGAAATCGATGAGTGGCCAGTGCACGGCCACTTTCGGTAGACCGGGTAATGCGCCGAGGGCGATTTCTTCGACACTGGGCTGGGTGGCGGCGGTCAACGCCACCGAATCGCCATCGCAACTGAGACCGGCGTTGATCCAGAGCACATGGATCAGCGTCTCCTCAGCTCGGACCGCTTCCTGAGTGGGCATGTGCTGCCACCTTCCGGAGTCGGGGCGGCGGTTCGTCGCTCCGGCCCGCTTCGCGGGTTTGTGACGCCGATCACGTCAGTCTAGGCGGGGTCGATCACACCCTCAAGGCTCGCCGAGACCGTCCGGCGCTGCTGCCCGAGCCACTCGTACCAGTGGTCGAGGCCCTCGCCGGTGGTCACCGACAGCGGCAGGATGTCCACGCCCGGATTCACCGCGCGCGCGTACTCGGTGCACGCGGCCAGGTCGAAATCGACGTACGGCAGCAGATCGATCTTGTTCACGAGCACCAGACCCGCCGCGGCGAACATGTGCGGATACTTCAGCGGTTTGTCGGTCCCCTCGCACACCGAGATCATCACGACCTTGCGGTGTTCCCCGAGGTCGAACAGGGCCGGACAGACCAGATTGCCGACATTCTCGACGAACAGCACCGTCCCGGGCGCGGGGTTCAGCGCGTTCAGAGCCCGATGCGTCATCTCGGCATCCAGATGACATCCGGATCCGGTGTTGACCTGCACGGCCCGCGCCCCGGTCGCGGTGATGCGCTCCGCGTCCAGCTCCGTCTCCTGGTCACCCTCGATCACCGCGATCGGTGTATCGGGCAGCGCGCGAATCGTCCGCTCGAGCAGTGTGGTTTTCCCGGCGCCCGGGGAGCTGGTCATATTCAGTGCGAGAATGCCGCGATCGCGCAGCCACTCGCGATTGTGCTGGGCGAGGTGGTCGTTCTTCGCCAGCACCTTCTGCTCCAGCGACACCGTCTCTGTCAGGGGCGCGTGCTCGTGCTCGGCGACGTTCCCGCATCCGCAGGTTGCGCACATTCTCGGCTCACTTCCATCGACCGGATTCGCAATTCCCGGCCCGCCCTGAGCTCCACATCGGCGCTTCCGCACCGGCAGAGCAGGATCGGATCGGTGACGGTGAAGTCCGCACCGCAGTCGCGGCAATGTGCCGCGCCAGGTACGCACCGGATATCCAGGCTCGCGCCCTCCGCGACGGTGCCCTCGGTCGCGAGGTCGAAACAGAATCGCATCGCTTCGGGGACCACCGCGGTCAGAACACCCACATCGACGGTCACGCTGTACACCTGCCGCCCCGCCGCGTGTTCACACACGGCGTCGATGACACTCTGCGTGATGGCGAGTTCGTGCATCGTGTTCCGACTCTCGAGGGATAGTTGGATGCTACTACCGCCCGATGCCCATCTGCTATCGCGCCACGGTGGGCGCCGAACCTGCCACACCGGTCGCTCGATGTTTAGCCGCGAGATAGCGCGGCATGCCCCCGATAAGGACCGGTCATGTGCACAACCGGTCGTGCGCCGAGGAGAGGAGCGGCCGATGGCCGAATTGGACGGGGTGCGGGCACTGGTTCTCACCGCGAACACCGGAGTGGAACACGACGAGCTCGTGACGCCGCGCGACCGATTGCGCGAACGCGGCGCGACGGTCACCCATGCCGCGCCGAAGGCCGAGCGGGTGAGCACCTACCGCCACGATCTCGAGCCGGCCGAGAGCGTGGAGCCGGATCTCGGTCTCGACGAGGTCCGGGCAGGGGACTTCGACCTACTGGTGCTGCCCGGCGGCACCGTCAACGCCGACAAGCTGCGCATGGACGATCGCGCGGTGGCTCTGGCCAAGGACTTCGCCGAGGCCGGTAAGCCGATCGCCGCGATCTGCCACGGACCGTGGTTGCTCGCCGAGGCCGACCTGGTCGAAGGCAAGACGCTGACCTCGTACCCGTCACTGCGCACCGATCTCGCCAACGCGGGCGGCAGTTGGGTGGACGAGCCCGCTGTCCGTTCCGGCACGGGCGGGTGGACACTGATCACCTCACGCAAGCCCGGCGACCTCGACGACTTCGTGTACGCGATCACGCGGGAGGTCGCGGCGGCCTGACCGCCCGTCTTTGTTTCGCCACCAACCATTTATCGGAGAGGTGAGACCGATGAGCACTGCGGACGTTCCTGTTCAGACCACACCCTCGATGCCCCGAATCGGCGACCCGGCACCCCCGTTCACCGCGGTGACCACGCAAGGGGGAATCGAATTCCCGGCCGACTACCAGGGGAAGTGGGTGATCTTGTTCTCCCACCCGGCCGACTTCACCCCGGTGTGCACCAGCGAGTTCATGACCTTCGCCGCGATGCAGGGCGAGTTCGCGAAGTACAACACCGAACTCGTCGGCCTGTCCGTCGACGGCCTCTACAGTCACATCGCCTGGCTGCGCACCATCAAGGACAAGATCACTTTTCGCGGGATGAGCAATGTGGACGTGACGTTCCCGCTCATCGACGACGTCACGATGGAAGTAGCCCGCACGTACGGAATGATCATGCCGGGCGAGGACAGTACCAAGGCCGTCCGGGCGGTGTTCTTCGTCAACCCTGCCGGGATCATCCGCGCGATCATCTACTACCCGCAGAGCGTCGGCCGCAATTTCGATGAACTGCTCCGCGTGATCAAAGCCTTGCAGACCACGGATGCCTTCGAGGTGGCCACGCCCGCCGACTGGCGTCCTGGCGACCGGGTGATCGTCCCGACCGCCGGGTCCTGCGGCGTCGCCGCGGACCGCATGGCCGGTGCCGAGGAAGGTGTCGAGTGCGAGGACTGGTTCTTCTGCACCAAGCAGATCAGCGAAGAGGACGTCGAGAGGGCCATCCGCAAGGGATAGCCCCGTTCGCGGGTGTGCGGATGCCGGGTACTGCCCGGCATCCGCCATCGTGCCCCTGTGTCCGACCCGTGGACGTGCGGTGAGATGAGACCCGGTCAGCTTTCGTCGGTGCCGGAGTTGCGCAGTTCGTCGAGTTCGCGCCGGAGGCGGACGATCTCCTCTTCCAGTTCGTGCAGGTAGTCCGCCAATTCGTCGGCGTCGGCCCGCCCTTGTCCGCGGCGGCGCCTGCGCCTGCCGTAGCCGTACGGTTCGGGCGGCTCGACAGCCGGGTAATAAGCCGGTGGCGGCCCATACGCCCCTCCAGGCGGGTAAGCGTAGCCGTGGTAGTGCCAGGGACCGTGTCCGCACCAGCAGTTCATCAGAGATCTCCTCTCCGCTTCTTCCGGGCTGTTTCCCTGCCTCCAGTCCAGGCCGTCACGGGCGTGTCCGGTAGGGCCGAACGGCCTATCGGGGCCGCTCTGTTACACCAGCACCGCGAGGGTCCACAGTGCGGCGAGCCCGAATCCGAAGCTGGCGGTGTGCACGATCTTCTCCCGTGGAATCGGGGAGGTGGTGATTTCCGGGAGCAGATCGGCCACGGCGATGTAGACAAAGTTTCCTGCGGCGAACGGCACGAGCACCGCGACATCGATCCGCCCGGACACGCCGTAGGCGAGCAGGCCACCGAGCGGGAATGTCAGCGCCGAGGCCACGTTGTAGAGCAGGGCGTGGCGGGCACTCCACCCACTGTGGACCAGGATTCCGAAGTCGCCGAGTTCCTGCGGTATCTCGTGGGCGGCCGCGACCAACCAGGTGATCATCCCCAACCGGATATCGACGATGAAGGCGCTACCGACCGCCACCCCGCCGATCAGGTTGTGTAGTCCGTCGGCAGCGAGGATCAGGTAACCGAGGGGGCGGTGTTCCCCGACCGGACGGTGGCAGTGGTGCCAATGCAGGAACTGTTCGAGCGCATGGAACGCGAACAATCCGGCGGCGAGCCAGGTGTAGACGGCGAGGTTGTTACCGAGCACCGCGATGGATTCGGGCAGCATGTGGAACAGGGCGCCGCCGAGCAGTGCCCCGGCCGCCAGCGCGACCAGTGGCAGCACCAGCTTCTGGAACACCGACTCGGGCACGAGCACGGACACGCTGCCTACCAGTGCGAGCGCGCTCATCGCCAGCCCTGACAGCACGATCCATCCCAGCACCGACATGGCAAGACCCTATCGGCCGTGTCGTCGAGGGTGGTGAACGAATTCGGGGCGCGCCGGAGTCCGGTCGGCGACCGCCGCGAATCATGCTGTCGCGGTAGGCTCGGGCCTATGAAGACCCCATCTCTGCGCCAGCGTATCTGGTACAACTTGGGTGGGACGCTGCCCTTGGACTTGCAGGACTGGGTCCGCAAAGACCTCACGGGCCGTGGCGCGAATCTCCGCTACGTGCTCCGCGTCATGATTCCTGTGCCATTGCTGCTGTTGTTCTTCCTCCTCCCGGGACCCGCATGGGTGCCTGCGGCGATGATCGTGATTCTGCTCGTGCCGACGATCTACTTCGCCGTCGCGCTGGACTACGTGTACCGCCGGTTCCGCCTCCTCGAGCACGGACTCGATCCGAACCTCGTATCGCGGACCCGCCATGGCGCTCAGCACGATCGTGAGGATTACGAGCGGGACTTCGGCCACCAGTAGCCGCGTGCCGTCGCGTTCCGGCCGACAGAGGCCGCCCACACGATGTGTGAGCCCCGGCGCGCTGTCCCATGGCGCGGCGCCTTGGGTCGCAGTCGTCGGATGATCTCGAACGCTCCGCCGGGCGGGCGAACGCCTGCGGCGGTCCCTCGAATATCGGGAACCGCGCAGGTCGGAGGAGCACGGTGGGAGTCAGGCGTCGGCGGCGCGCAGCGCGAACCAGCCCTCGCCGGGGTCGGCGAAACCGTGGTAGATCAGCGGCGCGCGCTGGTCGATGTCGAAGTGCCGGTAGACCGCGAGCATCGCCTGGCGGACCGACCACGCCTGGAAGTCCTCGATCCGCCGCATGCCGATCCGGTGCTCGGGCAGTGTCGCCAGGCGCAGCACCTCGGCGCGGTCGCCGAGATCGAGGCCGGCGGGGGCGGGATCGGTGATGAGATGGTCGCGCAGGACGGTGCGGATCAGATCGGGGTCGCAGGGGCTGGGATCGTAGGTACTGAAGGTTGTTCGATAGGGCGGGGTGACGATTTCCTGGGCCGCGTCGATCAGCTCGCGATCGGGCCGGGCTTCCCCGGTGGTGCGAACGTCGTCCTGTTCGAGCACGTGCAGGATCAGTCCACCGGGTATCAGTGGTTCGGGAACGAGGAACAACGACATCGACGGTCGCCTGCCCTCGGTCACGCAGACCTTGGTGTTCGGCGGTAATCCGGTGGGTCCGGGAACTGTTCCGTAGGTGTGAAGTGGTACGGGGGCGGGATCGGACATCCGTCCTCCAGGAAGGCTCGGAAATACAAAGGGCGGCGCGCGATCCGCGAGCGCGGACCACACGGCCTGGCGGTGTCGGTGCGCGTACTTCTCGTTGTGTCCTCGGCTCCCACCGTACTCGCGTCGGGACGGCGGCGAGCTGGTATTTCCTCGGGTGATTGCGGACACGAGGTTCGCCTTCCGGTGCCGGGTTGCCCGGTCGCGGCGGGCATGCCCGGGAAAACCGGGGGCACGGCGATCGCCCTCGAAAACCGTCGTCCCGGTGTGGAATTGAATACGATCCGGCTGTTCACGGCAGTCCGCCGGAACCGGAAGACCGGAAGATCCGGGTGATTATCCCGGCCGCGACGAGGCGGCCGGAGAGATGAGGCACGACCATGAGAACGACGATGACCGCGGATGCGGATCGATTCGGCGAGCTGAACAGCTGATCCACGGGTTGTAGAGCCCGAGCCGCGGAGAAAACCGGCGCATCCACCTGCCCAAAATCTGAAACTTGCTCACTTCGGATTTCGTGGCGCGTGGGTGCGCCGGTTACCGGAGCTTCGGGTTGTCCGGTAGCAGCACCGGCGTCAGATAGTTCACGGCGAAGGCGCGCAGTTCCGGCTCGTCACGCAGCCGCGGTGGCGCGTCGGGGGTGAGGACCAGGGAGTGCACGAGGCGCACGATCATGCCCGCGACGGTCTCCGGGTCACGGACGGCGCCCGTGGTGGCGAAGAGTTGCTCGGCGACGAAGGCGGTGGCCAGGGCGAGGATGTCGCCCGCGCCGATGGTGATCGCGGCGAGGGTCTGATCGCGGTCCACGGCAAGCAGTTTCACCAGGATCGGATTGGTGCGCAGCAGCGTGACGGTGGTGGCGAAACCGTGGGTGACGCGCTCGGCGGCGGCTTCGGGATCGGCCGGATCGAGATGGCGCAGGCGGGCCGCGATCTGTTCGAGGACGCGAGCGGTTTCGCGCAGCAGAGCGGCGCGCACGATCACGTCCTTGGCGCCCACGCGCCGGTAGAGGGTGGCGCGGTTGACGCCTGCCTGCCGGGCGATGTCGTCGGCGCTGACGCGGCTGATGCCGATGTCGGCGAACAGGGTCAGGGCGGCGTCGAGGATGCGGGCGGTGGTGGCGTCGCGGTCGATCTCGGCGCCGAGCAGCAATGCGAAGTCGCTGGATTCCGGGGGGTTCTCGTCCGGGGAGTTCGGTGACGCCACGCGGCTGAACCTTACCGGGGCCGGGGTGGTATGCGGGCCGCTCCGGCGAGACGAGCGCCCGCTCGCCTGGCGAGACGATGCGACAATCCGCTATATTTTGTCGCATAAATTCACTCGTGTGACCGGGGAAACGTAGTGTGCAGGCCCTGTCCTTCAGGGCGGGGTTAGCACATTCATTCGATTTTGACGGGCAACAACGCTAGTGTGTCACAATGGCGCGAGCGGTGAGGCGGGCGTACAAGTACCGTTTCTATCCGACGTGCGAGCAGGCCGAACAGCTTGCCCGCACGTTCGGTTGCGTCCGCTATGTGTACAACCGGGCCCTCGCGGAACGCTCCCGCGCATGGACGCAGGAGCAGCGGCGCATTTCCTACGCCGAGTCGGACAGGATGCTCACCGCCTGGAAGCGCGACCCCGGAACCGACTGGCTCACCGAGCCGTCGAAGGGGCCGTTGCAGGCGGCGCTGCGGAATTTGCAGGGCGCGTTCGACAAGTTCTGGCGCAAGCAGACCGGATACCCGGCTTTCAAGAAGAAGGGCAAGACGAAGGATTCTGCCACCTACTTCTCGAACTGCTTCACCTACCGCGACGGCAAGATCAAGCTCGCCAAGCAGTCGCAACCGCTGGATATTCGTTGGTCGCGTCCCCTGCCCGAGGGGGCGGTGCCCTCGCAGGTCACGGTGTCGAAGGATGCTGCGGGCCGCTACCACATCTCGGTCCTGGTCGAAGAGGTCGTCACCGAACACCCGCCCGCGGATGCGACAGTGGGTGTGGATGCGGGGATCACATCTCTGTACACGTTCTCCACTGGGGAGAAGGTGTCGAACCCTCGGCACGAGAAGCGCGACCGTGCCCGTCTGGCGAAGGCTGCGCGGGTGCTGTCGAAGAAGGAGAAGGGTTCGGCGAACCGGGCGAAGGCCCGGTTGAAGGTTGCTCGTATTCATGCGCGGATCGCCGATCGCCGCCGCGACCATCTGCACAAGCTCTCGACTCGACTGGTGCGCGAAAACCAAGTGATCGCCATCGAGGATTTGAGTGTGCGGAACATGGTGCGGAATCGTTGTCTGGCGCGGGCGATTTCGGATGCGAGCTGGTCGGAGTTCCGGTCGATGCTGGAGTACAAGGCCGACTGGTGTGGCCGCACTGTGGTCGCGGTCGACCGCTTCTATCCGTCGTCCAAGACCTGCTCGGACTGTGGGCGGATCGCGGACAAGCTGCCGCTGCACATCCGGGAATGGACCTGCCCGTGTGGCGCGGTGCACGATCGGGATGTGAACGCGGCCCTGAACATACGCGCGGCTGGGCTGGCCGTGCTCGCCTGCGGAGATGGTGTGAGACCGTCCCGCAGTTGATTGCGGGAAGGCAACCATCGATGAAACAGGAACCCTCTGCCGTGAGGTAGGGAATCCCCGCCCTTCGGGCCGGGAGGAAGTCAAGAGGAGGTCCCATCGTGGGTGGTGGGTGGGTGGGTGGGTGCTACGAACGGCTCGGCCGTCGCGACTGCCGCCGTGGAGGAGTCCGCGCTGATCGGCGCTCCGATCGGCCCCGGCTCGCTGGTCTGGAAGTACGCGGGCGACTGGCGCAACATGCTGTTCCTGGGCCGGACCGGCATCATGCAGAACATGCACCCGACGGTCGGCGCGGCGCTGCAGGATCATTCGAACTTCTTCGACAACCCGTGGGACCGCCTGGTCCGCTCGGTGCCGCAGATCCAGGGCATGATCTACGACGCCGACAACGAGGAGCAGGCCGCGCGGGTGCGCGACTATCACAAGCCGCTCAAGGGCACCGATTCGCGCGGCGAGCGCTACCACGCGCTCAACCCGGATGTGTACTGGTGGACCCACGCCACCTTCGTCGAACTCAATATCGCCATCAACGAGTACTTCGGCACTCCGCTGACCGACGCCGAGAAGGAGCAGTTGATCGCCGAAGGCATCACCTGGTGGCGGATGTACGGGCTGTCGGACCGGGTGCTCGTCTCGAATTACGCGGATTTCAAGCAGTATTGGGACCGCACCATCGACGAGGTGCTGGAACGCAACGCCACCACCGATTTCGCGCTGCGCCTGGACCGGCAGAAGATTCCGACGATGCCGGGCATTCCCGAGCCGGTGTGGTCGGTGATCTGGCGGCCGGTGATGGCGTTCAACCTGTGGCTGGCCAACGGCCTGATGCCGGAGCGGGCGCGCGAGATCCTCGGCATGCGGCCGTGGGGGCGCGTCGACCAGGCGGCGTTCACCGTCTTCTGCAATGCCATCCGCTACACCTGGCCGCTGCTGCCGGACCGCCTGAAGTACGCCCCGCGCGCCTACGCCGGTATCAAACGAGTGCGCGGAAAGTAGCCGCTGTCCGACCGGCTCGGCCGGGCTATTGACGCCGGGCCAACCGATCGGCCAAATTGATCGGGTCCCATTTATCACCGGGCTGTCCGACGAGGGAGTCGCCTGTGCAGAACCGACCGACGGCAGCCGAGCTGCTGGAATCGCTGGCCGAACTGCTGGAGGACACGCTGTTGCCCGCGTTGCCGCCCGGTCTGCAACATCGCGCGCGGGTGGGGGCCAACCTGGCCCGCATCCTCGGTCGCGAGGTCGAACTCGGTCCGGAGGCGGCGAAGCGAGAAGCCGAACTTCTGGCCGCCGTGCCCGAGGGCGATGAACAGGCCCTCTGGCGTGCCCTCGCCGACGTGGTGCGCGCCGACCTCGCGATCGCCAAGCCCGGCTACGACGGCTGGGAGGGCGAGTGAGCGGCGATCCGTCCGCCGGACTGGCCGAGTTCCTGAGCGAGACCTTCGGCAGCCCGACGCGGGTCACCGGGCTGGAATTCCTCTCCGCGGGAGCGCGGCGGCGCAATGTCGCCTTCACCGCCGAAGTCCAGGGGCAGGGGGCGCGTCCGCTGGTGGCGACCATCGTGCCGCCCGCGGTGGAGATCATGACCGTCGACGCCGAAGCCGCGGTGCGGGAACTGGCGCGCGCCAACGGCGTTCCGGTGCCCGAGGTGGTGGCGGTGTGCGCCGATCCCACCCGCATCGGTGAGCCGTTCCTGGTATCCGAGCGCATCGACGGCGAGACGGTGCCGCGCAAGGTCCTTCGCCTGATCGCGGCCTCGGGCAATGCCGATGTCGTCGCCCGGCAGTGGGGTGCGGCGATGGGCGCGCTGCACGCCGTCGATCCGGCGCTCGCCCCGGAGGCGCTGCCCGCCGCGGGAGCCGACCCGGCCGCCGAGCAACTGGCCGAGGCCGAGAAGGGCGTGCGCACGCTGCTGGCCGATCGCCCGGTGTTCGCCATGGCGTTGCGCTGGCTGGAACGCAGGCTGCCCACCGCGCCCGCCCGCACCGCTCTGCTGCACACCGACCTGCGCAACGGCAACATCATCGTCGCCCCCGAGGGCCTGACCGCCGTCCTGGATTGGGAAGGCGCCCAGCGCGACGGCGATCCGATGCGCGATGTGGCCTGGCCCGCGCTGCGGATGTGGCGATTCCGCAACGACGACAAGGAATTCGGTGGTTTCGCCGACCGGGACGCTTTCGTGCGGGGCTACGAGGAGGCGGGCGGGAGTTTCGACCTCGACCGCTTCCGCTGGTGGAAGGTCATGGGCACGCTCGCCTGGGGCGTCGGGCTGGCCGGACAGGCCGCCGCGCATCTGGACGGTACGGTCCGCGACATCGTCATGGCCGCCAGCGGCCGCCGCGTGTCGGAAATCGAATGGGACCTGCTGATGCAGATCCGGCCCGACGCGAAAGCTTAGGAGAGACATGGACTTCGAACTTCCCGAGGAACTGGCCGCCTACCTGAAGGAGCTCGACGCCTTCATCGAGGCCGAGATCATCCCGCTCGAACAGACCGGCGACAACATCAAGTTCTTCGACCACCGTCGCGAGGACGCCCGCACCGACTGGGACCGCGGCGGCCTGCCCACCGAGGAATGGGAAGCGCTGCTGGCCGAATCACGCCGCCGCGCCGACGCCGCGGGCCACTACCGCTACGCCTTCCCCAAGGAATTCGGCGGCCGCGACGGCACCAACCTCGGCATGGCGGTCATCCGCGAACATCTCGCCCGCCGCGGCCTGGGCCTGCACTGCGACCTGCAGAACGAGCACGCCATCGTCGCCAACAATGTCGGCCTGCTGCTGATGCTCGAATACGGCACCGAGGCCCAGAAGGCGCAGTGGGTGGACGGATTGGCCGAGGGCACCAAGTTCTTCGCCTTCGGCATCACCGAGCCCGAACACGGCTCGGATGCCACCCACATGGAGACCACCGCCGTGCGCGACGGCGACGACTGGGTCATCAACGGCATCAAGACCTGGAACACCGGCGTGCACATCGCCGACGCCGACCTTATCTTCGCCCGCACCTCCGGTAAGGCGGGCGACGGACGCGGCATCACCGCCTTCCTGGTCCCCACCGACACTCCCGGCTTCCACGTCGAGGAGTACCTGTGGACCTTCAACATGCCCACCGACCACGCCCGCGTCTCGCTGAACAGCGTGCGGGTGCCCGACTCGGCGATCTTCGGCGGGGAGGGTCGCGGCCTGGGCGTCGTCCAGCACTTCTTCAACGAGAACCGCATCCGCCAGGCCGCCTCCAGTCTCGGCGCGGCGCAGTACTGCATCGATCAGGCCGTCGCCTACGCCAACGAGCGCAAGCCCTTCGGCAAGCCGTTGTCGTCCAACCAGGCGATCCAGTTCCAGCTGGTCGAACTGCACACCCAGTGCGAGATGCTGCGGGCCCTGGTCCACAAGACCGCCTGGTCGATGGATCGGTACGGCAATTTCTCTGTGTCCGAGCAGGTGTCGATGTGCAACTACTGGGCCAACCGGCTGGTCTGCGAGGCCGCCGACCGCGCCATGCAGGTGCACGGCGGGCTCGGCTACTCCCGGTACAAGCCGTTCGAGCACATCTACCGGCACCACCGCCGGTACCGGATCACCGAGGGTGCGGAGGAGATCCAGATGCGCCGGGTCGCGGGGTATCTGTTCGGCTTCATGGACCGCGCCGTGGTCAAGGGCGTGTAGCCGTACTCGTACCGGTACCCGGCCGCCTGGACCTCAGCTGCCCCGGACCCAAGGCCAGGTCATCAACGCCCACACTGCGAGCAGCAGCGCAGCCACCGTGCCCAGGTACCACGGCCACGGCCCCAGAACGTCGAGCAGCGACGGTGTCGTGGGTTTCCCGTTGACGAACCCGTAGTTGGTGCCGGCCACCGAATTGAAGACGAAGGTCACCGCGACCCACACCACTGTCGCAGTCACCGCAAGCCGGTAGCTGCCCCAATCCGGCCGCATACCCACACCCCAGGTCAGGTAGATCGCCGCCCAGACGACGAGCAGGTGGATCGCCCAGAACGCCAGGAACTCGCGTCCCGGGAAATCGTCGGCCTCCAACGCCGGCGATATGAGCGCCTGTGTGCTCAGGGTGAGACACCAGTAGTAGGTCAGCGTGTACGCCCACCGTCGCCGCGTCACCAGCGCGTACCCGGCGACGAGGGTCGCCAGATCGGTCAACCGCAGCGGCACCGAACGACCGATCGCCGGCGGGAACATCGCGGCCAGAAAGATCACCAGATACAGCCCGAGCGTCACCCAGCCGAGCACCGGGCCGAAGTGGCTGCGGCCGTCCCCGGTGCGCTCCCGCCGACCGATCACGACGACCGCGACCGCTCCCACCGCGAATACCGCCAGCACAACCCAGTGCGACACTCCGTACGCCGAGAACTCGCTCGCCAGTGGTTGCACCACGCCGACCAACCTAGCGCGAGCGCGGATCGGCTCCGCGCACAGAATGGCTCACGGTGTGTCAGCCAATCGCCCCGTTCGGTCGCAGTCCGTGGCCCCTCGCGCATCGGTTCAAGCCGTCGATTCGCTCCGGAGTCAGCAACAACCGGTCGGCCTGCCGACGAGCCTGCTCGACCGCACCTCACGCCCGATCTGGACGTAGTGAACGGTGTGCTGGTGTGATGCGGTCGCGGTCGTCAATAGGGTGTCCAGCCGGCCGCCCGTGGGATGACGGTCCCCGGCACGACCAGCGCGCAGGCCAGTGTCAGAGCTTTGGTGGCTGTGCCGAAGTGGGCCAGGCTCGGAGCGAGAATCGCCGAAGCGCGGGTCGTGTGGGCGGTGTGGGCGATGAGCGTGGTCGGCATGAAGGTCTCGTCGTCGATGATGACGACCTCGGTGATGTGGCAGCCGTGCGAGGCCGCCAGCTCCAGAAGGATTGCCTGATCGGCGGTGTGGGACTGGCTGATGCCCAGGTTAACTAGTCCGAGGACGTTGTCCATGAGTCACTTTCGATGACCGCAGTTGCGGAAGTACTGGAAGTCGTTGCGGCTGACGAGGAGTGCGGCGACGCGGGTCGAGCAATGCCAGGGGCAGCCGCCGTGGAGGAGTAGTGCGTTCGCTGCGTCGGTGGGTGAGCGCACGGGCCAGTGCGGGTTGTCGTGGCGGAGGTGATCGTTGGTGGTCTCCGGTGTGCGGATGCGGCGGGCACGGTCTATCGGGATGACGGCACCGACCGGTTCGGGCGTCTTCGGTGGCGGAGTGTCGGTGGCCGTGGCGTCCCTGCGCGCCGACGTCGATGCCTCTCGGCCGGTGGGTCGTGCTGTCACAGGCTGGACTCTGCGGGGCCGGTATCGGTATGGACAGGTTCCGTCAGTCGGGCGGGCAGATGTCGGTGGCCGTGGGAGATGAAGCTCTCCAACGTCTCCACCCCTTCTAGGGGACCGGCCACCGTCATGTCGGGGAACCGATCGAACAGTGCGGGCAGCGCGATCGCTGCTTCCAACCGGGCCAGTGGTGCGCCGAGGCAATTACGTGCATCTCGCATGCGAACTTCCAGCGATTCTCACAGAGTTGCATCGGGCCCGATTCATGTACGCCGGATCGGCGGCTGTCGAAATCCCCCGCCTTCTCGTCCATGCCTATCGAGCCGCTGACGCCATCGCTGATAAGTTCGGCTACTACGACTTGTCAGCCCGGATTATCGGGATGATCCACCACGCGGCCACTGCATCCGACGACGACTTGCTGGTCGCAACCGCCGCCTATGTTCGAACCGAAACCTTCTTCGCCAACGGCCAATTGGCGATCGGCCGCCGACTCCTCGAACGGGCCGCCGAGGCCATCGATCCGACGCGATCCGAACGAGACGCAGCCACGTACGGATCGATCCACATGCGTGCAGCCGTGGTTGCAGCCAAAGAGTTTCGCTCCGACATTGCTCGGGCACACCTGAACGAAGCGGCTCGAGCGGCGCGGTACGTGTCCGAGAACATCTATCACGGAACAGCTTTCGGCCCGAGTTCGGTCAGAATTCACGAACTTTCGCTCGGTGTGGAATTGGGCGACACCGGTGCGGCGATATCCGCCGCGGATGATTGGGCACCGTCCGGGGAAATTCCGGCCGAGCGACGATCTCACTTCTACATCGATGCCGCTCGGGCCTACATGCAGACTCAGCGGCGCGATGACGCGCGCTGCTCTCCGCATGGCCGAGGCCATCGCACCTCAGCACACGCACGCTCATCCCTATGTCAAAGACATGATCGAGCGATTGAATCGCTAGCGCAGGATCGAAACCAGATCGTTCAGTGAGTCGATCACCCAGTCGGCAGTTCGGTTCTCGCGGACCTCGTCCGCCCACAGATGACCCCAGGGCCCCGGCGGATCAGCGCGGTCCTGAATCCGGCCGCACGGGCCGCAATGACATCGTTGTCGCGATGGTCGCCGACGTAGACGATCTCGTGCCGTGCTCCGGGAGCGAAATCGGCCAGGCGGTCGAAGAAGGCCGAATCAGGTTTCGCCACGCCCCATTCGCCGGAAGTCGCGATGGCGTCACAGGGTAGTTCGAGTGCTCTGAGTAGTGTTGCGGCTCGGGCGGTCTGGTTCCCCGCGCTGCCAACCCATAGTCCGCGCTCTCGGAGAGTGGCCAAGCCTGGTCGCACATCGGGGTAGAGGTCTTGTTCGTCGATCTGCTCACCGCGCCCAGCGGCCTCCCGGCGCTCTCGTTCCCGATCCAGGTCGAAGCCGGGGCGGAAGTACTGGAAGGTCTCGGCGTTGTTCCGGCCCTGCACTGTGACCGCGCCGAGGACCGCCGAGAAGGTGTGACGCGGGATTCCGATCCAGTCGGCCCAGGCTCCGAACTCGCGGGTGTCATCGAGCAGGGTCTCACCGACGTCGAACACCACTGACCTGATCACCCGTCGACTCTAGCTAGCTAATGTGGTGAGCTGGAAGCATAGAGTTCGAAGGGGGACACAGGTATGAAGGTCGATCCGGGTCAACTGCGCGCGCTGGCGACGTCGATGGATGACATCAGTGGCAAAGTCGCCGCGCTAGACGTCCACACCAAGGGGGACGCAGTCGCCGGGGTACTGCCTGGGTCTTCACTCGGTGCGGCTTGCGCCACGGCGAGCGAGTATGTGGAGGGTGCGTGGTTGCGGATGGCGATGCGTCACAAGCGTGTCTCCAACCTGTGCAAAGGCAGTGCCGACACTTTCGAGGTCACCGACACGGACTTCCGTGACAAGCTCGCGCAGATGGGCGAGAACCTGTGACCGAACCTCCGACTCAAACCCAGGTCCGTGCATGGGAGCCATGGAAGATCTCTGAGGCCGGCGATGAAATGAAGGCCCGCAACACCGACTTCCTCACTCTCATCGATAGCGCCGTCACACAGATCCGCGATGCAGGCATACACTGGGACGGCGACGCGTACTGGTCAGCCTACGACCGAGTCGCTGGCGACCGCGACAACGGCAACAAGGTCAAGCAGGCAGTCGACACCCTCGCTGATGCCATGATCTGCGGTGGCACCACCCTCACCAACTACCGGCGGATCCTCTTCGACAAGGTCGCTCTTGCCGCCGAAGACGGGTTCATTGTCTCCGACAGTTGGGCCGTGAAGGCACTCAACGACTTCACGGAGGATCGCGAGACCGATCGCACGCACCATCAGACAGCTGTCACCACCGCGCTTAATGAGATGCTCGGAGCGCAAACCGACATCAATACCGCGATCACCGTCGCAGCAAACGAGGTCCGGACCCGAGGCAACAGTCTAGGTGAAGGCGACGCGGTCGCCCCGCAATCGACATTGGGGAACAACGCCAATGGTTTGGTTGGCCAGCTACATGAAATATCCGACCCCGATATATTAGCTCCAGGGCAAACTTCGCCCAGTCAGCAGAAAATCGACGCCAAGTACGACTATTATAAGTCCCTAATTGAAAGAAACGGAGGAATCGTCGATACTGGGATCGACCAGAAGAATATGGTCGCGATTCGCCGTGAGACCAACACTTTTGCGAACAATGGGCAGGGAATTTACGATGACAAGGCGGTTCTGATTTGGGTTGATGACCATGGCATCAAGCATGTGAGCGAGTACAAGGCAAATACGGACCCCACGGCGCGGTACATCGATAATCCAAATGAGACTCGAGATGTAAATGGCGACGGAACAAAGGAGCTAGGGCGCCTCCCGGCAGGCACTTACGAGTACGGACATAACTGGTTCAAGAATAAGCATGACACAGTGGGTGATGGAAACGTATTCACAATGCCGGAGGATGCTCGCGTAGCGGCGGAGTACGATACGAATCATGATGGATTATTCAATGACAATGCCTTTGGTGAGGGGGGAGAATCGATGTTCTGGCACTGTGGACGAGAAGGGGATGTCGCCAGTGCTGGTTGTCAGACAATGCCTCCTGACGATTGGAGTCGGTTTGTCACCGATATGGGCGTATCTCTGACCGACAAATACACCGGTGACCAGGTCCCGCTGCGTTATACGTTGGTGAATGAGAATCGTGCGAATGGGAACACGGAGTACCGGGATGTCGAAGAGGGAATGGCGTAAGCGTCACAGGGCACCGGCACCGGTGGTCTGGAACGTGACGATGGTGATGGCAGCTATTGCGACGGGACTATGCTGCGCTATGAAAATGTGGGCGGATGTCACAGCATTCGAAGACGATGAATTATGGCTGACCGTCGGACTTTTGGTCGCCATACCGGTGACAGTGTGGTTCGTGTTGATTGTCGTCGCCTGTATAAGGTATGCGGGTTGGTGGCGCTTGGGACTTCTAGTCCCTGCGTTCGTTGCAGTCACGGTGGCGCTGGCCGGATTCTCCGTTCCTGGTCGGATCGGCTGGTTGGTGACGCGAAGCGAAATGGATCAGGCAGCCGCGGCATGTGACAAACTGCAAAGCGGGCGATCAGGCGGTTCGTATGCGAGTGAAGCTATTGGCATGTACCAGTTTCACCATATCGAAAGTGGGCCTGCCGGAGAATGTGAATTCTATTTTTCGCGGTATTACCCGGGAGTTCGTAGCGGGTTCATGTATCTGCCTAATGGCGAAGCCCTCGTCAGTGATATCGATCATAAATATGTCCGCCTCGATGATTCATGGTACTACTTCAGGACGTAGTTTTTTGGTTGTCTACCCGAGAGAATTCCGTCGCGACGTCGTTGACGTCACTCGCAAGGGGCTGGCGCCGCTGATGCAGATCGCGAAGTATTTCGGGATCTCGGAAAGCTTCCTGGCGAACTGGTTGCGTAAGTCCTAGGGCGGTGGCAAAGTTTTGAAGTAGTGGGCTGATCTGGGTTTTCGGTGTGTCGATGGGGTAGGCACTGCTCGGGTGTGGCGATGATCGAGATACCACTTCGGACCGTCCATGAAAGCCAATGCCGTGCCTGCATTCTCATCATCACCCGTGCCTGCGGTGTGTGTCGAATCGACCACATCGATCAGCGCGGTGGCAACTGTGGACACCCCTGAAGCGTTGATGCCTGCCGGGTTGCTGGAGGTGCTGGCGATGGCGCCCGAGCCTCGGGAAACGACGCGGCCGCCGGCACCGACTGGCGGGTGTGCTCGCGGTGGCGCTGGCCGCGACCGTCACCGGAGCCAGGTCCTTGGCCGCGATCGCGCAGTGGGCCGCCGACGCGCCAACGGTGCTGGCCGGTCTGCGAGCATCGGATCATTGGGCACGAGACAAGTCGCTGTACCCGGCATCCCTGGCGGACTCGCAGTTGACTATCGGGACACCGACACCGTATATCGGTGCAACTCGATCGCGCGCAGCGCCCCTGGAGCTGCTGGCAAGCAGTACCCAGGGTGCAGCGCGTGTTCCTACATGGATTCCTTCAGATGTCGCTCCACCGACTCGACTTTCGAGGTAATCGCGTTCGACGAACCAGGGCGCACGTCGCCCTTGAGTACGATGCTGCATCGCGGCGAAACTTCCATGACAGCGTCGATGGCTTGTTTGACCACCGCCATGACTTCATCCCATTCGCCTTCAATGGTCGTGAACAACGCATTGGTTTCGTTGGGCAGACCGCTGGCGCGGATGACGCGCACAGCTTCGGCGACCGCCGCACCAACACTTTCTCCGGAACCTACCGGCGTAATCGAGAAGGCGATGATCACTGTCGACTCCTTGCTGTGTTTGATTATCTCAACTACACGGTCTCGAAGAGGTCAGCTATGTTACGTCGCAGCTCGAGCACGCCCGTTGCGTTTTTGATCCGGCTTTCGCCAGTTGCCTGATACACCCTCTTGAACTCGTCCAGCACGCGCATCGACGTTGTGCCTGAGGCATCTTCGACGGCCTTTTGGCCGAGGGCCACCCCTTCGTCGAGGTCGCCGTGGCGGAGCTGTAGCGCCGCCAACCGCGTGAGGCCGATTTGCCGCGATCTGGCGTGCTCGTCTGACAGCTGCAGTGCGCCACGCAGACGGTCGATACTGCTGTCTACCTCGATGTTTCGCTCGTATGCCAGATCGAACAATCCATGTGCGGCGTCGCTGTTCAGCAACTGTTCGTTGTAGTAAGTGCCGAACCCTTCGTGCTCGGTGTCGGCGTGGTCTTGGTCTGCTGCCTCTGAAAAGAGTTGCTCTGCTTGTCGAATGGACCTGACGCACTCCACATCGTTGCCCAACCGGCCGAAGGCACGTGCCTGTACAGCAGCGATATCGGCTCGACGCAGCAGGGAAATGCGATCGGAGCGCACCGAGGCGACGCCCAGCATGGTCAGAGCATCATCGGCCTTGTCGAGATATATGGCTTGCCGCGCCATACAAGTCAGAATCGCAGCGCGCAACCACCATTCGCCGACGTCGTCGGCCAATCGCCAACCTGCTTGGAAATACGCTCGCGCCGGACCGTGCTGTCCGCGATCATAGTACGCCCATCCCGCGACACGGAAGAATGTTCCGACTGCCGACTGCATGGCGGTCCGGACGTGCGTCGGCATGTCCGCATCGAGGTATCCGACAGCGGTACGCAGTTGTGCGGCCATCGCCTCGCCGATTCGCAGGCCCGCGTCATCGGCGGCGCGGAACAGCCCTGCCCATGCTCGAATCTGGGCAACATGGTCCATCCCTACCCGGCGGGGAACCGGCGGCTCGATGGGCGTACTCCCGACAACTTCAAGGCCGTCGGCTACTGCTGCGGCCGAGACCGCGACCAGTCCGCGCAGAAACTCATTGCGGTTCACCTCGTCCTCGGCTTCCTCTGTCGCGGCATCGGGTACCGGAAGTTGGCCCGTGCCCTCCGTCCCGATGATAGGACGGTTCTTTGAACCATGAGCGGATGCGTCGCGCTGCGCCAGATCAGTTAGCTGAG
This sequence comes from Nocardia higoensis, assembly GCF_015477835.1. NCBI lineage: Bacteria > Bacillati > Actinomycetota > Actinomycetes > Mycobacteriales > Nocardiaceae > Nocardia > Nocardia higoensis. Next base: position 2,271,415 of record NZ_JADLQN010000001.1, on the reverse strand, counting down.
CTTGAAACCGGGCCAACTGTTCGCCATCGAGCCTGCTCAGCGCTGTGTCCATGCCTGCGGCGAATTCACCAGTCAGGGTGATTGTTTCGCCGCGACGCTCCCACTTCCCGACCGCTGCCTCAGAGAAGCCGGTCATCTCGGCCAACTCGCGCTGGCTTATGCGCAGGGCCTCCCGGCGCAGAGCGCGTACCTCCAAACCGGTCCACTTCGTCACCACGATCACTACGCCCGCCCCTCGGTGTCTGCTGGTTGTGTACGGGCAGCGTAAGGGCTCCGTTCGCGGCGCGTGTCTTCAATCACCGCATTGCGGAGGAAAGTTCATGGGAGTCCTCGCAACACCAGAGCGAACCTTCCTCCGTCAGCGTCCGCGTGCGTCCCGTCCTCGTTCGCGTTCCTGGGCCCGTGCTTCTCGCCCGGCGCGAGTCATGCCGCTGCCCGGCGTCGCGGGCTCACGATCCAATTCCCGCTCCACTGGAGGCATACTCACCTCGAGTACCCGCGCGACGTCGGGTGGCAGCCGTTCCAGTAGTTGGTCCCGAGCAGCCTGGATGCGAGCGAGTTCGTGCCGACGGGCCTGTTCTGCTGTCCTCTGCGCTTGCTGCCGTGCGATCGCCCGCGCGGCCGCTTCCTGGACTCGGGTCTTGGATTCACGTTGCTGTTGTTGCTGGCGGATCAGCTCGGGAATATTGTGCAGTTCCCGTTGCACCCCGACCGCCTGCTGCTCGAGCGCGCGTCCGAGTTTGCGGGCCTTCTCCGCTTCAGCGCGTGAGACCTCCACGACCTGGAACCGTCCGGGAAAGTCACGCTGCAATCCCTCGAGTTGCTGACGGACCGCACGATCCGCGGCGCCCTCCCGCATCACCCATGTGCCCGTCGCATGGGGGTCTGTGGACAGCACCTTGCGGTCCAGGGCTATCTGGTTGAGGGTATGGGCATCACCGGGAACGCGGACACCGCTCTTGTATTCGGTGAAATCCCGGCCACCAGCGGCGTTCGTTCGTGCGGTGTCATGGATTCGCGTTTTGCCCTTGTCCGGGCCGAGCACAATGCTCTGCTCATGCTGCCAGCCGTTCGCGCGCGTCTCACCCCGCAACTGCGCCATGCCTCGATGGAAGTGGCGTCCCCGCTCCCGGGATTTTTGAGAGCGCTCGGCGCGGCGACGCCTCTCTTCGTCTTCCGAAGTCATCGGCCCGCCCCCGCCGTATCATCTGAACCCTGCTACTGCGGTCAGGCTTTCGAGTCGTGGTACTCCTCGACACGGTCGGTGATGTCGTCGGCGAAACCGTCGCCATGCTCGATCATCGACAGCAGCATGTCGACGGGATTGTCCACCGCCGAGGTGTAGCCGTAGCAGACCGAGGGCCCGATCCCCTCGTAGACCGGGGTCCCGTTGGCGGGCACGTTGAACCGCAATCCGTCGGCGTTGCGCACCAGATACTCGGTCAGGTAGCAGACGAATCGATCAGCGACCTCGGAGCTGTCGATCAACGATGCGCGGGTGGGAAACACGGCGAACGCGCCGTACTCCACCCATTCGAGCATGGCCGGAGAGTAGCGAGCCGCGACCGGGCACGGTGGCACGTTCTCACCGGCGGTGAAGTCCTCAGCAACGGGTAGCGACCGTAAGGTGTCGTCGAAAAGGGCGTCGATCTGGATATGGCAACGGCGCAGATCCGACCACGCCACCCACGCTGGAGCATCCTGGGCTGCCTCGTCCCACACCGATGCCAGATCCGACATGCGCCCATCCCCTCATCGCGTTGTGGCCCCTTGCCGGTGCAGATCATATCGGCGTGGTCGTGCATGAACGGGCTGAACTACTTCATGGTTCCGGGGTAGCGGGCGTAGAAGGGGGCGGCGCCGCTGAACAGGCTGCGGGGGGCGAGGTGTCGATCGCGAGCGGTGGTTGGCTGATGCCGTAGCCACTGCGCCACGATGCCGATGACTTCGGCTTGGTACTCCTGGCTCTTGGGGTTGAGATACTGCGGATCATCATGGACGGCGAAGCCGTGCTGCGAGCCGTCGATCTCGACCAGTTCGACAGGTGCGGTGAACTGAGTGACCGCGGCGCGCGAGCCGTCGATCGGCACCAGCGTGTCGGCGTTGCCGTGGACGATGAGGGTCGGCGTCTTGATCTCGCCGAGCACCTCGTTCGGCTTCACCCAAAAGACTTCGTTCAGGAGCGGGCGACCGTGCTTCAGCGTCGGTGTGAACCGAATGGCGCCTGTCTCATTCAGCTCGCGGGCAGCCTCGTCGTTGATGACATCGTCGGTCCAGTACGGCCGGGTATCGATGGTTCGCTTCTTGTAGTCGAACTGCGGATTGAGCAGCACCAGCCGGGCCAGTTCGTCGGGGCGCTTGGCGGCGTAGTAGCCGCAGATACCACCGCCGAAGCTGGCACCCAAAAGGCTCAGTTCGTCAGCGCCGGTTGCCTTTCGCAGGTGCGCCAAACTGACGCGGATGTCGTTCAGGATGGTGGCGAGTGTCAGCTCCTCCTGTCGGCCCTCGCTCTCGCCATGACCACGAAGATCGAAGCGAAGCGAGGCGATGCCGACATCGGCCAGGCCCGCGGCCAGGCGAGTGAAGAAGCCGCCCTCCTCGCGGGTGACGCCCCCGCCGTGTACCAGCAGGACGGCACGCGTCACTGGCTGCTCGGGAGTGACGAGGCTAGCTGCAAGGTGAAGGCCGTCGAGTGTGCGGATTCGGGTGGTGGCGCTGGCTGATGGCACCAAATCAGTGAAGCAGAGGTGCGCATCCGCGACCATGCGCCGCTGACTATGTAGGACGAGAGCGCAGATCCGCATCACGGTGCGGATTTCGTCCTGGGTCGCCCGACCGGCCCGCGTTGGGGCTCGGGAGGCCATTGGGCGCGTGTCGGCCTGTCAACCCCGCGGTAAACCGGCCTCGCAGAGAAACGTCAACCGTGCCCACGCACAGCTATGAGGTCGGGAGGACGGGCATGAATTCCGTCGTGCGGCGGTCATCGGACATCGGGGAGGGCTGTGCGGTAGCGGGGCTTTGCGTCGGGAAGTGCACCCTGTCAGCTAGCTGGCCGATGCACTGGAAACCTGGTGGCGCAGCGTATCTCGCCAGGGCACTGAGCTGCGCTTTTGCGTGGGTGTATTGACTATTGATGAGGCTTCGGTGAAGCTGGTGACAGCGCCATAGCTGCGCTCTCCACCGGTTCGCATCCGGAAAGCCCCTGCAAGACAAAGCCTCCGACGTGTCTGTCGGCGCCTGCCTACAGCGTCCTATCTGACGTTCGAGATTCGTTGCCACAGTGATGCGTTCGACGCATTCGTGTCCGAATCGGCGTCGCGAGCCGGATATCACCTCCACCGCTATCCCAAGTCTCTCGTCTCGGGGCTTGGGTTTTTTTGTGTCCAGATTCATGGAAGGACCAAGTCGAATCATGTCCAGTAAGTGTCGTTTCGCCTGGGCGCTCCGGCTGCTCGCGAGGATTCTCGCCCGTGGGCGGGGTGGGCTGCTCAGAAGCTCGCTACGAAATCCCACCGACGACGGACCTCCTCGAATGCCTCGTCGGGACGTCCGCGTGGGTACCGGCGTGGTGTCTATCGCGTTGGTGGCCGGCTTGATACAGGCTCTGGTGAGCTCTGACACCCCGGGCGCACCGATCTCGCCGCGTGATGTGCCTCTGCTGAGCTCCAGCGAGGTCGACCAGATCGAATCCGCCCCCGACTTTGCGGCCCCGGAAGCGGATTTCACGCCGTTTTTGGCGGATCCGGCGGTGGGATTCGATCCGGACACCTCGACCGAGTTCAGTCGCACGGAGTTCGGTGTCGAGTACACCAATCTCGATGGTTCGCGGTCGGTGGTGCTGTCGCCGACCCCGGTGAGCCTGTCCGACGGCAATGGTGGTTGGGACCCGATCGATACACGACTGGTGCCTGATCCGGACACGGATCGAGTGTCCGCGGCGCGTACCGATGCCGAGGTGTCCTTCGCCGAGTCGGCCGAGGATACGGCGCTGGTCAGCGTGGACCGCGGCGGCGCTGGGATCACGCTCGGCCTGGAGGGCGCCGAAGCGTCTCTGCGTGAGGTCACCGATTCCACGGCGACCTACACCGACGTGTTGCCCGGTGTAGATCTGCGATACGAGGTCACCGGTGATTCTGTGAAGGAATCGCTGATCCTGGAGTCTGCCTCAGCGGTCGATGACGGCCGATGGGTCTTCACGTTGGGCGCTCAGGGGTCTACTCCGCGCCTGGCCGACGATTCCGTGGAGTTCGTCGACACCACCGGAGCGGTAGTCGCAGCCTTGCCGCCGATCCAGGTGTGGGACGCCACCGGCACCACTACCGACGGTACCTACGGACTGGAACAGCGAGGTGATTCGTGGCAGTTGACCGTCGCGGTGGACACTGCGTGGCTGACCGCGGGTGAGCGGCAGTATCCGGTGGTCGTCGATCCGACCTACACCTTCGGGACGCAAGCTGAGACGGTCGCCTACCGGCAAGGTGCGAGCGCGTGTGGATGGTGCGGAATCCGCACCGGCAACAACCGAAGCTTCCTCGGAACCGACCAGTTCTGGCGGTCGGCGATCCGCTACAACCTGGCACCGCTGGCGGGTAAGACCATCACCGCGGCACAGCTGAACTTGTCGGTGACCACCTCGGCTGCCGACCAGATCGTCCCGTCGACGGTGAAGCTGCACCAGGCCACCACTCCGCTCGGCTACACCGCTCTCGGTGCCCAACTCGCTTCGGCGACCGTCGGTTCCACCGGTTCACTGAGCGCTCCCGACCTGATCAACCACATCGATCAGCAGGCCGACGCGACCGACCCGAACGCGTGGTTCATGCTGACGGGCACCGAGACCAGCACCTTCTCCTACAAGGCGCTCACCGCCTCGTTGGTGGTCGACTACACCGATTCCGGCAACCCGCCGACCGGGCCGCCGGTGACGATGGTCGCGCCGGTCGAGGACGCGATCATCGCCACCGACACACCGACCCTCGAAGTCGGTGCCGGCCCTTCGGGTACTCAGTACTGCTTCAAGATCTCCACCGGCTTCGACGGTCGCTCCGGCAGCGTTGTGGACTCCGGCTGTTTGACCGCACCGAAATGGACTGTGCCGCAGCATGTCCTGCGTGACGGCGGTCGCTACAGCTGGACGGTGGCCACGGTGGCCTCGGGAAGCACCACGCCGGCGGTGTCGAATTGGGTCGGGCATTTCACGATCGACAAGCGGATCGGGCGTCCTGGTCCGTCTCCGGTCGACGAGTATAGCCCGGTCACTGTCAATCTGTTCAACGGCAACCTGCACACCGAAGCCGCAGGCCCGGTCTTCGAAGCGCTCGGCGGGTCGGCCGGTGTCACTCTCGCCTACAACTCGCGTCAGACCGCCGACGGGCGTGGTGTGCGCGCGTCGTACTTCAACGACGTCGATCGTGACGGTGTCGCGGACGCGGTGCCGGTGATGGTGCGCAGCGAGCCACAGGTGAATCTGGACTGGGGCAACATCTGGAGCAATGTATCGGAAAACCTTCCGTGGAAGGAAGATCCGATGCCCGCAGCCCTGGACGACGAGTGGTACGTGGTCCACTGGGAGGGCTACTTCCGGCCCCAGGTCACCGGTGATTACAGCTTCGCAGCCAACCACGCCGACGGCGCGACGATCTGGGTCGACAACACCGTCGTCTACGACGCGGCCAACGCCGCCACGGTCGGCAGTGCGTTCAACCAGCCCGCCCCGAAGGCGAGCACCGACGTGTCATTGATCGCCGGCCAGCGGGTTCCGATCAAGATCGAGTTGCGACACAGCACCACCAGCAATCCGCGCATGGTCTTGTGGGCCAAAAGCACCACCGGCTCATCGAACCAGCGTAGCCACAACCTGAATCCCCGGATTGTGCCGACGGAATGGTTGTACGCGCAGGATCCGTCTCCGCTGCCGGGCGGGTGGACCCTAGGGGTGATGGGCAGCCGCTACGTGTCCGCCGAGATGCTCGACGGCTCGGTCGTGGTGACCGATTCCGCGGGCGGCAAGCGCAGCTGGGCCAAATCCGAGGCTGGTGGTTACCTTCCGCCTCGCGACGAGGACGGTGTTCTCGCCGTCGACGCCGACGGCCGCATCTCGATCACCGACGACGGTGTGGTCTCGGTGTTCAATATCGACGGCACCCTGGCCGCGGTATCGAATGTGCAGGACAGCAAGAAGCCCGCGTCGATCCAGTACCTGTATTCCGGAACGCCCACACGGTTGACCGAGATCAAAGACCCGGTGTCCGGACGCAGCCATATCCTGCACTACAACACCGACAACAGTGACAGTTGCTACGGCGGTGCGTCGTTCCCGTCCGGATCGCATCCCGCTCCTCCGCAGCGACTGTGCCGCATCACGTACTGGGACGGCACCGAAACCCTGCTCTGGTACGCGGTGGGCGCTCTGGCGCGTATCGAGAACCCCGGCGCCGAGATTCGCGACTACAGCTACGTCAGCCTGGACGCCGCCAGACTGGAATACGACCAGGCCGGCAGCGACACCGCCGCGAAGTTGCGGGCGATGGACGCCGTCGGGCCGATGGAGCAGGTCCGCGACAGTCTGGCCGTCGACTGGCGGGCCGCCCAGACAACGACCCCGCCGCGCTACACCGACAGCACCTTCATCGAGTACGACGCCTTCCACGACGACATCACCGCGGGACTACCGCCGCATTCGCGCGTCATCAGCGTCACCGCGCCAGCGGCGAACGGTGTGACCCTCGCACCACGGGCCTCACACACCTACCGCTACGACATTCCCGGGAAGAAGGGGTATATCGACATCGCAGGTCTGGACACCTTCGGTGACCGCACCCTGACCTGGGATGCCGCCGGCCGCACGCTCAGCGCGACCGACGCACACGGGAACACCGAACGGACCGAATGGAATCCGAAGGACTACCCGACCGCGCGGATCGACACCACCGGCCGTCGCACCACGCTGATCTACGATCACGCGGATCGACCCACCGACGAGTACGGTCCGGCACTGGCGACCTGTTTCGCCGGACAGTTGCCCACCCCGGCGTGTGCGACGACGATGCCGCACACCCAGAAAACCTACGACGAGAACCTGGTCGGGCTCGAGGCGGCGTTCTACGACAACCCGTACCTGTCCGGTGTCCCGAAGGAGTGGGCAACCGGCATCGGCACTGTCGACGGAAGCCTCAGTCGCACATGGGGTTCGACTCCACCGCTGACGAACAGCGCTGGCTGGTCGGGCCGCTTCATCGGTGAAGTCGTCTTCCCGACCGTCGGTGAATACACCCTCGGGTTCACCGCCGTCGACGGCGTGCGGTTGTGGGTCGATGACGTCCTGATCGTCGACAGCTGGACCGACAAGCCCTCCACCACGGTCGTCGGCGCCTACACCAACACCGTCGCCGACAGCCGTCACCGGATCCGTGTCGACTACTACAACCGCAGCGGCACTACCGGCGCGCTCGATTTCCAGTGGACACCGCCAGGGTCGAGCACCGCGGTGACCGTTCCGGGACAGCACCTGGCCCCTCGCTACGGTCTCGAAACCAACCTCACCACCCACAACACCTCGGGTGGCGGTGTCGAACGCGCCCCAGCGAAGACGATCGCGACCACCTACGCCGACCCGGCCAACGGCCTCGACGCCGTCTACGGCCTGGCGGTATCGAAGACCGGCGATCCCGGCGGCCTCGCGCTGACCGGCCGTGCGGTCTTCGAGCAGCCCGGTCAGGGATTCATGCGGCAACTGTCGGCGTCACTACCCGGCGGCGACATCACGGATGTCGATCGTCGCGGCACATCGACCTATTACGGCGACAACGAAACCCGAGCCAACCCGTGCGTGCCGAACTCACCGGCCGTGAATCAGGCCGGACGGGTGAAGCTCGTTCGCGGAGCACAGGATTCGGACGGGGCCGCCAACGCGGTCGAAACCGTCTACAACCCCGCGGGGCGCATCGTCGCCATGCGGACCAACAGCGAGCCCTGGTCGTGTCGCGCCTACGATCTGCGTGGTCGTCTGACCAGCACGTCGTTCCCGGCGATGGGCGGACAACCGGGCCGGATCGCCACCTATGACTACGCCGTGGGCGGTGATCCGCTGAAGATGCGGGTCGGCGACACGAATGGTTCGACCACGAAGGTTGTTGATCTGCTGGGTCGTACGGTGTCCTACACCGACGCCAATGGTGTCGTCACCGTCAACGGCTACGACCTGGCGGGCAGGCAGACCAGCGCGACCAGCACCGTGAACGGTGTCACCTCGACGCTGAACTACCGCTACGACGACTCCTCCCGTCTGACCAGGGTGGACCTCGACGGCGCCGTCGTCGCGACCCCCGGCTACACCTCCGGTGTGCTGACCAGCGTCGACTACGGCAACGGCTCCGATCTGGCCGTCACTCGCAACGACGCGGGCTCGGTGAGCGCGCTGGCCTGGGATGTTCCCGGGTCGACAGTCACCAGCGCGGCGACGCGTTCGCGTGATCAGCGCATCATCGACGAGTCCATCTCCGACACCGCGGGCGCGACCCACCAGTTCTCCTACACCTACGACGGTGTCGGCAGGCTGACGGCGGCAACCGTACCGTTCCACCAGCTCACCTACGGCTACGCCGCCGACGGTGGGTGCGGCCCGAACCCGCAGGCCGGACGCAACACCAACCGAACGTCGTTCAGCGACAGCTTCAACGGTACGCCGGCAGTGACCACTACCTACTGCTACGACCACGCCGACCGTCTGCTGTCCACCAGCGGCGGCGCCGCCCTGTCGTTCACCTACGACAACTACGGCAACGCGATCACGGTCGGACCCGACACCCTCGGTTACGACTCCACCCGCAGGCACGTCTCCACCACCACGGCGACGGGTCGTTCGGTCACCTACACCCGCGACGTCACCGACCGCATCATCGGCCGCACCGTCCAGGATCCGACGAACCCGACACAGGTCAACCACTACGGCTACACCAGTGACGCCGGTGGTCCCGACTTCGTCCTCGACGCCACGGCCAACCTGCGCCAGCGCGTGCTGAAACTGCCCGGCGGCACGGTTCTGACCAAGAACTACACCGCGGGCAACGCCACCAACTGGTCCTACCCGAACATCCACGGCGACATCATGTTCACTGCGGACGGCACCGGCACCAGGACCGGAACTCTGCACCTCTACGACCCCTTCGGCCAGAACATCGACTCGGCCACCGGCGTCATCGGCGACATCCCGATCCCGGCCACCGCCGAGGGCGGAATGGACTTCGGCTGGCTCGGCACACACACCGTCCCCGTCGAACACGTAGCCAGTCACCAGGCCCTCGAAATGGGCGCCCGCACTTATCTACCGGTCCTGGGGCGCTTCCTGCAGACCGACCCGATCCCCGGAGGTTCCGCCAACAACTACGACTACGTCAACGGCGACCCCGTCAACTCCTTCGACCTCACCGGAAAGTGCCCAGCGTGCGCTTTGGCCGTCCCGCTGACCATTCTCGGCGGCGGTGCCATGATCCTCTACGGCGGAGCGATGTACCTCTACAACAACCCCATCGATCTGCCGAGCATCGACAGCTTCCCGAGTCAGAACGAAGAACCGTCCAAGCCTGCGCCCGCAACAGATCCATCACCCTCGCAGCCGGGGGTCACTCAGTCGTCCCCGAACACTGGCGGTGCCGCATCACCAGGCGGAACGCCGTCCCCTTCGGCACCGGTGCCGAGCTGGACCGATGGCAGCGTCTCCCCTGGCCCCGGCTGGGAATGGCGGGGGCCCGATGCCCCCGGTGGTGCGCGCGGCGCCTGGTTCAACCCGGGTACCGACGAATCGTGGCACCCAGACCTCAATCATCCACCGGGTGTCGACCCTCACTGGGATTACGTCGACCCCCGAGATGGTCAACACTGGAGGATGTTCGAAGACGGCCGATTCGAGCCGAAACCCTGAGTGTCGCGACGGTGGATCTCCGGGCCACTGGAGATCCACCGTCGATGAGGCTGATGCCCAACAAGATTTCGAGAAAGGAAGGACCGTTTAGATATGAAAGCCACCGTGGTGCCCGCAGGTCTTCGAGGGTACGAGTATGTCGTAGAGAATCTGCGATACGGGCTCGCCGCCGCTCGAGCGGTGCTCCCTCTGGTCGAGGGAATGCGAGCAACAGCGATGGTGCCGCACGGCGCTGCCGAGAACAGCTGGTTCGAGTTCAGAGCTGCTGCGGGAAAGGCAACGATCCGTGAGCTGACGGAGTTCGTCATCGACCGGTTTCCCGGCTGCTTGATCATCGCTGAGCAGCCTCTGCGCCGTCCAGGAGATCCGCACCTGTCACATCATGTATTCGAGCGGGTGGTACTGGGAGAGGAGGTGTTCGCCGTCTGTACCACGAGCAGCCCTGAGTACGTCGTGACACGAACTCTGAATGCTCAGGATCCCACCTACCTGTACTGTGTTTTCGTCATCGAGGACAACGTGAAGACCAGAGCATGGCTGCGCGGCGAATCCACCGAAATTGTTTCCGACACTGCTGATCTGCGTTTGGTCATCGTCGGGGCCTATGACGGAGAGGGATTCGTGATGCTCGCTCCGGACGACCCGTTCACCGGCTCCTGAATCGCGCGGGACGCTTGCGTTGCGCTTCTCACGCCCGCGCATCGGGTTGTCTGGACCTGCCTGTGCCGCTGACATCGATACGTGGACAGTCTATTCGAGCTGATCTCTGATCGATTCATGTCCGGCCCCTCGTCGCCCGAACGGTGGTCGCAACGCTCGTCCCGGCGGCGTCCTCGCCGTCTACACGGTTTTCACCGATGTCAGCGCTCCCATCTTGCCGGGATCAGCTGATGGTCAGAATCGCGGATGGGAGAATTGACCCGGTTTGAATTGATGTACATGCGGGAGGATGGAACTCGGATGGCAATGGTTCATTGGGATGACCCAGATTTTCGAGTATGCCGAGTTGGCTTCGACGCGCTCCGCCAGTTGCAGCAGGAGGCCGAATGCTTCGGCTTGGCGACTCGATGGTCTTCGGAAGAGGCTCTTCGCAAACAGGTGAAAATTGGGGTTTCCCTTCTGATTCCGTTCATGCGTGAAGAACGACAAGGGGGTGTGCGAGCCTATCGATGCCTGGTGTTGTTCCCGACCGTAGAGGATGCAACTGCCGGCGGAGTCGCCACAATCGATGTTCGCCCCGACAGGTTGAGTACGATGAACAGAATCGACCGAGACGAGGCCGTTCGCCAAGCGCTCGCCCAAGTGTTCTCGCTTGCACAGGGTGGCATTTCTATGGTTTCGAAGGAATAGTAATGCACCCTGCGGGGCGGCCTTTCAGGGCGCCCCGCAGGGCGCCGGCCGACCGCTCGATATCTCAGCGTATTCGTCGCCGCGGCCGCCGCCTTTCGGCGCGCTGAATTCGCCCCAGAACCCGCAGGTTCCTCCCTCGACGATGAAGCCCGCCTTATGTGCTCCTGACAGGTCAACCTGCGGCAGTCTCTATCGACAAGTTCTTAATGGAGAGTGACTCTTGAATCGTGAACCGTCTGCTGCCATCAGTTACGAGCGGCTACTGGAGGTGTTCGAACTACTGATCGCGCATATTCGATCGGCTCGTCCGGGGGAATATGCGACCGTCAACGACGACTACTTCTGGTCGATTCCGATTGAGGAAATGACCGATGTCTACTCGAATCCGACCTTGACGATAGGCCAATTCTCCGAGGCGTGGCAGAATATCGAGAAGTCGATAGCGTGTGACATCATGACGCCATACGACCTGATCTGGTTCGCTGATATCCTGCGGGCGGTGGGGAAGGAAGCCATGGGCTGACGTTGTAGTCGTTACACCGGCCTTCCACTATCAGCATGAGACGGTTGAACAGCGCTCAGCGCACCCGCCGGCCGGAGCGGCGTCGCAAGAACAGTGTGAACAGGACAGCCGCGCCGACTCCGGCCAGGGCGACGAGGGTCAGCCGTCGGTTCGGCGACAGGCCCGCGGCGGCCATGATGTCGATCGGTTCGGCACCCTGCCGGGGAGTGATCGGCCGGACGACCGAATCTCGCGCGTTGTCGGATCGCGCTGCGGTGATGGTCGCCGTCACGGCCGCGCTCGATGCGGTGCCGTTCTGCGTCGCGGTGTCAGTGAGCGTGGAGTTCTCGCCCGCGTCCTGCGCCGCGCCGGTGGCGCTCGGGGCGGCGGTGAGTTCGGCGGCGAGGTTGTCGGCGAAGGTGCCGATCAAGGTGCCCGCTACTTCGGCCAGCGCGCCGCGTCCGAACTGGGCCGGTTTGCCGGTGATCGCCAGATCGGTGTCGACGAAAACGTCGGTGACGTCGCCGGATTCGACGAGACGGCAGGTGATGACGGCTTTGGCGGTGCCGTTGCCCCGGTTCTCGCGGCCGCTGCCCTCCAGGACAGCGACGCCCGCTGACTCGTCCTGGGAGACGACCTTGATGATGCCCTTGTAGGACAGGCCGACCGGGCCGAGTTTCACCTTGATGCGGCCGTGGTAGTCGTCGCCCTCACGGGAGGTGATGGTGGCGCCTGGAACACACGGGGCCAGGCGCTCCAGGTCGAGCAGGACCGGCCACGCCTGGTCGGCGGGGACGGGGATGGTGAAGGTGTTCTCGAGTTTCACGGGTTCCTCGGCTTATTTCTGCTGCGCCGCAGTTGATTCGGCGTCGGGCTCGGTGGCGCTGTCGGTGGCGGCGGCGCGTATGGCGCGCAGGATGCCCTGGTAGCCGGTGCAGCGGCACAGGTTTCCTGACATGGCGTCGCGGATCTGCTCGTCGCTCGGGTCGGGGTTGTCGTTCAGGAAGGCCGTCGCCGACACCACGAAACCCGGTGTGCAGAAGCCGCACTGGAGACCGTGGTGATCACGGAACGCCCGCTGCACGCAGGAGAGTTCGCCGTCCGGACCGGCCAGGCCCTCGACCGTGGTGAGCTCGGCGCCGTCGGCCTGCACGGCGAATACCAGGCAGGCGCGGACCGCGGCGCCGTCGAGCATGACGGTGCAGGCACCACACACCCCGTGCTCGCAACCGAGGTGGGTGCCGGTGAGGCCGAGGCGCTCGCGCAGGTAGTCGGCGAGGGTGAGCCTGGGTGGGATGCGGTCGCGGCGGCGCACGCCGTTGACGACCACTCGGATCTCGACGTCGGGGGGTGCTTCAGTCATCGCTCGCCTCCTCGAGAGCGCGCCGCCAGGCGCGGGTGACCATGACCGCGCCCACCCGGCGGCGATATGCGGCGGAGCCGTGGACATCGGCGGGAACGGCGTCCAGGTCAGCGGTGGCGGCGCGGCCGATCTCCTCGGCGTCCGCCTCCGCCGCCGGACGGCCGAGCAGTTCGGCTTCGACGGCCCGTGCTCGCAGCGGGGTCGGGGCCAGGCCGAACAGGCCGATCCCGACGCGTTCGATGCGGGAGTCGGCGTCCAGGCCGATCGCCACCGTCGCGCCTGCCATGGCGAAATCGCCCGCACGGCGGGTGAATTCCTCGATGGCGAAACCCCGGCGGCCCGGCCAGGCCGGGAAATCGATGCCGACCAGCATTTCGTCGAGTTCCATCGCGGTGCTCCACAGACCGGTGAAGTAGTCGGCCGCGTCGATCGTCCGTTCTCCGCGCGGGGACAGCGTGCGCATCCGGGCGTCGAGAGTCAGTGCGACGACCGGGTATTCGGCGGCCGCGTCGGCGTGGGCGACCGCGCCGCCGATAGTGCCGCGATTGCGGATCTGGAAGTGGCCGATCAGCGGGGTGGCGCGGTGCAGCAGCGGCACGTGGTGGCGGGCGTTCTCGTCACGGCCGACCATCGCGTGGGTGGTGCCCGCGCCGACGCGCACGGTGTCGCCGTCGGTGTCGATGCCGCGCAGTTCGGTGACCTTGCGCAGGTCGATCAGGTGCTCGAAGGCGGCCAGCCGCAGGGCCATCATCGGCACCAGGCTCTGACCACCGGCGATGATCTTGGCCTCGTCGCCGAGTTCGGCCAGCAGGTCCACGGTTTCGGCCGCGGTTTCGGGTGCGTGATAGGTGAACGTGGCGGGTTTCATGCGGTGACCTCCCCGGTGTGGGCGGCCGGGCCGGAGCCTGTTGCCGAGTCTCCGGCCGAATTCGACCGGGAGTTCGCCGCCGAGTTCGCGGCGTGCGACGCCGAGGTCGATGCGAAGCTGATCATCTCGACGATGCGGGCGGGCGAGAGCGGCAGGCGATCGATCTCGACGCCGAAGGGCGCCAGCGCGTCGGCGACGGCGTTGAGCACCGCCGGGGTGGAGCCGATCGCGCCGCCCTCGCCGACGCCCTTGAATCCGCCCGGTCCGCTGCTGCGGGTCTCGATGTGGCCGATCTCGATATGCGGGACCTCGGCGGCGGTGGGCATGAGGTAGTCGAGGAAGGTCGTGGCGACCGGGTTGCCGTCGTCGTCGTAGGCGAGATGCTCGTAGAGCGCGCCGCCGATGCCCTGCACGGTGCCGCCGTAGATCTGGCCCTCCACCACGTTCGGGTTGATCATCGGCCCCACGTCCTCGCTGACGATGTAGCGCAGCAGGGTCACCGCTCCGGTCTCGATGTCGACCTCGCAGGTGCATACGTGGGTGGCGTTGGCCCAGATCATCATCTGGTCGGCGCGATGGCGGCCGGTCGCCTCCAGGCCGGGGGACATGCCCGGCGGCAGTGCCTCGGTCTGGAAGTAGGCGATGTGGGCGATCTCGGCCAGGGTGAGCGACTTGTCGGTGTCGCGCACGCTCGCGCGGCCACCGGCGAAGTCGATCTCCTCGGCGGCGACCCCGAGCTGGTGGGTGGCGATGGCGGTGATCCGTTCGCGCAGGATCTCCGCCGTCGCCGCGATCGCGCCCGCGGCCATCGATCCGGATCGGCTGCCGTTGGTGCCGCCGCCCATCGGGGCCACGGCGGTATCGCCCTGCAGAGTCTGCACATCGGCGATGTCGATGCCGAGGGCGTCGGCGGTCAGTTGGACCGCCGTGGTCTCCAGGCTGTTGCCCGCCGAACCGCCGGACAGGTGGACGTTCACCTTGCCGGTCGGCGCGATGCGGATGGTCGCGCCCTCGGTGCTCAGGAACGGGGTCGCGCCGGTGGTCGGCTCGATGTAGGTGCAGGTGCCGACGCCGAGATAGCGGCCTTCGGCACGGGCGGCGGCCTGCTCGGCGCGGAAGGCGTCGTAGTCCAGCATGCTCAACGCCTGTTCGAAGCATTCCAGAGGGGTCGCGTCGGAGTAGGGCATGCCGTTGGGGTTGAAGGTCGGCATCTCGTCGTGGCACAGCATGTTGCGTCGCCGCAACTCGGCCGGGTCGATGCCGATCTGCCTGGCGGCCGCGTCGAGCAGCAGTTCCCGGGAGACGGATTCGAACTGCCACGGGCCGCGGTAGGCGACCCGGCCGACGGTGTTGGAGTAGAAGGAGGCGGTGCTGAAACCCGCCTGCGGAACGCGATACGGGCCGGGGAAGAGCATGCCGACGGCGATCGAGGAGGTCAGCGGCGAGGGGATCGGATAAGCGCCGACATTCTGCACGTGTTCGATGGTGGCGGCCAGGATGGCGCCTTCGGCGTCGAAGGCCATCGCCACCTCGCCGTGCTCGTGCCGGGCCATGCCTGCCGACATGAGATTTTCCTGGCGGTCCTCGATCCACTTGATCGCGCCGCCGAGCTTGCGGGCGGCCAGCGCCACGCAGCTGTCCTCACGCTGCGGGGCGACCTTCTGACCGAAGCCGCCGCCGGTGTCGCGCACGATCGCGCGCACCCGATGCGCGTCGACGCCCAGCAGCCGGGCGAAGAAGCCGCGCACCTCATGGGGCGACTGGGTGGAGGTCCAGACCGTCAATTCACCGGTGCCGGAGAACCATTCGGCGATGATGCCGCGGGTCTCCAAGGGGACGGGGGAGTACGCCTGCTGGTGGATGGTCCTGCGCACGGCGTGCGCGGCTTCGTCGAAGACCGACGCCAGATCGGCGGGCGGACGGCCGCCGAGACCGCCGGCGGAATTGCCGGGGTGGGCGGCGTGCACCAGTTCCGGCGATTCGGCGGCGGTGGCGTAGTCGACGACCGGGGTCAGCGGTGCGTAATCCACGACGACCAGTTCGGCGGCATCCTCGGCGATGTAGCGGTCCCGGGCGATCACCATGACCACCGGGTCGCCGACGAAGCGGACCTCGCCTTCGGCCAGCGGTGGGCGCGACACCTCGGGGAAGCCGGGGGTGTCGAGCGCGTAGGAGATCTCGGCGACGCTGTCGTTGAGATCGGCGGCGGTGTACACGGCCAGGACGCCGTCGAGTTCGAGCGCCTCGCTCACGTCCACGCCGGTGATGGTGGCGCGGGGGAGCGGACTGCGGACGAAACAGGCGTGCGCCATGCCCGGCCTGGTCACATCGTCGACGTAGGTGCCCGCGCCGGTGAGCAGGCGGGCGTCCTCGACACGGGGGACGCGGCGGCCCACCGCTGTGGTGACGGGCACGCCGGTGGCGGTCACCGCGGACCCCGTCTGATCGCTGTGAGCGGATGGAGCGTGCTGTGCGCCAGCCTCATTCGAGTCATCCGGCGGTTCCTCCGTTCCCGTGGAGCAGGCGGGGTGGCCGCCTCGTCCCTGTCTAACATCGTCGTTCGCGCATCGTCAACGCTTCATATGTCCAAGTCGAGAATAAGATATCAGAATTGCGAGAGCATCGTTCTCATGGTGCTATTCTCGCAGGACAACCGGTGTTCGCGCCGGGACCGCGGTGAGGAGGCGATCATGCGTGCGCTGGCCGGGCAGTTGTCGCACTGGCATGCCGAAGGGGTCGAGTACGCGCTGGCCACGGTCGTCGCTGTGCGGGGGAGCGCACCGCGGGCGATCGGCGCGGTGATGGCGGCCGATGCGGCGGGGACGGTGCGCGGCAGCCTGTCGGGCGGCTGCGTCGAGGGTGCGGTCTTCGAGGTGTGCCAGGAGGTGCTGGCCACGGGGACGCCGGTGCGCCGTCGCTTCGGTTATACGGATGCCGATGCCTTCGCGGTGGGCTTGACCTGCGGGGGCGAGCTCGAGGTGTTCGTCCAGCGCGTCACGGCCGCCGAGCACCCGGTCGTCGAGGCCGTGCTGCGTGACGACATCCCGGTCGCGCTGGTTCGTGATCTCGGCACCGGCGGATTGCTGGCTGTCACGGGCACGGACACCACCAGCACGGATACCACCGGTACGGATGTCACCGGCACGGACGCCGGCATCGGCATCACGACCTCGGCGCACGCGCCATGGCCTTCGGCTGTGGTGGAGCGGGCGCGCGCGATGCTCGCGGCGGGCTCGAGCGGAGTCTGCACCGTCGGCTGCGGCGCCGGGGAACGGACCGTGCTGGTCGAGTCGTTCACCACCCGCCCCCGCATGATCATCTTCGGCTCGACGGATTTCACCGTCGCCCTCTGCCGTGTCGGCGCGCTGCTCGGCTATCGGGTGACGGTGTGCGAGGCGCGACCCGCCTTCGCCGATCCGGCCCGCATCCCGGAGGCCGATGAGGTCGTCGTCGCCTGGCCACATCGATATCTGCGCGACACCCCGGTCGACGGGCGCACGGTGATCTGCGTGCTCACCCATGATCCGAAATTCGACATTCCGGTCCTGACCGAGGCGTTGCGTCTGCCGGTCGCCTACGTGGGGGCGATGGGGTCGCGCCGGGCGGACCGGGAGCGACGAGCGCGCTTACGTGCAGCCGGGGTCGGGGAGTGCGAACTACGCAGGCTGCATTCCCCGATCGGGCTGGAGCTGGGTGGCCGGACACCGGAGGAGACCGCCGTGGCCATCGCCGCGGAGATCGTGGCCGTGCGCAGCGGCGGATCGGCGCAACCGCTGTCGGCGACCGACCGGGCGATCCATCCCGACACCGCCGATCGACAGACCAGGGATATGCCTGCGGCCCGCCCGGGCATTCGTGAGAGTGCCTGAGCGGGCCGCGTCGGCCGCGCCTGAACCGTGGCTCAGCGGTCCAGGCGAAGTGTGAAGAAGTACGGCTTCGGCGCGCCGCGCTGATCCATCACCCCGAGCAGGGTGTGTTCGTCGACGCGGCGGAACACGTCGATGATCGGCAGGTGGTCGTAGACCATCGCCGCGCTCACCTTGCCCCGGAACTCGATCGCCCGCAGCCGGGCCCGTGGCTGTTCGGTGCGCAGGCCGATCGCCAGCACGGGTAGTGCCTTCTTGCCGCGAGCGACCAGCTCGTTGGGGATCTTGCCCGCCAGGCTCAGCGGCACGCGTCGCGGATCGACGGCGAAGATGCCCTGACCCGGCGTCGAGAACAGCAGCGGGTGCACGGATTCCGGGCCGTCGAACTGCTTGCCATACCAGCCGGAGGCGGTGAGCAGGCCGTCGATGGGGTGGCCCGTGACGATCTCGCCGCCGCGCCACCGGCCGAGGGTGATCTCCTCGACGGCGACCGTCGGCAGGCGATCGAAGAAGGCGGTGACCTCTTCGTAGCTGCCGCCGTCGCGTTCGAGCGCGGCGAGGGTCTGCACTGCTTCGGCTTCGGTGAGGTACGCGCCGTTGGTGTCGGATTCGGGCATGAGCCTGGCTGCTCCTGGGGTCTGCCGGTTTCAGCCGCGGGTGTCGGCGGCGGGTTCCGGTGTGGTGGACGGTGTCTTGATCTCGACGATGGGCAGTCGCAGCGCGGCGGGCGCCTGCGGCGGCACGACGGGATCGCGCGGCGCGATCGGAGCCAGCCGCCGGTACGGCTCACCCTGCTTCGGCCGCTGGTCCTGCTCACCCTTGTTCGGCCACAGCGAGACCGCGCGCTCGGACTGCGCGGTGATCGTCAGCGACGGGTTCACGCCCAGGTTCGCCGAGATGGTCGAACCATCGATGACGTGCAGGCCCTGGTAGCCGTACATCCGGTGGTACGGGTCCACCACGCCGGTCTCCGGCGAATCGCCGATGACGCAGCCGCCGATGAAGTGACCGGTCATCGGGATGTCGAAGATGGCGCTGGTGGGCGCGCCCGCGATGCCGTCGATCTTCTCGGCCACCCGGTGCCCGACCTCGTGCGCCGCCGGAATCCAGGTCGGATTCGGCTCGCCCACACCCTGTTTGGTGGTCATCTTGCGACCGAACAGACCGCGCTTGGTGTAGGTGGTGATGGAGTTGTCCAGCGACTGCATCACCAGCAGGCCGATCATCTGCTCCGACCAGCGGCGCGGGTTGTGCAGGTGCAGGGCGTCGCGCAGGCCGATCTTGCGCATCGTGCTCGCCCACACGCGGACATTGCCGCGCTTGCCGTCGGGATCGAACATGGCGGTGCCCATCAGGGCGATCAGGTTGCTGCCCTTGCCGTAGCGCACCGGCTCGATGTGGGTGTCGTGATCGGGGTGGATCGAGGAGGTGATCGCGACGCCCTTGGTGAAATCGTTGTCCTTGCGGCGGCTCCGAATCGAGAGCAGCTCTTCGGAGTTGGTGCGGGAGAGTTCGCCGAGCCGCGGCGAGATGCCGGGCAGCGAGCCGCGATCGCGCAGCTTGTGCAGCAGCTTCTGGGTGCCCAGCGCCGCTGCGGAGAAGATCACCTGTTCGGCGGTGAAGGTGCGCTTGGCCTTGCGGACCCAGCGGCCGGTGCGCACGGTGGTGATCTCGTAGCCGCCGCCCGCCTTCGGGCGCACGTCGGTCACCGTGGTGAGCGGATGCACCTCGGCGCCTGCCTTCTCGGCAAGGTAGAGGTAGTTCTTGACCAGGGTGTTCTTGGCGTTGTGCCGGCAACCGGTCATGCACTCACCGCAGTGCGTGCAGGTGGCGCGGTCCGGGCCGACGCCGCCGAAGAACGGGTCGGGCACCGGCTGGCCGGGCTTGGCGTCCTTGCCGCCGAACAACACGCCCACCTGGGTGGGGCCGTAGGTGTCGGAGATGCCCATGTCCTCGGCGACCTGGGCGAGCACCCGGTCCGAGGGGGTGGTCGCAGGGTTGGTCGTCACGCCCAGCATTCGCTTGGCCTGGTCGTAGTGCGGGGCCAGCTCGTCTTTCCAGTCGGTGATGTGCGCCCACTGGCGGTCCTGGTAGAAGCGGTCCGGCGGCTCGTAAAGGGTGTTGGCGTACACCAGCGAACCGCCGCCGACGCCCGCGCCCGCCATGATGAAGGTGTCCTTCAGCAGGGTCAGGCGCTGAATGCCGAAGCAGCCGAGGGCGGGCGCCCACAGGTACTTCTTGGTGTTCCAGTTGTTCTCGGCGAATTCCTCGTCGGAGAAGCGTCTGCCGGCCTCGAGCACGCCGACCCGGTAGCCCTTCTCGGTCAGGCGCAGCGCGCTCACGCTGCCGCCGAAGCCGGAGCCGACGATCACCACGTCGTAATCGAACGTCATCACTTCACCATTCTCGTCTCAGGAGGAGACGGCCTTCAGCTCGAAGTCAGCGGGATCGAACTTGCGGGTTTGCCAACGGTAACTGGTGACGGTGCCCGGCCAGTTGTTGGTGATACGGCCCGCGGCGTTGCGATACCAGCTCGAGCAGAAGTTCCACGGGGTCCGGTCCATGCGCGACTGCAGGTGCTTGTCGAAGTCGGCTTCCACCTCGGGGCGCACGTCGAGCACGCGGCCGGGGTGCTCGGCCAGCGTCTTCAGTGCCTGACGGATGTAGCGGGCCTGCGACTCGATCATGTAGACGATCGAGCCGACACCGAGATTGGTGTTGGGACCGTAGAGCATGAACAGGTTCGGGTAGCCGGGCACGGTCATGCCCTTGTAGGCGCGGGCGCCCTCGGTACCCCAGTCGTCGTGCAGCTTGCGGCCGCCGACACCGGAGATCTGCATCGGCCACAGGAACTCGGTGCCCTTGAAGCCGGTGCCGTAGACGATCACGTCGACCTCGTGCAGCACGCCGTCGGCGGTGCGCACACCTTCCGGGGTGATCTCGGTGATCGCGGTGGTCTCCACGGTCACGTTTTCGGCGCCGAGCGCGGGCAGGTACTCGTTGGAGAACAGCGCGCGCTTGCAACCCGCCGGGTAGTCCGGGGTCAGCTTGGCCCGCAGCTCCGGATCGGGAACCTGATTTGCCAGGTGGCGATGGCCGATCCAGGTCACCAGCTTCTGGATGGCGGGCACATCGACGATGCCCAGCGCCAGGAACTCGCAGAACGCCCAGAACGCGAAGCGCTCGGTCAGCCGGGTGACCGGCAGCCGCTTGAACATGGTCTTGTGCCAGTCCGCGAAGTCCCGCTCCGGCTTGGGCATGATCCACGCCGCCGAGCGCTGGAACAGCGTCAGATGCTCGGTGCTCGGCGCGATCGCGGGGACGAACTGCACCGCGCTGGCGCCGGTGCCGATCACCGCGACCCGCTTACCGGTCAGGTCGGCGCTGTGATCCCACTCGGCGGAGTGGAAGGCGGTGCCCTTGAAGGTCTCCACGCCCGGGATGTTGGGCAGCGCGGGCCGCGACAGCTGCCCGACCGCGGAGATCAGCACGTCGCAGGTCAGTTCCGTGCCGTCGGCGATGCGCACGGTCCAGCGGCCGGTGGCGTCGTCGTACTCGGCCTCGGTGACCTCGCTGTTGAAGCGGATCTTCGGCAGCAGGCCGTGATCGCGGGCGACATCACGCATGTACTTCAGGATCTCGCCCTGCTGGGAGAAGCGCTGGGGCCAGTCGGTGCGCGGGGCGTAGGAGTAGGAGTACAGCGGCGAGGGAATGTCGCAGGCCGCGCCCGGGTAGGTGTTCTCCCGCCAGACGCCGCCGACATCGTCGGAGCGTTCCAGAATGGTGAAGTCGAACATTCCGGCGTTCTGCAATTCCATCGCCATGCCGAGTCCACCGAACCCGGTGCCGATGATGACGATCGAAGGTGTGCTCATATACACGACGTTAAGACCGGGACAACTCTCGTCGGCAAACACCTGAGGTCAGGAAATCAATAGTTTCGGCCATAATGGTGACCGTGCACACCATCGAGGAACCCGAGGTCCGGTCCTGGGATTTCCCACGCGGCACCGCGGGCGTCGCGGTGATGGCCGAGTTCGCGGCCGACCGCGGGGTGCGCACGGCTGCTCTGCTGGCGGGCACCGGTCTCGACGAGCGGGCGCTGGCCGAGCCCGACCGCCAGATTCCGGCGCGCACCGAACTGGCCGTGGTGCGCAACCTGCTCGCCGCCCTCGACGACGAACCGGGTCTCGGCATGGCGGTGGGGCAGCGCTACCGGGTGAGCACCTTCGGCATCTTCGGCTACGCCTGCGTCACCAGCCCGAACCTGCGCGAAGCGATCTCGCTGGCGCTGCGCTATTACCGTCTCGGCTTCGCCTTCTGCACGCCGATCGTGGAGTTCCGGCCCGGTGAGGTGGTCGCGCGGATCGACCACGAGCTGATCCCCGTCGATGTGCGCACCTTCCTGGTCGAACGCGATGTGGTCGCCATGCACCGGGTGATGAGCGATCTGCTCGGCGAACACCTGAACCTCTCGCGCGCCGAGTTCGCCTACCCGGAGCCCCCGCACGCCGCGCGGATGGCGGAACTGTTCGGGGTGCGGCCCCGCTTCGACTGCGACCACACGCTGTTCGCGATCGATCCCGAGGTGCTCGATCGCCCGCTGCCGCAAGCCAATCAACCCACCTGGCAGGTATGCGTCGCGCAGTGCCACGAGCTGATCCGCCGCCGCACCGCCCGCACCGGTATCGCCGCCGAGGTGCGCGACCGGCTGCTGCCCGGCAGCGGCGCGACCGTGGGCAGCCCGCCCACCCTCGAGGCGGTGGCGCGTGATCTCAATATGAGCGCCCGCACGCTTCGCCGCCGCCTCGACGAAGCGGGCACCAGCTATCGAGCGCTGCTCGACGAGGTGCGTCGGGCGCTGGCCGAGGAGATGCTGACCGCCGCGCCGCTGTCGATGGACGACATCGCGATCCGGCTCGGCTACGCCGAGGCCACCCCCTTCATCCACGCATTCAAACGCTGGACCGGCCACACCCCCGCCGCCTATCGGCGCGCTCACCAGATGCGCTGACCGGCCGATACGTCTACTCCTTCACCACGTCGGGAGTTGCCGCGCCGGGAGTCGTGTCCGGTTCCGTTACCGGCCCGTCGCTGTCGCTGTCGCTGTCGCTGTCGCTGTCGCTGTCGTCGGCGGCGTCCGTCCCCGTCGCCGCGTCGATCTGCTCACCGACATAGCGCACCACCACCGCGGCGACCGCCGCGACCGGCACCGCGAGGAACGCGCCCACGATCCCGTAGATCGATCCGCCCGCGGTCACCGCGAGCAGCACCACCACCGCGTGCAGCTGCATGCTGCGGCTCTGCAGCACCGGCTGCAGGATATTGCCCTCGAGCTGCTGCACCGCGATGATGATGGCCAGCACGATCAGCGCCGTGGTGACGCCGTTGGCCACCAGCGCGACCAGCACCGCGAGCGCGCCCGCCACGAACGCGCCGACGATCGGGATGAAGCCGCCGAAGAAGGTCAGCACGGCGAGCACCAGCGCCAGCGGCACCCCGAGGACCACCAGGCCGATGCCGATGAGCACCGCGTCGATGAGGCTCACCACCGCCTGGGTGCGGATGAAGCCACCCAGGGTCGCCCAGACGCGGCTGAGCACCTCCTCGAAGTGCCTGCCCGCGCTCGTGCCGGTCACGCCGTGCAGCCAGGGCATGAATCGGGGCCCGTCCTTGACGAAGAAGAATGCCAGGATCAGCACCAGGAACAGGGTGACCAGTGCCGAACCGGCCGTGGTGACACCGCTGAACACTCCGGTGGCGATCTGCTCGGCGCTGGACTGCAGGCGGTCGACGATGGTGTCGGTGGCCTGATCCAATTGTTCGTCGCGGATGTTGAGCGGCGGCTTGCGCAACCAGTCGCGCACCTTGTTCACGCCCTCGCCCGCCTTGTCGGCGAGCTCGGGGGCTTGGTCGACCACGGACGGCACGATCAGCGCGATGATGCCCGCCACGATGGCGATGAACCCGAGCACCGACAGGGTCGCCGCCAGCGCGGGCCGCACGCCGTGCGAGGTGAGCCAGCGCGTCGGCGGCCACAGCACCGTCGCCACCACCAGGGCCAGCGCCACGGGCAGCACGATCACCCACAGCACACCCAGCAGTTGCCACAGCACCCACAGTCCGGCGGCGATCGCCACCAGGCACAGCGACCATTTGGCGAGCCAGAACAGTCCCTGCCCGATGACATCTCCGCGCTCGGGCGTCTTCCTTCTTCCGGCTTCCCCCACGTGTGTGCCGGGCTTCGTGGGCTTGTCGTCCTCGCGCACCGGCCCAGTCTTACACGAGCGCGACGTCGCGGGCAGGCTCCTGTGGGCGGGGAATTCGTCACGTTCGGCACCGTGATTGCCGTACGCCCCACCGGGTATTGCCGCCACAAAGTGACCGAGAAGCACCGGCGCAGGGCTGCACCTGGTGGAACGGCAACGCCATGCAGACCACCGATCAGGTGGATCTGGACAGCCCCCCGGACGAGGTGGCCACCACGACAGCGGCCATGGCGCGCAACGGCGCCCACGCCGCGCGGCTGCTGCGCGAGCGCGGATGACCCGGCTCGGCGCCGCTTGGCCGGGCGGACGCGGGGTACCCGGAACAACACACGAAGGAGGTGTTTCGATGCCGAAGGAATGGACCGACAAACAGGAACGGCAATACGAGCACATCAAGGATTCCGCGCAGGATCGCGGCGCGGGCACCGAGCGCGCGAAGGAGATCGCGGCCCGCACGGTCAACAAGAATCGCGCGCAGGCCGGGCAGACCAAGACCGCCAGCCGTTCGACGGTGCAGGACAAGTCGCCACAGCAGCGCGGCGGGCAGCGCTCGGGCACCAGCGGGCCGAAGGGCCCGACCCGTGACCAGCTCTACAACGACGCCAAGCGCCGCAACATCAAGGGCCGTTCGAAGATGACCAAGAAGGAGCTCGAGCAGGCGCTCGGCCGCGACTGACATCGAGATCGTCGACCGCAGCGGCCCCGCGCCCCTGCGGTTCTCGTTGCGCCGGTGACCTCTCGCTCAGGCGGAGCTGTTAGCGAAGTGCGCGGCGAGAGCATCGAGCACAGGTGAGCAGCCGGTGTTCAGGCGCAGGGCGGCGATGTCGTCGCCACGGGTCGGGCCTCGGTTGACGATCACCACCGGGTGGCCGCGGCGGGCGGCGTGGCGCACGAAGCGGCGGCCGGACATGACGGTGAGCGAGGAGCCCGCGACGAGGAGGGCATCGGAGTCGTCGACGAGGGCGAAGGCGTCGGCGACGCGGTCCCTGGGCACGTTCTCGCCGAAGTAGACGATGTCGGGTTTGAGCATGCCGCCGCAATGTGGGCAGTCGACCATGTGGAAGGCGTCGGTGTCGGCGACGACCGCGTCCGCGTCGGGGGCGACCTCGATTCCGCTGCTGTGTGCGGCGGTGGCGAAGCCCGGGTTGGCCGCTTCGAGCAGGTCGGCCAAGGTCATGCGGGACATGAGCGTCTCGCAGCCCAGGCAGCGCACCCGGGCGTAGGTGCCGTGCAGGTCGATGACGCGCCTGCTGCCCGCCTTGGTGTGCAACAGGTCCACGTTCTGGGTGATGATGCCGGTCACCACGCCGACTCGCTCGAGTGTCGCCAGGGCGCGATGGCCGGGGTTGGGGCGGGCGGCGTCCATGCTCCGCCAGCCGATGTGGTTGCGGGCCCAGTAGCGCCGCCGGAACACCCGATCACCGACGAACTGCTGGTAGGTCATGGGATTGCGCGGCGGGGAGTCCGGGCCGCGATAGTCGGGGATGCCGCTGTCGGTGGAAATGCCCGCGCCGGTCAGGACCGCGATTCGGCGCCCGGCGAGCAGATCGGCGAGCCGACCCGTGGCGGTGTCGTGGCCTGCGTCGGTGCGGGCGGAGCCGGTGCCGAGAGGCGGAGCGAGCTGCCCCGCGGGACGAGAGTGCTGCGCCATGACAAGAGAGTACCGAGACGCCGCGGACCGGCCCGCGCACTCGGGTGCGGGGCCGGTCGCGCCTCGGCCTCCGCCCGAGCGCCCGCGCGTACTCCTGCGGTCGCAACCGGATGGGGCCGGACCGCCCATCGGTTGCCGGTCAGTTGCGCAGCAGCAGGACGACGCCGGCGACCACGAGGCCGAGGATCACGAAGCCGAGGCCGGTGGTCAGGCGAGGATGGCGCAGCGCGGGGATCGCGCCGTCCACGGCGATGCGTCCGGCGCCGGTGAAGGCCAGCGCGGCGCCGCCGAGGGCCAGAACCGTCTCGTACTCGATGCCGCCGATGTAGCCGCTACCCCATTTGACGGCGACGGCGTTGATCATCGTGCCCATGATCGCCGCGCCGGCCAGCGGAGTGAGCAGACCGATCACCAGCGCCAGGCCGCCGAAGGTCTCGGTGACGCCGAGGACGATCGCGAAGAAGTCGGGCGCGGGATAACCCTGCCCGCTCACCATTCCTTCGGTGCCCTCGAGCCCGGGGCCGTCGAACCAGCCGAAGAGTTTCTGGGCGCCGTGCGCGGCCATCGTGAGTCCGATGCCCAGGCGCAGGACGAGCAGGCCCACATCGATGCCTGCCTGCCGGACTACTACTACGGGGGTGGTGGAGGTCGTCGTCATGCTGGTGTCCTGTCGTCGCGGAGGGGTCAGCCGAGCTGGATGGAGCGTCGTGCCATGCCATGCCAATATCCGTCGATCACCGTGCGTAACGTGTCGAGATCATTTTCGCCCGCGCCGAGGCTGACGAACAGAGGCGCGAAGTGATCCGCGCGTGGATGCGCGAGCCGGGCGGCGGGGGCCTTTCGTTCGAAGTCGAGCAGGGCGTCGATATCGCGGTCGGCCAGCGCGCGCTCGCCCCACTCGTCGAATTCGGCGGTGAAGGTGTGCACGTGTCTGTCGTCGTCGGTCAGGGCACGCAGATTGTGGGTCCAGAATCCGCTACCCACGATGAGGACGCCCGCATCACGCAGGGGCGCGAGCTTGCGCCCGATCTCGAACAGCTCGGTGGGATCGAGCGTCGGCATCGACAGTTGCAGCACCGGCACATCGGCGTCGGGATACATCTGGGTCAGCGGCACGTAGGCGCCGTGGTCGAGCCCGCGCTCGGGCGCCTGGGTGACGCCGTCGCCGAGCAGCGCCCGCACCGCGAGAGCCAGCTCCGGGGCGCCGGGCGCGGGGTAGAGCACCTCGTAGTAGCGCTGCGGGAAGCCCCAGAAGTCGTAGACCAGCGGCACGGTGGTGGTCGCGCCGACCGAGACGGGCGCGGCTTCCCAGTGCGCGGAGACCATCAGGATCGCGGTCGGCTCGGGCAGGCCGCCCGCCCAGGCGGCCAGTTCGGCGGGCCAGCGCGCGTGGTCGACCAACGGCGGTGCGCCGTGGGAGAGGAACAGGACCGGCATGCGGCCGGTGGTCGTCGTGTCGGGCACGGATCACTCCTTTCGGGCCTGCGAGGGATCTCCGCCGACCGGGCGAGCATCGAGTCGGCTACTTGTTCAAATTTGAACTATCAGGCTCGAGCATAGCGCTTGGTTCGAATTCGAACAATGTGACGTAGGGTGGACAGGTGGCCGAGACAAGGTGGCTCGATACCGGGGAGATGCGCGTCTGGGAGGTCTTTCTCGCGGCGGGGGCGCTGGTGGACCGCGAGATCGAACGACACCTCGAGACCGAGGGGTTGTCCCATCCCCAGTACGAGACGCTCGTCCGGCTGTCCGCTACACCGCAGGGCAGACTGCGGATGACCGAACTGGCCGACGCGCTCTACACCTCCAAGAGCGGGCTCAGCTACCAGATCGGCAGGCTGGAGAAGGCCGGGCTGGTCCGGCGCGAGGCGGCCGACGCCGACGCTCGCGGAGTCGTCGCCGTCCTGACGCCCGCCGGGCGGGAGCGACTCGCCCGGCTCGCACCCGGTCACGTCGCCACCGTGCGCCGTGCGCTCATCGATGTGCTGAGCGATGAGCAGCGCCGCGCCATCGCCGACGGACTCGGCGAGGTGGTCGCGCGGTTGCGCGGACCCGCGCGCGGTTGATTCTCGCGAACGGGTGATCGGCCAGGTCGGTCGGCGGGTGCGCCGGGGGTGATACCAAACCCGGGTATGCAGGACCTGGAAATACCGGAGTCAGGAAGTGCCGGAGGGCGGGTGTGCCGGAGTCGCGGAAGTGCCGGAGTGGCGGAAGTGCCGGAGGGTGGGAGCGCGTTCGGCACACCCACCCCCGGCGCCCGGCGATGTGCGGCGGAGTCGATCCCGACGTCAGCCGCGGTTGAGCAGCGGTGCGGCGTGAGTCAGGCCCGCCAGAGCTGGTCGCCCGCGCGCGAGAGCACGATGTTGGGCACCACGGCATTGCGTGAGAGCCGGGTGATCGCCAGCACCATCTCCGCGACGTCGCCGGTGGTCAGCATGGTCGAGGGAGTCAGCTCGTCGCGCTTCCACGCGGTCATGTCGGTGTCCACATAGCCGGGGGAGATCGCGGTGGCGCTCACGCCGCCCGCGGATTCCTCCAGCGACACCGTCTCGCACAGCGAGACCAGCGCCGCCTTGGTGGCCCCGTAGGCGGCCAGCCCCGCCTCGCCCACCACGCCGGTGATCGAGGCCAGCGCGATGATCTTCGCGCCGCGGGCGACGTCCTCGGCCGCGCTCTTGCGCAGCAGCGGGAGGGCGGCCTGGACGAGGGTGATCGGCGCCCGGAAATTGACGTCGAGCATGCGCTCGTAGGTCTTGGCCGGCATGTCCGCCACCGCGCCCGCCGTGCCGGTGCCCGCGCTGAGCACCAGCGCGTTCAACCCGCCGAACCGGTCGCCGTGCGCGGCGGCCAGCGCCCGCACTTCGTCCAGGTCGTTCATCCGCGCCACCACCGGCTGCACCTCGACGCCGTGTTCGGCGCGCAGGCGCTCGGCGGTCTGTTCGAGCGTCTCGGCGGTGCGTGCGGCGATCGTCAGGTGGTAGCCCTCGGCGGCCAGCCGGTTCGCGACCTCGGCGCCGATGCCGCGCGAGCCACCGGTGACCAGCGCCGAGCGTGTCTGTGTCTGTGTCATCAGAGCCGCTCGATGATCGTGGCGTTGGCCAAGCCGCCCGCTTCGCACATGGTCTGCAGGCCGTAGCGGCCGCCGGTCTGCTCGAGGTGGTTGACCAGGGTCGCCATGATGCGGGTGCCGGACGCGCCGAGCGGATGGCCCAGGGCGATCGCGCCGCCGCGCGGGTTCAGCTTGGCCGGATCGGCGGCCAGCTCCTGCTGCCACACCAGGGGGACCGAGGCGAAGGCTTCGTTGACCTCGTAGGCGTCGATGTCGTCGATGCCGAGGTTCACCCGCTCGAGCGCCTTGCGGGTGGCGGGCACCACGGCGGTGAGCATGAGCAGCGGGTCGTCGCCGACCACCGAGAAGGAGTGGAACCGGGCGCGCGGGGTCAAGCCCAGTTTCGCGGCGGCCTCCTCGCTCATGATGAGCGCGGCCGAGGCGCCGTCGGACAGCGGCGAGGAGTTGCCGGGGGTGATCGACCAGTCGATCTCGGGGAAGCGCGCCTGGAAGGCGTCGTCGGCGAAAGCGGGACGCAATCCGGCCAGCCCCTCGACGGTGGTGCTGGGTCGGATGGTCTCGTCGGCGGTCAGTGTGCCCGCGGCGACCAGTTCCTTGTCGAAGCCTCCGGCGGCCGCGGTCTCGGCTGCCAGGCGATGCGAGCGCGCGGCGAATTCGTCGAGCGCGGCACGGTCGAACTTCCAGCGCGCGGCGATGATCTCGGCGGCGATGCCCTGCTGGATCAGGCCGTCGGGGAAGCGGTGCGCGAGCGGGCCGCCGTTGGTGTCCTTGCCCTGGGCATTGGAGAACATGGGCACCCGGCTCATCATCTCCACGCCGCAGGCGATCGCCACGTCGTAGGCGCCCGCGATGACACCCTGGGCGGCGAAGTGCGCGGCCTGCTGGCTGGAGCCGCACTGGCGGTCCACCGTGGTGGCGGGCACGGTCTCCGGGAAGCCCGCCGCGAGCACGGCGGTGCGGGTGATGTTGAGCGCCTGCTCACCGCTCTGGGTGACGCAACCGCCGATGACGTCGTCGACGACGGCGGGATCGAGGTCGTTGCGCGCGACGAGCTCGGCGAGCACGCCTGCGAGCAGCGTCGCGGGATGCACATCGGCGAGGCCGCCACCGGCCTTGCCCTTCCCGGACGGGGTGCGGACGATGTCCACGATGACGGCAGACCGCATAGCTGGCTCCGATCGAAACAAGTGAATTCCCATTCACACTTAAGTTAACACGGATTCGCCTCTGATCGTCCAGAGCGGGCGGCCGTTGTGACCGATCGCGCTGGGCCGCAGCGGAATCCCGAACACCACGGCTCGGGCTAGGCTGGGCTGATGCAGTTCGAGCGGGTGTCGCGCCGGACACGGCCGACGCCGAGGCGATCGAGCCGGGAGACTCGCACCCCGGCCCGGACCCGAGGGCTCGCCGGCTCTCTGGACCGGTACCTGGTGGCACGCAGTGCGCGGCTGCGCCCTACCCCTGCCGACCGCGCGCTGCGCGCATTGAGCGCCGGCGCGAACTACAACCGGCTCTGGCTCGGCTCCGGCGCGGTCATGCTGCTGCTCGGCAAGGGGCCGGTGCGGCGCGCGGGCGTGCGTGGGCTGCTCGCGGTCGGCTTGGCCAGTGGGATCGCCAACGGCATCGCCAAGCCGTTGTTCCCGCGCAGGCGGCCCCCGGACGGATCGGTGCCGTTGGTGCGCAGGCTGGTCGCGCCGCCGGTGTCGTCCTCGTTCCCGTCCGGGCACTCGGCCTCCGCGGCCGCGTTCGTCACCGGAGTCGCGCTGGAGAGTCCCGCCGCGGCAGCGGCGGTCGCGCCGGTCGCCGTGGCCGTCGCGTATTCGCGGGTGCACATCGGCGTGCACTGGCCCTCCGACGTGGTCGCGGGCGCGCTGCTCGGGGCCGGAGTGGCGCTGGGCACCCGCCGATGGTGGGCGCTGCGGCCCGACGAGCCCGCGCTGGTCGGGGAGACCGAGACCCTCGAACCGCTGCCGCACGGCAGGGGTCTGCTGCTGGTCGCCAACCCGTTGTCCGGCAGCGGCGCCGCCGAGGAAGTGCTCGCCGAGGTGCGGGCCACACTGCCGGCCGCCCGCATTCTGCCACTCGATCACGAACGGACCCTCGACGAGCAGATCGCCGAACATCTGCGCTCCGGCGAGGTGCGCGCGCTCGGCGTCCTCGGCGGTGACGGAACGGTCTCCGGCATCGCCGAAATCGCGGTCCGCGAGGACCTTCCGCTCGCCGTGTTCGCCGGTGGCACGCTCAACCACTTCGCCAAGGACGCGGGGGTCGAGGACGCCGTCCACACCGCGAGCGCGCTGGACGCGGGCGCGGTGGCGCGGGTCGATGTCGCCGCTGTCGATCTCGACGGCGGCGGGGACCGGGTGTTCGTCAACACCGCCAGCCTCGGCGGCTACCCGGACTTCGTGCACCTGCGCGAGCGCTGGGAGCACCGGATCGGGAAATGGCCCGCCGCGGGTATCGCCATGGTGCGAGTCCTGCTGCGCGCCCAGCCGTTGCACGCGATCGTCGACGGCGCGCCGGTGGCGCTGTGGATGCTGTTCGTCGGTAACGGGCGCTACAGCCCCGCCGACCAGATCCCCATGTCCCGTCCGGAGTTGCACGGGGGCACCATCGACGTGCGCTATCTGCGCGCCGATGTGGCCTTCTCGCGCACCCGGTTGGTGTGGGCCACCCTCACCGGAACACTGGCCGACTCCGCGACCTATGTCCGGCGCGCCACCGACCGGCTGCACGTGCGGATCGACAGTGGTCCGGTCTCGCTGGCCACCGACGGGGAGGTCGGGTACCGAGGCACCGAGTTCACTTTCACCAGCAGGCCGGGCGCGCTGCGGATCTTCCACGGCGAGGACGGTCGTGTCGCCGACAGCCCTGCTGCCGGCACGCGCGGTGAGTGAACAGGGGTGGATCCCGGTTCGGTCCTCGGACCCGTGGACATCGGGCCGTTCGGGTGGAACTCGGATCGGGCCGTAGGCGCGTCGTCCCGGGCTCGTGAATCCCAGCTGCCCAACCGTCCGGATATGTGATCTACATCATGTTTCGGACCTGCCTGCCGGTGGATGGGGCTGTGGCAGCCGGACGGCCGAGTCCGGGTCACGTTTGTCCGGTGTCGAACGTGGGAACGGTTCCTGTGTGCTCGTGTCGGCTCGGAGTCGATGCGCAGGGAACGCGGGGCGCGGCAAGCACGGGGTGGCCGCGGTCCGCGCAGGCGGTGAGGAGACGGCATGACCGACACGCAGGAGGGCTCCCGGCGGTTGCGCCGATCGGTGGCCGCATCGGCGATGGGTAACGCCACCGAGTGGTTCGACTACGGCGTCTACGCCGCCACCGCGACCTACCTGACCGCCGCGTTCTTCCCCGGCGAGCTCGGCACGCTGGGCACCATGCTCGGCTTCGCCATCTCGTTCGTGCTGCGTCCCCTCGGCGGCATGGTCTGGGGACCGCTGGGCGACCGGCTCGGTCGCAAGCGGGTGCTGGCCACCACCATTCTGCTGATGGCGGCGGCCACCGGCCTCATCGGTCTGCTGCCCACGCACGACCGCATCGGGGTGTTCGCGCCGATTCTGTTGATCCTGCTGCGAGTGGTGCAGGGCTTCTCCACCGGCGGTGAGTACGGCGGCGCGGCGACCTACCTGGCCGAGACGGCGGCCGACCGCCGCCGCGGCTTCCTCGGCAGCTTCCTCGAGTTCGGCACCCTGGCCGGCTTCGTCGGCGGCTCGGCCGTCGTGCTGGCGCTGCAGTTGGCGCTCGGGTCGCAGGCCATGTACGACTGGGGCTGGCGTATCCCGTTCCTGCTCGCGGTCCCGCTCGGCCTGATCGGGCTGTACCTGCGCTCGCGCCTGGACGAGTCGCCGGTGTTCGAGGAGGTCGCCCGGAATCCGCACCCGCCGACCGGTCTGGGGGAGCTGGTGCGTCACTACCGTCGGGAACTGCTCACCTTGGGTGGGCTGGTGATCGCGCTGAACGTGGTGAACTACACGCTGCTCACCTATCAGCCGACCTATCTGCAGCAGTCGCTCGGTATGGCCGAATCGGCCACGACGGCCATGATGCTCATCGGCCAGGTGGTGATGATGCTGGTGCTGCCGTTCTTCGGTGCGCTGTCGGATCGGGTGGGGCGCAGGCCGATGTGGCTGGTCTCGCTGGTCGGCTTGGCGGTGTTCGCGCTGCCGATGTACTGGTTGATGGGGCAGGGGCCGGTCTGGGCGGTGATCGGCTTCGTCGTGCTCGGTCTGCTGTATGTGCCGCAGCTGTCGACGATCAGCGCGACCTTCCCGGCCATCTTCCCGACGCACGTCCGCTACGCGGGGTTCGCGTTGGCCTACAACGTCTCCACGGCCGCTTTCGGCGGCACCGCGCCGCTGGTGAACGAGGCGGCGATCGAGGCGAGCGGCTGGTCGCTGTTCCCGGCCGCCTACATGATCGGCGCTTCGCTGGTGGGTCTGGTGGCCTGGGTGTTCCTGCGGGAGACGGCGGGAACCTCGTTGCGCGGCACCGTGGTTCCCGATGTGCTGCACACGCCGGTCGCCACCCCGGCGCGCGTGGCGTCCCGCTGACGTGCCGAAAGCGAATCCCGTTCCGGCACAGGGGCGCCGACGCGCAATCTAGCGGATTGCGCAGTGCTGGAACAAGATCGGCGTAGGTCTGATTTATCACAATCCTTTTCCGGTTGGCGTTGTGTTTCCTCGTGAGTAACCTACTGACGGGTAGCTAGCGCGTGCCTGCCGGAGCGTCGTGCGGCACCATTCGTCCACTCGGGCACGCGGTACGGGAAGCGATAGGGGCAGTTGGTGGATCAGCAGAGTCCTACGGTCGTCCGTCGTGCCACCGAGGCCGACATCGAGGACATCGTGCGGGTGCTCGCGCAGGCATTCGACAGCGACGACCCGATCGAGGAGTACGTCTTCCCGTCACCGGCGCAGCGCCGCCGCCGTACACCGGAGATGTTGCGCATCATGCTGCGCCACAGGTTCCTCCCTGTCGACGGTGCCTCCGTCGCGGTCGCCGGGGATCGGGTGGTCGGCGCGGCGCTGTGGCAGCCGCCCGGGACGCGCACATCGCTGTGGCGCGAAGTGGTGTCGGGTCCGCAGCTGTTGTGGGCCATGGGCGCTGCGACGGTGCGGGGCATGGCGGTCGATGCCGCCATGGCCCGAGTCGCTCCGTCACGCCCGCACCTGTTCCTGATCTACCTGGGCTGCGAGCCCGGCCTGCAACGGCGCGGGGTGGGCCGGGCGCTGTGGGCGGCGCTGGCCGCGGACGCCGATGCGCGCGGCGCCGGGCTCGGCGGAATCTGTAAGGACGGCAATGTCGCCTACTACCGTGCGCTCGGCTGCGAGTTCGTCGAGCGAGTCCGCATCGGCCGCGACGGTCCGGAGATGAATTTCGTGCTGCGCCCACCGGTCACCTGACGTCGACCCGAATCATCGCTCATCCGTTTCACCGCCGTCCCGGTGGGTTCCGCCTCCGGCCCGGTGTCGAGTACGCAAGGAGTTCCCGTTGTCTGACATCGCCATAGTCGGAATCGGTTGCCGGTACGCCGGTGGCATCGATTCACCGGAGTCCTTCTGGGACTTCCTCGTCGGCAAAGGCGACGGCGTCGTCGACATCCCGGCCACCCGCTGGGATGTCGACCGCTACTACGACCCCGACAAGCGCACCCCCGGCCGCATGTACACCAAGCGCGCGGCCTTCCTCACCGGCGACCCGTGGGCGTTCGACCCCGACTTCTTCGGCATCTCCCCGCGCGAGGCCGCGTCGATGGACCCGCAGCAGCGACTGATTCTCGAGGTCGCCTGGGAGGCGCTCGACGACGCGGGCATCGCGGGCCGGGTCACCGGCGCGCCGGTGGGCGTCTATGTCGGCGCCTTCACCCTCGACCAGCTGGCCGTCTCGGTGGCCGGGGACGCGCTGCCGCACGTGGACATGCACACCGCGGTCGGCGCCTCCTACACCATGCTGTCCAACCGGATCGCGTACGCGCTCGACCTCGTCGGGCCCGCGGTCACCGTGGACACCGCGTGTTCGTCCTCGCTGGTGGCACTGCACCTGGCCTGCCAGGCGCTCGACAGCGGCGACTGCGCGGTCGCGATGGCGGGCGGCGTCACCATGCTGCTGCAGCCCGAGCCCTTCGTGTCCATGTGCAAGGGTGGCTTCCTGGCCACCGACGGGCGCAGCAAGCCGTTCGACGCGGCCGCCGACGGCTACGGTCGCGGTGAGGGCTCGGGCATGGTCGTGCTCAAACGCCTCGCCGACGCCGAACGCGACAGCGACCGGATCTACGCGGTGATCAAGGCGACCGGCGCGAACCAGGACGGGCGGACCACCGCCATCACCGTGCCCAATGCCGACCTGCAGGAGGCGCTGGCCAGGACGGTCACCGCGCGGGCAGGTATCGCGCCGCACGAGGTCGACTACGTCGAGGCACACGGCACCGGAACACCCGTCGGCGACCCGCTGGAACTGCGGGCGATCGGCCGGGCCTACGGGCAGGCGGCACAGCGCTCCCGGCCGCTGGGCGTCGGCTCCGTGAAAGGCCAGCTCGGCCACACCGAGGCGGCCTCCGGCATCGCCAGTATCATCAAGTCCGCGCTGGCCATCTCCCACCGCACCATCGCGCCACAGGGCTGGCTGAACGAGCCCAACCCGGACATCCCGTTCGACGACCTGAACCTGCGCCTGCAGTGCGAGGTCGAGCCGGTGGGCCCCGAGTCCGGGCCGATGACCATCGCGGTCAACGGTTTCGGTTACGGCGGCACGAACGCGCACGCGATTCTCCAGGAGTACGTCGCGCCGGAGGCGGGCGAGCGCGCGCCGCGCCACCACGGCGTGCTGCCGCTGTCGGCCCGCAGCGAGCAGGCGGTGCGTGAACTGGCGCGCGGTTTCGCCGAACTCGTCGCCGAGGGCGCGGACCCCGGCCGGCTGGCCGAGGCCGCGTGGACCCGCCGCAAGCATCATGCCTACCGGGCCGCCGTGCCGTTCGGCGACGACGCCGAGCTGGTGCGCGGACTGGTCGAACTGGCCGACGGCACGGCGCGCGGCGCGGCCAAGGTCGTTGCGCAGCGCACCGCGGAGCCGGTGTTCGTGTTCACCGGCATGGGCCCGCAGTGGTGGGCGATGGCCCGCGGGCTGCTCGAGGCCGGCGGGGTCTTCGCCGCCGAGGCGCTGCGGATCGACACGGTGTTCCGGGAGATCGCCGGGTGGTCGATCGTCGAGGAACTGCTGCGCCCGGAGGAAGAGTCACGGGTGACCAGCACCGAGGTCGCCCAGCCCGCGAACTTCCTGGTGCAGGTCTGCCTGGTCGTCCTGCTCGACGAGCTGGGCATCCGGCCCGCCGCGGTGGTGGGCCACAGCGTCGGCGAGGTGTCGGCCGCCTACGTCACCGGCATGCTCTCGCTGCGCGACGCGGTCACCGTCAGCGTGCACCGCGCCCGGTTGCAGGCGACCACGGCGGGTTCGGGCGGCATGCTCGCCGTCGGCCTGACGCCGGAGGCCGCCCGCGCTCTCATCGACGACGACGACCGGGTCGACATCGCCGCGATCAACAGCCCCAACGCGGTCACCCTCGCCGGCGCGGTGGAATGTCTCGATCAGATCGCCGAAAGTCTTACCGCGCAAGGTGTTTTCGCCAAACGCCTGCACGTCGAGGTGCCCTACCACAGCTATCTGATGGATCCGATCCTCGACAAGCTGCGCGAAGCGCTCGCCGATCTGGTCGTCGAGGCGCCGGTGCTGCCGCTGTACTCGACTGTGACGGGCGCGCCCGTCACAGTCGGTGACTGGGATGCCGAGTACTGGTGCGCCAATGTGCGTCAGCCGGTGCGGTTCGCCGACGCCGTGGCAGGGCTGATCGGCGACGGCAGCCGGGTCTTTCTCGAGGTCGGCCCGCACCCGGTGCTCGGCGCGAACATCAGGGAGATGCTGCTGGGCGCGGGGGAGACCGGCACCTCCGTGGCCACCCTGCACCGCAAGCAGGACGACGCCGACAGCATCCGCCGCACCCTGGCCGGCCTGTATGTCGCCGGCGTGCTGGACACCGACGCCCTGTTCGCCGAACAGCCCGTCACACCGCACCTCGACCTGCCGCGCTACCCATGGCAGCGCACCGTGCTGCGCGCCGACCTGCCCGTGTTCGTCCAGCGCAGGCACGGCACCCCCGGCGGTTACCCCATGCTCGGCGATCCGGATCTGGGCGAGCCGACCACCGCGTGGACGGTGCGGCTGAGCGTCGGGGCGATGCCGTGGCTGGCCGATCACGTGGTCGGCGGCACGCGCATCCTGCCCGGCGCGGCCTACCTCGACGCCGCCCTCAGCGCCGCCGCGCTGCGCACCGAGTCCACCCGGGTCGCGGTGGCCGATGTGCGGTTCGTCGCCCCGCTGGTGATCGAGGAGGGCGATGCTCCGGTCGTCGAGTTGCGGGTGGAGGAGGCCACTCACCGGTTCGTGATCCGCTCGCACGGCGCGGCCGCCGACACCTGGACGGTCAATGCCACCGGCCGCCTGGTCGACGGCGTCTACGAGCCGACTCCGGTGGAACTGCCCGAGCCGGACGGCATGCACGCGATCGACCCGGCCGATTTCTACGCGGGCCTGGCCGCGCGCGGCCTGGACTACGGCCCGACGTTCCGGCGCGCGACCTCGGTGCGGGTGCGCGACACCACCGTGCTGGCTACCCTCGACGGCGAGATCGCCCGCGACTCGGCGCACCTGGCGCATCCGTGCGTGGTCGACGCGGCACTCCAGAGCATCGCCGCGCTGCTGGTCGGCAGCGGAAATTCCGGGGACGGGGCCATGGTGCCGGTCGGCGTGGAATCCGTGCGCGCCTTCGCGCCGATCCCCGAGCAGGTCGACGTCCTCGCCCGCCTGGACCGCGCGGGCGAGCCGCGCGCCGACATCGACCTGCTCGGCACCGACGGCACGGTGGTGCTCCAGATCCGGGGCATGCGTTTCGGCTCTATCGCCCCCGGCCTGGGCGCCTTGCGCCGGATGGCCGGCTTCTTCTACGAGAACCGCTGGGAGCTGCGCGATCCCGTCGACCCCGCACTGCTGCCCGCCCCGGAAGAAGTGCACACCGTGGTGATCGACCTGGCTCGCGAAGCCGGTGCGCGCACCGCCCGGATCGCCGGGCTGCTCGCGCGGCCGGAGGTGCTCGCCGCCGGTGAGCCGGGCGGCACCGATCTCGGCGCATCGGTCGTGGCGCGACTGCACGCGGCCGTCGCCGCCGAGGGCGTGCGGCGGCTGCACGTGGTGGTGGTCGTCCCCGGCTCCGCCGAGACCGGACCCGCCGACCTGGACATCCTGTGGACGCTGCGCGAACTCGCCGTGGCACTGGAAGGCTTCGTCGAGGTCCGCATCGACCAGCTCGGCGTGGACATGCCGATGATCGGCGACGGCTCGATCCATGTCACCGTGGTCACCGAACAGGCCTACGCCCACCCGGACGGCGACACCGCCCCCGACCCGGTGCACGCCGCCGTGGCGGGCGCACGCCGGGTCCTGCTCAACGAGCAGCCTCGCCTGCGCTGGCGTCTGGTCGACCTCGACGCCGACACCGGCGACGCCGAGCTGGCGGCCGAGCTGAACATCCCCGGCGCGTTCAGCTACGACAACGTCGACGAGGTGTTCCTGCGCAACGGCCTGCGCTGGGTGGCAGCGGTGTCGGCGACGCTGCCCGAGCGCATCGAGGCACTGGACGAGGCCGTCCCGCTCACCGATCCGGAGGCGAACTTCGCGCTGGAGATCCCGTCCGCACGGGTGTTGTCCCGGCTGGCCTGGCGGGCCTGCGGTCGCCGCGCGCCGGGCGCCGGCGAGGTGGAGGTACGGATGCGGGCGGTCGGCCTGAACTACAAGGACCCGCTCAAGATCATCGGCGTCCTCTCCGAACGCGACCTGGCCGACACCTTCTTCGGCAGCTCGCCCGGTATGGAGGGCATCGGCGTGGTGACCCGGGTGGGCGAAGGCGTCACCCACGTGGCCGAGGGCGACACCGTCAGCCTCGGCTGCAAGGACATGATCCGCCGGTACAACACCACCGCCGCCGATCTGGTCAGCCGCCTCGATCCCGACACCGAGCCCGGCCACTGCACCAACTCCACCGCCTTCGGCACCGCCGAATACGCGCTGGTCGAACTGGCGAGGTTGCAGCCGGGAGAAACCGTGCTCGTGCACGGCGCGGCGGGCGGCGTCGGATCGGCCGCCACGCAGATCGCGACACTGCTCGGCGCCACCGTGATCGGCACCGCGAGCACCGCCGAGCGCCGCGACTGGGCCCGCGCACAGGGCGCCGACCATGTCCTGGACTCGCGGTCGCTGAACTTCGCCGAGGACGTGCTCGCACTCACCGCAGGCGCGGGCGTCGACGTGGTCGTCAGCACCGCCCCCGGCGACATCCTGCGCGCGAACTTCACCGCTGTCGCCGAATTCGGCCGGATCGTGGAGATCGGCAAGGCCGACATCTACACCGGCGGCCAGCTCGACCTGCGCCATTTCGACAAGAACGTCTCCTACCACTCGCTGGATCTGGACCGCATGCTCGCCCGGCGGCGCGCGTCGACCGTCGAGCTGCTGCGCCGGGTCAACGCCAAACTGGCCGACGGCACCTACCGACCGCTGCCCTACACCCTCTACGGCACCGCGGACGTGGCCAAGGCGTTCGAGGAGGTCGCCCGATCCACTCGCATCGGCCGCGTCGCCCTCGATTTCGACGAGACCGCCCCGATGGTGCGCCCGCGCCTGACCGAGGTCGAGATCGATCCCCGTGCGCAGTACCTGGTCACCGGCGGCTACGGCGCGTTCGGCCTGGCCGTCGGCCGCTGGCTGGTGGACCGGGGCGCCACCCGGCTCACCCTGCTCGGTCGCAGCGGACCCGGCAGCGACGCCGCCCGCGCCCAGCTCGCCGTCTGGCAGGAGCGCGGCATCGAGGTCACCGCCGCCCGCGGCGATGTCACCGACACCGCGGCCATGACCGACCTGCTGCGCGAACTGCACACCCCGGACCACCCGCTGCGCGGCATCTTCCACACCGCGGGCGTCCTGGACGACCGGCGCGTCACCACCATGGACCGCGACAGCCTCGCCGCGGTCTACCGGCCCAAGGTCGAGGGCACCAGGGCACTGACCCACGCGCTCGCCGAGGCCGGCGCACGCCCGGACATGTTCGTGCTGTTCTCCTCCGGCAGCGCCATCTTCGGCGGCGTCGGCCAGTACTCCTACACCGCCGCCAATATCGCCATGCAGGCCCAGGCCGACGCCATCGTCCGCGACGGCGGGGCGGCACTGGCCATCGGCTGGGGGCACATGTCCGGCGGCGGCATGGCCGAACACGACGACAACATGGCCCGCTACCTGCGCAACACCGGGTTCGATTCGATGCCGCTGGACGAGGGCACCGAATACCTGGAGAAGGCGCTGGAACTCGGCCTGCACCACCACGCCGACATCATCGCGATCGATTGGGGCAAGGTGGCCGCCTCCGGCCCGCACTTCGCCCAGACCGCCCGCGTCGCCGAACTCATCGCCGCCGCGGCCCAGGACGACTCGGAGACCGCCCGGCTCGCCGCCGCCCTGCGCGAACTCGACGAGGGCAGGCGCGGCGAGGTCGTCGCCTACATGCTCGCCGAACAACTCGCCACCGTCATGGGGGTCTCCGCCGAATCCATCGACCTCGCGGTCCCCGTGCCCGAACTCGGCCTCGACTCGCTCATGGCCGTGGAGTTCGGCGCGCTGGTGACCAAGAGTCTCGGGATCGACCTGTCGTCGCTGAGCATGGGGCGCACCTTCACCCTCGAACAGGCGGGCACGCGCATCGCCGAGCAACTCGTCGGCGGCGGGACGGGAGCCGCCGCATCGGCCGCCACCGCTCCGGCGCCCGGCTCGCTGGAGAACTCGCCGGCGATCGCGGCCTCGCCGGGGGAGCTGGGCGCTACAGCGCAAGGCGCATCCGCCGGGGCGACGGTGACACCGACGGCGACGACAGGACCCACGGCACCGGCGGCGGGGACTGCGGCAGCGGCGACTGCGGGGACCACCGCGGCGGATGCGCCGTCCGCAACCGCCGGACAGACGCAGGCGTCGGCGGGACAGCAGCCTGTCGGCAGGACGGAGGTCGAGCAGTGAGTGAGTCCGCTCGAGACCTGGCGCGGAAACTGTTGTCCAGCAGCGGTTCCGATGTGACGAAGACGAGGGTGACGCATCCGCAGGCGCGGCCACCGGTGCGTCCGGCGGGGGCATCCACGCGACGAGTCCGCGGGCCGGGCAAGCAGTTCACCGACCATCCCGAGGTCGCCGCGACCGTGGCCAAGCAGGCCGCGATCGACAAGCTCTACGGCGACAGCTCCATGCCCAATCCGCTGTTCCTGCTGCGCTCCGGTCCCAATGCCGCGACCATCGAGGCGGACGGGCGCGAGCTGATCAATTTCAGCGCCTACAACTACCTGGGCCTGGCCGATCATCCGCGGGTGGTGGCGGGGGCGAAGGCCGCGCTGGATCGCTACGGCGCCTCGGCCTCGGCGAGTCGCATCCTTGCCGGGGAGATCCCGTTGTACCGCGAACTCGAGACGCGGCTGGCCGAGATCTACGGCGTCGGCGACGCCATGATCACCACCAGCGGG
The DNA here is from genome assembly GCF_015477835.1 of Nocardia higoensis. Classification (NCBI taxonomy): domain Bacteria; kingdom Bacillati; phylum Actinomycetota; class Actinomycetes; order Mycobacteriales; family Nocardiaceae; genus Nocardia; species Nocardia higoensis. The sequence goes on along the minus strand of NZ_JADLQN010000001.1, from coordinate 2,229,952 downwards.
TACCTCACCAACGCGGGCGCGCTCGGGTTCCTCCTGCGCGACGGCGATGTGGCGGTGTGTGACGCGCTCATCCACGGCAGCGTGGTCTCCGGCACGCAGTGGTCGGGGTGTCGCCGGATCACGTTCCGGCACAACGATCCCGAGGCGCTGCGCGCGGTCCTGCGGATGTCGCGGGCCGGCTTCGATCGTGCGCTGGTGGTGCTCGAGGGGCACTACAGCATGGACGGCACCGTCGGCCGGATCGACGAATTGACCGCTGTGGCACGGGAATACGACTGCGCGGTCATGATCGACGAGGCGCATTCGTTCGGCGTCTTCGGTGATCGCGGGCACGGCATCCGCGAGCACTACCGGCTGCCCGCCGACGCGATCGATCTGTGGATGGGCACGCTGTCGAAAGCTCTCGGCAGCTGTGGTGGGTTCCTGGCGGGCGACGCCGATCTCATCCGGGCCATGAAGGCGGCCGCCCCCGGCATCGCCATGCTCACCGGTGGCCCCGCGCCCGCCGCGGCTGGGGCCGCGCTCGCCGCGCTCGACGTGCTCGAGGAGGAGCCGGAACGGCTGAATCGGCTGTGGGCCAACGCGAAACAGTTCACCGCGCTCCTGGCGGAGCGCGAGCTGGATCGTGGTCTGTCCGAGGGCACCCCGATCTGCCCGGTGATCGTGCCCGGTGAGGTGCGCTCGGGTTTCGTTTCCTCGTATCTGCTGCAACGCGGCGTGTACGCGGGCAATATCTCCGCACCCGCGGTACCCGCCGGTGCGGAGCGGCTGCGCTTCTTCCTCACCAGCGAGCACTCCGAAGAGCAACTGATCCGGGCGGCGGACCTGCTGGCCGAGGCCGTCGATCATTCCCGGCACCTCCCCGATCCCACCCTCGCGACCTAGCGCGGAGCCGGGAGCATTTCATGTTGCCGCCGAGGTGGGCGTGTGGGCGATGACGGTGCATAAGTGGCGGAGTCGTTTCATCGAGTACGGGCCGGCTGGTCTGGCCGATGAGTCGATGACCGACTGACGTGGTGGTGCTGGCACCACCACGTCACGCCGGCAGGCGGTACCCGGCATTCGGGTGCGCGCGGCATAGGCGCGAGGACTCTGGATTCCTAGGCTCGAATCGTCGGGGACGCACCCATGTCTTTCGACTCGAACAAGAGGAAGACACTGCTCATGAACCCATTTCGGCGCACCTCCGGTACAGCGGCTCTCTCGGTCGTCGTGGCGGGCGCGGTGCTCGCCGCGGCCGCGTGTGGTGGTGAGGCGTCGGTGAGCTCACCGGACGAGGCGGCGAATACACCACCGTCCGCCGTGGCCACCGCGATGGACACGCTGATGCGTCAGGGGTTTCCCGGTGTGCAGGTGGTGATCGACGGACCCGCCGGACATCGAACGTTCACCGCGGGGGTCGGTGATCTCGACACTCGCGCGCCGTTCCCGGACGACGCGCGCGTGCGGATCGGCAGCAACACGAAGACCTACGTGGCGACGGTGATCATGCGGCTGGTCGCCGAGGGCAAGGTCGACCTGGACGCGCCGATCGAGCGCTATCTGCCAGGAGTGGTGCAGGGCAACGGCAATGACGGCAGCCGGATCACGGTGCGGCAAGTGTTGCAGCACACCAGCGGAGTGCCGGACTACCTCGGTCAGGGCGCCGGCGACGGTATCACCGGCCAGAATTCGGACAAGATCGACCCGGACGAGGAAGCGCTCCGGTGGCAGCGCTTCGAGATGACCGAGCTGATCCGCCGGGCGATGACGACGCCGCCGCAGTTCGAACCGGGCGCGAAGTCCGTCTACACGAACACCAACTATCTGCTGGCCGGTCTGCTGATCGAGCGGGTGACCGGCAATCCGGCCGCCGACGAGATCGGGCGCCGGATCCTCGAGCCGCTCGGCCTGCGCGACACCTATGTGCCCGCTGTCCGCGAAACCAGCATCCGCGGCCCGCACGCCCGTGGGTACCACCGGATCGATGGTAAGTCTGTCGATTATACCGAGCTCGACGTGTCCTGGGGCGGCACCGCGGGTGACATGGTCGCCAGCGCGACCGACCTCAACCGGTTCTTCATCGCGCTACTGTCCGGAAAGATCTTGCCGCCTGTGCAATTGGCTGAGATGAAGCGCACAGTGCCGTTCGACCGCATGCCGGGCGCCGATTACGGGCTCGCGCTGATCCACCGGACCGCGCCGTGTGGCAAAGAGGTCTGGGGGCACGGCGGCAGCATTCCAGGCTTCGAGACACGCAACGGCGTGACGGCTGACGGCACGGCGGTGACCGTCACGGTCAACCAGTTGCCGACCACCGAGGAGGAGGCCGATGCGGTCCTCGGTGTGCTGGACGCCGCCCTGTGCACCTCATGAGCGCCCGGCCCACCGACTACCACGGCCCCTTTATCGAGTGCGGCCGACAAACTTCCGAGGAGTATCAGTGAAACGCGCGAAAGGACTGACGGTCGTCTTGACCGCCGTCACCGGCCTGGTGGTCTGTGCCGGTCTGGTCGGTTGTACCGGTTCCGAGGCCGAGGCGACGCCGCACACCGCGGTGCCGGACCGGTTCGCCAGTCAGCAGGTGGATTGGAAAGCCTGCGGGGATCCGAAGTTGGACGAGGCCGGGGCGCAGTGCGCCGAGGTCACTGTGCCGCTGAATTACGCTGATCCACAGGGTCCTACGCTCACGGTGGCGATCTCTCGGCTCGCCGGAACCGATCCCGCGCCGCAGCGCGGCGTCATGCTGTCCAACCCTGGCGGTCCCGGTGGTGCGGGTCTGGACTTCATGGTCGACGTCGCAAAGGCGATGACGCCCGAGGTGCGGGCCCGCTACGACCTGATCGGCATGGATCCGCGTGGCGTCGGGCGCTCGTCCGCCGTCGACTGCCGGTGGCCGATCGGCTTCGGGCTGCATTCGGCGGGCCTGGACGCGGCAGGTTTCGCGGAGTCCGTTGCGATACAAAGCGATCTGGCCGCCCGCTGCGCCACCGCCGAAGCGGCTCGACTGCCTTACATCACCACCCGCAACACCGCGCGGGACATGGATGTCATCCGCGGTATTCTCGGCGCGGACAAGATCAGTTACTTCGGCACCTCGTACGGCACCTACCTCGGTGCGGTGTACATGCAGATGTTCCCCGAGCGCAGCGATCGGATGGTGCTGGACAGCGCGGCCGACCCGGACACCTACGGGTCGGTCGGCATGGTGCAGGCGATGGGTCCGGCCAACGAGGCCGCGCTCGACCTGTGGGCGGATTGGGTCGCGGCGCGCGACAATGAATACCACTTCGGCACCAGCCGGGCCCAGGTTCGCGGCGCTGTCCAGGACCTGATCGAACAGGCTGCCGACAAGCCGATCCGGGTGGGCGAGTACGAGGTCGACGAGCACTGGCTGCCGGTGGTGCTGTTCGTCGGACTGGACAGCCCGGCCCAGTACGGGATGCTCGCCGGTCAGATCCGTACCATTGCCGACGCCGCCGCGGGTAAGTCCGCCCATCCTGACGAAACATTGGACACCACATTAGGATTCGTGTTGAAGGCACGGCCGGGCGAAAATTCGGCACAGATGGCCATCATGTGCGGTGACGTCGCCGCACCGCGGGATCCAGGATTCTATTGGCGCAACATCGAGGCTGCCCGCGCCGCCGAACCGGTGTTCGCCGGATTCACCAACAACGTCACACCGTGCACGTTCTGGGCCCCGCCCGCCGAGCCGACCACGGTGGTGCGCAATGCGGTGCCCGCCATGATCGTGCAGTCCACCGGTGACACCCGGACCGTGTACGACGGGGCGGTCGCCCTGCACAACGATTTGAGCGCGTCCCGCATGGTCACCCTCCAGGATGTGCAGACCCACTGGATCTTCGGGAGCTACCAGAACTCCTGCGTGTACTCGGCGGTGAACGCCTACTTTCGCGACGGCACGCTGCCCGCCGACGACATGACCTGTCGAGCTGACTGACCGGTGCCCGGTTGCGGCCCTGAACCCCCACGGGTTCAGGGCTTCAAGCGTTCAGGTAGGTCAGTACTGCCAGCACCCGACGATGGCCGACATCTTCGGTGGAGAGCCCGAGCTTCGCGAAAATGTTCCGAATGTGTTTGTGCACAGCGCCTTCGCTGACCACCAGCCGCTCGGCGATGGTCGCGTTGTTGTGGCCCTCGGCCATCAGGGCGAGTACCTCGCGTTCGCGGACGGTCAGCGCGGCCATCGGGTCGTCGGCCTTGCGCCGCACCAGCAGTTGCGAGATCACCTCGGGGTCCATCGCGGTACCACCCGCCGCGACCCTGCGCAGCGAATCGAGGAAACGATCCACCTTGCCGACCCGCTCCTTGAGCAGATAGCCGACACCGCCCATGCCGTCACCGAGCAATTCCGCGGCGTAGCTGTCCTCCACCCAGGACGACAACACCAGCACCGGCAGTCCGGGGTGCAGCTTGCGCGCACTGACGGCCGCGCGTAAACCGTCGTCGGTGAACGTCGGCGGCAGGCGCACATCGACGACGACCGCGTCCGGCCTATCGGCGGCCACCGCCGCGAGGAAATCGTCCGCGTTGTCCACGGCGGCCACCACTTCGATGCCCGCCGTGCTCAGCAGCAACACCAGGCCCTCCCGCAGCAGGGCATTGTCCTCGGCGATCATGACCCGCACGGCAACTCCACCCGCACTACAGTAGGCCCCCCGGGTGGACTGATCAGTGTCATCCGGCCGTCGAGCGCCTCGGCCCTGCGCCGGATCCCGGCCAGCCCGCCGCCGTAGGTCTCCACGGCGCCGCCTACCCCGTCGTCGTGGATCTCGATCGTCAACAGGTCGGGCGTACCGCCGAGCACCAGGGAGACGCCCGCGGCGCCGGAGTGCTTGGTGGCGTTGGTGAGCGCCTCGGTGATGACGAAATACGCTGCCGCCTCCACCGCGGCGGGACGTCTGCCCACCTCGCGGAGATCGAGCGCACACGGGATCGGGTTGCGGGCGGCCACCGCAGAGACGGCACTGGCCAGGCCACGATCGGTGAGCACCGGCGGGTACACGTTGCGCACCACGTCACGCAGTTCGGCGAGCGCGGCCGTCGCGGTGTCCTGCGCCTTGCGCACGAGACCCTGCGCCGTTTCCGGATCCTGTTCGCGCAGTTGGTCGGCCAGCCCGAGCTGCATGATCACCGCTGCGATCCGTGACTGCGCGCCATCGTGCAGGTCACGCTCGATCCGGCGCAGCTCGGCACCGTGCGCGTCCAGCGCGGCGGCCCGGGTCGCGGTGAGGGCCGCGACCCGGTCGGCCAGCATGGCGCCCTCGGCCGGTTTCAGCAGGGCGTGGGTGGCCATCGCCTGCCAGCGCGCGGCCAGCGGAAGCTGCAGGGTCACCAGGGCCACCGGGAATGCCAGGAAGAAGCTCAGTATCGCCTTCGGCCACGAGTCGACCGCGAAACCGAAACTGGCGAACTCCTGCCCCGGCGGCATCAGCTGCCAGAATCCCGGGATCGCCAGATGCATGAGGGTGCTGAGCGGCAGCGCGATGGCGAACACCGCGAGATAGGTGCCGGTCAGCGCGTGTGTGGCCAGCCAACCGAGGTCCCGGCGGTTCGCCGGATCGGTGAGCACCGTCGCGACCCGCTGCCGCAGGCCACCGGTGATCGGCTGATAGGCCTCCGACGCCTGTTCACCGAGATACTGTGCCGCCCTGTGGCGATCGAACGACACCAACGGCCGGACCAGCCGAATCACCTCGGGCAGCGCCGGTATCCCTACGCCGATCAGGCAGAAAGCGCCGACGATCAGCAGGCCGACCACCGCGAGCAGCGCGAGCAGCGCGGTGACACCGCCGACCGCCAGGTACCAGACAGCGTCCGGCAGCCGCCGTGCTTTGTCTCGCGCGGAGCGTAGGGCCTCGATCACGCTCGTCATGGTGTCAGAACAGGACGCGACTGCGCCCGGCCGGTGCCCACCGTGCCGGCGGGCAGGTGTGGGCGACGCGGCTGGTCGCGTGCGCACCACAGACAGCGGCCATACTCCAGGACTGCGCCACGTCCGACCCCGACCTCGGCGGCCCCGTCCTCGCCACCACGAATCCTACAGTCGGCCAACAGATTTCAGACGCGAACCTTCAGCGTGTGCGACGAAGTGCCCGGCCGGGCCCTGTTCCCCCCTCCTGGATCAGGGACCGGCCGGGCAGGAACAAACATCCCTCGGGGGTCTTGACAGCGTCTTACAGAGCGCTTAATAGGCCGGTCACGGGGTCAGGCCAGCTTCACGACCACGCTGTCCGGCAGATGCGGCAGCACGAGGTCGATCACCCGCCACGGCCAGCCGGGCACGCAGGCCCGTCGCTTCTCCCGCTCGATCGCCGCGACCATCGAGGACACGCCCTTGTCCAGCGGCGCGACCAGCTTCGCGTCACCGGCGTTGTCGGACATGTCGGTCCGGATGAAGCCGGGCTGGATCGTGGTGACAACGATGGGCGAGCCGCGCAACTCGGTAGCCAGCGCTTCGCCGAGCGCGGACAGCCCCGCCTTGCTCGCGGAGTACGCCGCCTTGGGGCCGGGCAGCCCGCGCACCGCGCTCATCGACGAGATCAGCACCAGATGACCGCTGTCCTGGTCACGGAAGATCTCCAGCGCCGCCTCGGCCTGCGCCATCGCGCTGACGAAATTCGTGGTCGCGGTCGCGAGATTGGCCGAGGCACGGCCGGTGCCCAGCCGCGCGCCCTTGCCGATGCCCGCATTGACGATCACCCGGTCCAGACCGCCGAGTTCGTCGCGCAGCTCGGCGAACACGCGTGGCACCGCCGCGTGGTCGTCCACATCCAGTGCGCGCACGGCGACGGTGATCTCGGGATGAGCCCCGATCAGCTCGGCGCGCAGGTCTTCGAGCAGGTCCAGCCGCCGAGCGCACAGTGCGAGATCACGGCCCTTCGCGGCGAACGCGCGTGCCATTCCCGCGCCCAGGCCCGAACTCGCGCCGGTGATCACAATCTTGGTCCTCGTCATGGCCGACCCTAACCAGCCCCGCCCGACGCCCGAGCCCCCACCCCGCCCGGCGGTACCCTCCCGGGCGCGGCGGCGCACCTGTTCATGGCTTCGCCGCAGGCTCGTGCCCCGCGCCCGCTCCGGTGGGCGGCGGTGGCCTCAGCCTGCCGAGCCGGTCGGCGCGGCGGCGGGCACCATGCGCCAGACCCCGCAGTTCTCGGTGCGGAATGCCACGTCGGTGGCCTCGATGACCACACGGCCGGGCGGCTTGCGGGTGTAGTTGTTGGCGATGATGTAGGTCAGGTCGCTGGTGTCGCCCACGACCTTCCAGAGCCTGCGCCAGTCGCAGGGACGGTCGGGATCGGAGGTGCCCGGCGCCTCCCAGGTGCCGGGAGCGATGTCGACCCCTACCGTGTAGAGCCCGTCCTCGGCGATGACGGTGGCGGGCTCGGCGGCGGCGATGCCCGCACCGAGCAGTGTGGCTGTGCCCGCCAGTGCCCCGGCGATCATCACTGTGCTCGCGCGCATGTGCGCTCTCCTCGACGTCGTCGGCCGTCCTCGTCGACGGCCGGAGTTCCCCTGGACCCGAGGTGAGATCTACCAGAAACAAACTGCGTATTCGGGGAAATGGCGAGATTCAGGTCACATGTGTGGAGCTGCACGTATGACCCGCCCCCGGCAAGGGGTAATGGGTTGCGGTTCGGTAACTAGGGCTTGCCCGAATGGTGCAGTTGTTGCCAGAGTGAGTTGTTGGGTTTGGTGTTGCCAATGGGAAGGGAGGGGCGCTGCGGTTACCGAGCGCCGACCGATACATGAAGCCGACCATCATCGCCGCCGCGCTCGCCCTCGTGTTCACCGGACTCGTGCCCGCCGTGGCCGCCGCCGTCCCGGCCGACTCCGAGTCGGCCACCAAGCTTTCCGGCCACACGATCTTCCTCGATCCCGGGCACCAGGGCCCGAACCATTCGGAGAACCTGTCCCGGCCGGTCGACGACGGCCGCGGCGGCACCAAGGAGTGCCAGACCACGGGCATGACCACGGTCAACGGCGTCGCCGAGCACACCATCACCTGGAATGTCGCCCAGCTGGTGAAGGCCTCGCTGGAGAGCCTCGGCGCGCAGGTGGTGCTCAGTCGCCAGGACGACAGCGGCTGGGGCGGTTGCATCGACGAGCGGGCCCGGGCGGCCAACGAATCGGGCGCGACCGTGGCGGTCAGCATCCACGCCGACAGCGGCCCGGCCGCCGAGCGCGGCTTCCACCTGATCGTGCCGCAGCTGCCGATCCCCGACGCTGACGCCGATCGCGCCCAGTCCGGCGCGGGCCGGGCCGTCTCGCAGTCGGTCCGCGACGCCTACGTCCAGGCCGGTTTCTCGCCCGCCACCTACGCGGGCGTGAGCGAAGGTCTGCAGACCCGGTCCGATGTCGCGGGCCCGGCGTTGACGACGGTTCCCCTGGTGTTCCTGGAGATGGGCAACGGCGCCAACGCCGAGGACGCCGCCGTCCTCGAATCCGCGGGCGGACAGCTCGAACACGCCATCGCTCTCACCACGGGCATCGTGGGCTACCTGCTCGATACGCCCGTCGCCGGTTCGGAGGACCTCCTCGCCGGGACCGAATCGGACTCCACCACTCCCGATCCGAAGACCCCCGCCCCGAAGACCTCCACTCCAGGTACCGCCCCGCGGACCTCGACCCCGGGTGCTGCGCCCAGCACCTCCACTCCGGGTACCGCCCCGCGGACCTCCACTCCGGGCGCCTCGAGCCTCGAAGCCGTCACCCCGACAGACGTCGATACCGCACCGCGAACCCCGGCCGAGCCGGATACCACCGAAGCCGTTCTTGCCGAACGCGCGGCCCAACTGCTCCTGCCGCTCCTCGGCGCACTCGGCAAGGGCGAGGACGCGATAACCGCCGAGCTGATCAATCTGGCTTACACCCTGGCGGCCACGTTGTTCGCCCCCGCCTGACCGAGACCGCCCAACCGGACGCCGGCCCGCGCTATCCGGCTTCCCGTCGCCGTCCCGCACGCCTGCGACCGAGCCGAGGAGAGCCGGTGTCGGCCGCCTACAGTGGTCCGGGTGAGCGAGCGAATTCCTGTGCTGATCGTGGCCGGTTTTCTCGGATCGGGAAAGACGACGCTGCTCAACCGGATGCTGCACGACAGCGGCGGCACGCGCATCGGCGTGGTGGTCAACGACTTCGGAGCCGTGAACATCGACGCCATGCTGGTGGCCGGGCAGGTCGACGCGATGGTCTCGATCGGCAACGGATGCGTGTGCTGCGCGGTGGATGTGGGCGAGCTCGACGAGATGTTCGAGCGGTTGACCCAGCCGCAGGCGGGCATCGATGTGATCGTCGTGGAGGCCAGCGGACTGGCCGAGCCGCGCAATCTGATCCGGATGGTGATCGGCAGCGAGAATCCCCGGATCTCCTACGGCGGACTGATCGAGGTCGTGGACGCCGCCGAGTTCCCGGCCGGCCGCGAGCGACATCCGGAGCTGGTGACGCATCTGCGGCTGGCCGACCTGGTGGTGCTGAACAAAGCGGACCGTGTCGGCCCGGGCGACCTCGAGCGATTGCGTGCCGAGATCGCGGCGCTGACCGCGCCGGTACCGGTGTATGTGACCAGCTTCGGCCGCATCGACCCCGGTCTGCTCTTCGACGAGCCGGCACGGGAGCGCACCCCGGTCGCCGAACAACTCAGCTTCGACGAGCTGTGGCGCGAGTACGACCGGCTCGGCGATCCCGAACACGACGACCACCGGTGCGCGGACGGCTGCGACCACGACGCGGGCACCCACCGCCACCTGCACGACGACTACACCAGCGTCAGTTTCACCAGTGCGCAGGCACTCGACCCGCGGCGGCTGGTGAGCTTTCTGGAAAGCCCACCGCCGGGACTGTTCCGTGCCAAGGGCATCGCCGAATTCGCCGTGGACGGGCAACACCGCGTGTTCGGCCTGCACGTCGTGGGCAGGCACATCGTCTTCGAGCCCCGCGGGTGGCGACGCGGCGAAGACCAGGTCAGCTCCTTGGTGCTGATCGGCGCGGGCCTACCCGCCGAGGACGCGCTCGACCGATTGCGCGAGACGGTGCACACCGGCCCCGACCCGCTCGACGCCCAGGAACTGCTGGGCGTCTGGCAGTACACCCCGCACTGAGCCGACCCGCCGACGCTCTCGGAGAGCGGGTGCGCGTGCACCGCTGCCCCTCGGCACCGCGCCCTCAGTGACAGGCGTTGACCCACTCCGACAACCCGTCGGCGAACTGCTGCCGCTTCCAGATCGGCACCTCGTGCTTGATCCGGTCGACCAGCTCCGCGCAGGCGGCGAACGCCTCGGCCCGATGTGGCGCGGCCACCGCCACCACGATCGCCAGATCGCCGATACCGAGATCGCCCACGCGATGCTCGGCGGCGACGGGCAGTCCGGTGCTCGTGGCGATGGCCTCGCAACACACGCGCAGGAAATGCGCGGCCCGCGGATGGGCGGAATACTCCAGCGCCGACACCGCCTGACCGCCGTCGTGATCGCGGACCTTGCCGGTGAAGACCACCACGGCGCCGTGTTCGGGCCCGGTGACCGCGGCCTCGGCCGCGGCCGGATTCAGTGGCTGCTCGTTGATCCGCACCAGCCGCACGCCGGTGGTCGCACCGCCGGGCGGCGCCTCGGTCCCGTTCCCCGCCACGCTCTTGCTGGTGGTCATGGGACTCTCACTCATGGGTACCGCCTCCGGATACTTGCGCCAACAGATGATCCAGCAGCGGCTCGAGCACTGCCATCCCGTCTTTCACCCCGCCCGGCGAGCCCGGCAGATTCACGATCACGGTGCGGCCGGCCAGTCCGGCGACCCCGCGGCTGAGCGAGGCCAGCGGGAACGCCGCCGCACCCTTGTTGCGGATCGCCTCGGCCACGCCGGGCAGTTCGCGATCCAGCACCGCCAGGGTGGCCTCGGGCGTCGCATCGGTAGGCGAGGCGCCGGTGCCGCCGGTGGTGACGATCAGGTTCGGGGCCGTGCGCAGCGCCTCGGCCAGCCCGGTCGCGATATCGGCGTCGGCGTGCACCAACGGCCCGCGCACCGCGAAACCCAACCCGTCGAGCCATGTCGCCAGCACCGGGCCCGTGGTATCGGTGCGGGTGCCCGCCGCCGCGCCGGTGGAGGCCACCAGGACGACCGCCGAGCGGGCCGAGCCTGCCTCCTCACCCCCGTCGTCGGCCGTCGAATCACCCTGCGCCGCAACGTTTCGTGCGCTGTCGCGGGTCCAGTGCCCGCGCTTGCCGCCCTGTTTGGACACCAGTCGCACGTCGGTCAGGACCGCGGCGGGATCGACCGCCTTCACCATGTCGTGCAAGGTGAGCCCAGCCACCGCGACCGCCGTCAACGCCTCCATCTCGACACCGGTGGGACCGGTGGTCTTGGCGGTGGCCTCGATGGTGATGGCCTCGTCGGTGAAGCCGAACTCGACCTTGACCGAGGACAGCGCCAGCTGATGGCACAGCGGGATCAGCTCGGAGGTCTTCTTCGCACCGCCGATACCGGCCAGCCGCGCGGTGGACAGCACGTCGGCCTTCGGCAGATCGTCGGCGCGCACCAGCGCCACCACGTCCGGCGTGGTGCGCAACGCGCCGGCGGCCACCGCGATCCGCACGGTGTCGGCCTTGGCGCTGACATCCACCATGCGGGCGCGCCCCTCGGCGTCGACATGGGACAACTCGCTCATACCGTCAAGACTGGCACAACCGGGCACCCGCCCCGAATCCGTTCCGATCAGCTCACAATTCCCGGACCCGCACCGGCGCTCCCGCGGGCACCTCGGTGACCTCGGCGGCGATATCGATAAGCACCTCGGCCTGGGCCATGCCGACGATCAGATGCGAGCCCGGACCGGACACCGTCACCACGCCCGCCTCGGTCATCCGGCCGCGCAGGAACTGGCGTCGGCCCGCGGGCGAGCGCACCGGCTCGACCAGCGCCGTCTCGAACGCGCGTACGGCGGGCAATCCGGCCAGTCGGCGCAGCATCGGCCGGGCGAACACCTCGTAGGACACCAGCGTGCTCACCGGGTTGCCGGGGAAACTGAGCACGGGCACCCCGTCGATCACCGACAAGCCCTGCGGTCCGCCCGGCTGCATGGCCACCGATCCGAACTGCCCGCCGCGGGCGGACAGCACCTCCTTGACGACCTCGAAATCGCCCTTCGAGACACCGCCCGAGGTGAACACCACATCCGCCGAGCGCGTGGCGGCGGCGATCAGCCGGGCGAACACGGCCGGATCGTCGGTGCTGTGCTCCACCGCCACCACCTCCACCCGGTCGGCGGCGAGCGCGGCGGCCAGCGCGATGCCGTTGGAGTTGTAGATCTGGCCCGGCCGCAACGGCGTGCCCGCCGGGACGAGTTCGTCGCCGGTGGTGATCACCGTCGCGCGCACGGGGACGAACACCTCGACCCGCGCCACCCCGACCGCCGCCAGCGCGGCGATGTGGCGAGGTGTCAGCCCCGTGCCCGCGGACGCCAGCAGATCGCCCGCGCGCACATCGGTGCCCGGTTCACGGATGAAATCGCCGACCGCGCGGCCACGTTCGATCACCACATGGCCGTCCTCGATCCTGGTGTCCTCCACCGGGATCACGCAGTCCGCGCCGGGTGGGATCGGCGCACCGGTCATCACCTTCCACGCCCCGCCCGCGGGCAGCGGCGCCGAGCCCGCCTCGCCCGCCGCGACCACGCCCGCCAACGGCAGACAGGTGGGG